>CAZSMX010000006.1:68602-71169 GCA_964608325.1 uncultured Candidatus Peribacteria bacterium
CGGATTTCCGCGTGGAGGCGGCGCTTGAAGTCTTCCGTGGGTTCTGCTTTCGGTTTGTTCTCGACGAGGAGTTTTAGGAGAGGAAGGAGTTCCTTCTCCCTGTCTTTCAACGACGGATCGGCCGCGAGCAGTTCTTTCAGGATGGATTGAATCTCATTCATAGGAGGTGCGGGAGGAAAAAGGTGAGAATGAGCAGTGCGGACGGGGAGAGCGTCGATCGGAGTTCGTCGAGTGTCCGGGAGACGGTCATCTTGCAACTTGCCTCCGACTTTCCCGTGATGCGAGCGATCTCGGCGTAGGGCAGGTTATCCCAGAGCCGGAGAAGGAGTATGTCGCGTTTCTGCTTGTCCACGCCCTGCAGGGCGGCATGGATTTCGCGGGCGGCGATGGACTGTTCGGTGGAGAGGAACGGGTTGTCTTCCGAGGGAAGGTCCCAGACGGTCTCGATGTCCCTGTGGTCGCGCTTGGTACGGAAGTGGTCGTGCACCGTATTGCGTGCGATCCGGTAGAGCCACGTGGAGAACGCCCCTTTTTTCCGGTCGTACGAGCCGATATGTTCCAAGGCCTTGAGGAACGTCTGGCTCGTGAGGTCCTCTGCGGTGGACCTGTCCATCGTGCGGTAGAAAATGAACGCGTAGATCCCTTTCAAGTAGCGAACGTAGAGTTCCTCAAAATCAACCAGACGGCCGTTCTGGCAGGATTCTATGAGTGCTTCTTCAGTTTGCTGCATCACGGGAAAGGGAAGGAAAGACGGCAGTCTCTGTGAGCTGCATAAGATTGTACGAATCAGGAATCAAAAAGTAACAAGCGATATCAGGGTTCCATCTTCCATTCCGCGCCGTTCGCGTCCGTCGCCCAGCAGTAGCCGTTGCTGCAACCCGATTCCGTGGTTTCCACCCAGACGTCCGTGGGGTAATGGATGCGTGAGATGCTCCTTCCATCGCTTTCCACCTCCAGCGGGAAGCAGTCTCCCGACGCCGTCGCGCACGCGTTCATCGTTTCGATGCCCGTGAAGCCCGATGGGTTTTCCAGCGTCGCATCCAAGATGCTCGCGGTGTTCGAAGAACATGCTGCGAGCAGAAGGAGGGCGTAGCCGGCGGCGAATGCGTGTTTCATCGCACAAATCATAAACTCTTCGGTGCGTAATCGCAATTTTTCCAGCAATGTTCCCGCATTTGAGCTACGATACGCGCATGTTCGCATCCGTCATTTCCTGGCTCGAAGGTATCGCGCAGTCCGTTCCTCTTCCCATATTCGTCATGGTCGGAGGCGTCGTGGAGGAGATCATCGCGCCCATTCCGTCGCCGCTCGTCTCCACGCTTGCCGGAAGCATCACCGCCACGCAGCAGCTCGGCATTCCGTACCTCCTGTTCATCTGCCTTCTCGCCACGTTCACCAAGACACTCAGCGCCTACGTCTTCTATTTCATCGGCGACAAACTGGAAGACCTCGCGGTACCCCGCTTCGGGAAATACATCGGCGTGTCGCACGCGGAGTTGGAATACTTCGGCAAGAAATTCACGGGCACGCGCAAGGACGATTTCATCCTCGCCGTCATCCGCGCCATCCCGGTCATGCCGTCCACGCCGGTATCCCTTTTGTGCGGCATCTTGAAAATCAACCTGGTGACATTCTTCGCAGCCACATTCGTCGGGTTCTACGTCCGCAATCTGTGCTTCATGCTCATCGGTTACACGGGCTTGAATGCGGCGGAGTCACTGATGACCGGACTCGATTCTGCCGAGAAGGTGCTGCAGATCGTGATCGTCGCGGGAGTTGTGGCGCTCCTTGGTTGGCATTACTGGAAGCGCAAAAAAATCTGATCAATGGAGCGACGAGGGAATGTCCCCATGTCCCGTTTTCCGATGGTAATGGGAGATGGTGTACCGTGTCCCTATGAGCGTGACGAACGCGATCGCGCCGAGCACCAGGTCCATCGAGGTGATATCCGGTTTGAGCATCTTGCGTGCGACTATGAACGCCACCAGCTCCAGGACGGACACGAGGTTGCGTGCCACGAGCATGCGGACGAACTCCAGCCCGATGGCGACGAGGAGGAGGCGGTTGAGAAGTTCGTAGAAAGCGTCGACGGACGACCAGTCCATGGCCTGTACCACGCCGAAACTTTGGATCAGGGAAACGGCGATCGCCACGATGACGATTCCCGCAAGTAAAATTTCGAACCAGTAGATGAGGGTGGAGGCCACTTGTTTGGGCGCGCGCTTCATCACCTCGTAAGTATACGGGAAATTCCGCTTTCTCCAAAATTTTGGCCAGTCACTTTGAAAGAGCCCGGCGGAAGGCCGGGCTCCGTATCATCGAAGTGGGGATTAATTCGAAGAAGCGGATGACGCGCTGCTCGTGGAAGACGAGGACATGCTGGCGGAAGAGGAGCTCTTCGACTTGCGGATTCGCTTCGTCTGATCCCTCAGGTCATCCAACTGCTGCTTCAACGTGCGGCGGCTGACTTTGATGTCCTTGCGGAACTGCTTCACCTCCTTTTTCTTGTCGCGGAGGATCATGCGGATTTCCTCGCGCTTTGCCTTGAGCAGCGCCTTTGTTTCACC
>CAZSMX010000007.1:0-1154 GCA_964608325.1 uncultured Candidatus Peribacteria bacterium
CGGTACGCCGACAGTTCGTCTTTCACGCGCGGCGAACGCGCGGGCATCAGCGTCCTCACGAACCTCGGAGCCGTGTCCGGCAATCCCGACGGTACCTACGCCGCGGGCCGCACGCTCAACCGGGCGGAGTTCCTGAAGATCGTGCTGAAGAGCGCCCCCGTCCAGGATTTTTTGGATGCGGACAAGTCGAATTGCTTCCCGGATGTGAAGACCGCTGATTGGTTCAGCATGTACGTCTGCGCAGCCAAGCGAAAAGGGATGGTATCCGGATATCCGGACGGTTCTTTCAAGCCCTCTAACCCGGTGAATTACGCGGAGGCGATCAAGATGCTCACCGAACTCTACGGATATGAGCTGCCTCAGCCGTCGCCTACCGAACGTTGGGCGTGGTACACGGCCTACGTGCGCGCCGCCACGGACCGCGGGGTTCTTTTCTCCGATGATCTCCCCTACGACACGCTCCTGACGCGCGGACGCATGGCACAGCTGGCCGCCGCGTATCGCACGGAACACGATGGAGACCTGCCCGCGTACCGCGCTTGGGAGTCCGGACAGGCTTCGTCCTCGTCCCGCTCCAGTGCGAATTCCGCATCCAGCGTGAGCGCATCATCTGTCTCCTCCGTTTCCTCCTCAGCGGTTTCCTCTTCTTCGTCCTCGGTCGCCTCTTCCGTTGCCAGCAGTTCTTCTATTGCCGCGCTCTTCCCTGCCACCAGCCATTTCCTGGTAAGCGGGGAGCTGTCGCCGGTCATTATGGACGGCACGTTCACGCAGTTGGACGAAGATGGCGTCCTGCGTCGCATTGTGGTGCTCCTGCGCAGGGAAGTGAAATCCTTTGATACCCTGTCATTCGTGAATGCTGCCGGTACGGAAATCGCAAATCTCAGCCTTGCCACGAGCGATAACACCGATAAGCGTCGGTTCGAATTCATCGTGACCGACGATCGCCTTACGCTCGCGAAGGATTCCTCCGCGGTTCTGGGCATTCGTGCGAATATGAGGCCGCGTGACAACGGAGGCGTCTCCAACGAGCTCGTGGAAGTGGAGAATTACTATATCGAAACGCAGGGCAAAACGACCGGCAATACGCGTCAGATCGTTCCGACGAACACGCACTATCCCATGCACCAGACGACGTACGGCAACATCCTCTCGGT
>CAZSMX010000007.1:1254-45158 GCA_964608325.1 uncultured Candidatus Peribacteria bacterium
CGACGAACACGCACTATCCCATGCACCAGACGACGTACGGCAACATCCTCTCGGTCCGCAACCTCATGTCCGGCGGATCGTTGCAGGCGGGCAATGACCGTCAGATCGCATCGTTCTCTATCGCAGGCAAGTCCGTTACAGGGGTAACATTGACCCTGACAAGCATGGAATTCATCCTTCAGAAGTCGAACGTTGCGGTCTCCCGCATCCGCATCGGGGGGGCAGCCGCATTGGAGCAACAGGATTGCGGGTTGGAACAAACGGATATTCTCCGCATTACGTGCACTCTCATCCCGGACACTTTTAAAACGATCGGTTCCGCTCCTCGCACGATTTCCATCTATGCAGATCTCGCCGTTTCCGGTGATAGCGGTTCCCTGCAGCTTCAATTCGAGGGGCGCGGCAAGGTCGGCCAGAACGGTGCGCTACGTTGGAACGACGGCACCTCCACGTTCAACTGGATCGAGGCGACGGTGCCCCTGGAAAACGGCCCGGCTTGGACGGTGACGAAATAGGAGTGGGCGATAGGTTATAGGGTTCTCTCTGCTATCACCTATAACCTATTCACCTCATTCTTCAGAACAACTCCTTCAAGTCCCTCGCGATTCTCTGCGCCGCCAACTGAGCTTTCTCCTGCCAGTCGCTTCCCTTCGAGGCGTAGGCGATGTCTTCCGCGGCCAGCGCCAGCGCGCCCGTGCCGTCGGGTAGGAATCCGTGCTTCATCGACGCCGTCATCGGCACCAGGAAGGGGATGTGCGGCATGAGCGTGCGCAGGTATTTCATTTCCTCGGGATACGCTGGCCCGACGATAGCTCCCACGAAACTCAGGTTCGTTTCGGGGCCGATATGGTGCATACCCCAGCTCTCGGTGAGCTGCGCCACGTGTTCGTGCACCACCTCGTCGCCGATCGGCAGGTCCTGCACGTCCGCGGAGCTGTCGTTTCCGGTCTTCACCAGCACGTAGATTCCTTTCCCGCTTTCCACGCATTTCTCCACGAAGGGGAGGATGCCGTTTTCGCCCATGTAGGGGTTCACGGTCAGCGCGTCCACCGCGCTCCCCTCGTGAAGGTACGCCTCGGCATAGGCCGTGCACGCGTCACCGACGCTGCTTCTGTTTCCATCTGCGATGACGATCATCCCGTTCTCCTTCGCGTACGCGCAGGTCTTCCAAAAGGCGCGCATGCCTTCCCATCCCATCGCCTCGAAGTGCGGCATGCCGACGATCACCGCAGCCGCGCTGTCCTTCACCGCGTCGATAATCCCTTCGCTGAAACGCAGGACTCCATCGGCGTCCTTGGGAATGCCGTCAGGCAATTTCCCGAGTTCCGGGTCCAAGGGGACGCACAGGGCGGATGTGGCTTGGATTCGCTTCGTAAGGGCGTCTGCGTAATGCATAGGGCGAAAGGATACCGTACAGGAAGCGAAAAGACGAACCGTTGACATTTTTTTAGCGTAGGTGCATACCGTGCCGGCTTTGACACCCGTTCTTTCGCACGAACAAGGAGGTACAGTCCGATGATCCGCACGTCCACCCAAGTGCTCAAGGAAATGCTTCTGCAGCGGATGTTCGATTCCGGTTTGCTGGATCCGTCCTTCGACACGGACGGCATCCCCGATTTTCCGGCGCATCTCGATCCTAAGATTTTCGTCGGCGAGGCGCCCGTGACCGAAGGGGGTGTGACCAAGATTCCGCCCTACATCTGGATTCCGCTCGAGTTCGATCAGGTCGATTCCGCGGAAAGCGGCAACGTCCTTTCCCGTTGGAAGGCTAACCCGAGGGTGCCTTGCCACTGGGTATGTGGCGGCGCCTACGTCGATTGTCCGTTGGATGAGAATCGGTTCCTGCCCTCGTCGGTCATGGGATTCGGCGACGCCATGTGCATCGCCGTGCAACATCCCGACGTCGGCCGCTGCCGCGTCGAACAGCCCAGGCGCCTACGGATGCAAGCCTACAAGCTGCACGACCGCCGGTACGTGATCGACATGCAGCCGTACGAGCAGAACCAATACCACCATACGGTCGGTCTGCTCTGGGACAGCAAGCGCTTCTACGACGGCAACCCCGTCGACCTGCGCTACATGCATCCGTCGCTCGCCACCGCCTGAACTTCGTTTCGATCAAAGCCTTTTGTCGCCATGTACCCACCCTGCGGTGCATGGCGCTTTTTAGTAGGGGGGGTAGGGAGTCGGGTGTGGGGCGTAGGATTATTGGAAATGCGCATGAATGAGACCTGATAAAAGTTTCCCCGTACGTTCGGTAAGGGCAAGAGCGGTAGCCTCTTTTTCTTTTGGTATATATCCCAACTCCATGCTCATATATAAAAATGCAAGTAATTCGGAGCATTCTCCTCTAGCGATGGTATATTTATGTGCTTTGTCAGCTGCGGTTCTTCTGCTGAATCCCTCTGCCAAATTTGCAAGAATGCTTGTCGAAGCCCTTCGCATCTGTTGGGTAATACCGAATTTTTCTTCTGCAGGAAATGTCTTTGTAAGAAGATGAATGTCTTTCATAAGTTCCATTCCGGTTTTCCATGCTTGTAATTCTGTGAATGACTTCATAATATTCTGAAGGATGATCCGACGCCCCACGCCCCAACCCTAATCCAACCCAACGCTCTGCCGGTATTGCAACGCCTCCGCAACGTGCGCCGTCGCGATGTCCGCCGATCCCGCCAAGTCCGCGATCGTGCGGGCCACTTTGATCGTCCGGTGATAACTGCGCGCGGAGAGTTTCATCTTCGTGGCGGCCTGCGTGAGGAGCGTTTCCGTTTCCTTCGAGAGCGGGCAGTGGTCCTTCAAGTCGCGGATGCTCATCTCCTTGTTCGTCGTGATGTGCTTTCCCTCGAAACGCTTCCGTTGCGTGTCCCGGGCGGCGGCCACGCGTCCGCGGATCACGTCCGAACCGTCGCCGACCGCCTTCGGTTTCCTGCCCAATTCTTCCAACGGCACGGATTGCACGTCGATCGTCAGGTCAATGCGGTCCAGGAACGGAGTGGAAATACGGTTGCGCAGGCGCGTCGCGTTGCCGGTCGCGTATTGCGGCGGATTCATGGCCGCTACGAGCAGGAAATCGGCGGGGAACGTCACCGATCCCTGGGCACGGGTGATGGTGATCGTACGGTCTTCGAGCGGTTGTCGCAGCACTTCCAGGACTTGGGGCGGAAACTCCGCGAGTTCATCCAAAAACAGGACGCCTTTGTGCGCCAGGCTGATCTCGCCGGGCCCCGGAATTTGCCCTCCCCCCACGATCGACACGCCGCTTGCCGTGTGGTGCACGACGCGGAAGGGGCGTTCCTCGATGAGCGACAGATCCTGCGGCAACAAATTCGCGACGGAGTAGATGCGCGTCACCTCGAGCGATTCCTCTCGCGAGAGCGGGGGGAGAATGCCGCGCAACGCTTTGGCGAGAAGCGTCTTGCCCGATCCCGGAGCACCGCTCAGCAGCACGTTGTGCCCGCCCGCTGCCGCGATTTCCAGCGCCCTCTTGGCGTGTTCTTGCCCGCGTACGTCTCCGAAGTCGACGATGTCTGTCGGGCGCGTCTCAGGCCGTTCCTGCGCGATTACAGGGGCATAGGATTTGTTCCCGGAGAGAATCTCCACAAGGTCTATCAGGCTCTCCGCGCCGATCACTTCCACGCCGGGCACGAGCGCCGCCTCCCGGGCATTCACCGACGGTACGATCAACGTGGGAATGCCTTGCTCCCGGCAGGCGATGGCCGCGGACAGCACGCCCGATACGTGCCGCAGGGATCCATCGAGCGCCAGTTCGCCGAGCATCGCGCAGGATTCCAACTTCTCCTTGGGAATCATCACGAGTTCGTGCATCAGGAGGAAGCCGAGCGCGATGGGGAGGTCGTAGCGAGGCCCGATTTTCCGCAGATCCGCGGGCGCCAGGTTCACGGTGATCACGCAGCCCGTCGGCAGTTTGTATCCGCTGCTGCGGATGGCCATCTTCACGCGCTGTTTGCTTTCCTGCACGGCCGCATCCCCCAGTCCGACGATGAAGATCTTCGGTTCCTCTCCGCGCGTCATGCCGACTTCCACGGTGATTTTGACGGACTCCAACCCAACGGTGGCGAAGGACGTGAGCTTCGTGAGCATGTACGTAGAGCTTCGCACCAGCTTCAATTTTTTGCATAGGCGAAAGAGTGGACGAACGTACACCATTCTTCTACCATAGGAGCCTATGCTTCCCTTTCCTCGCTTCCTCGACGTTCTTGCCGACGACAGAACGTCCGCCAAACGTACGGGTGATGACGGGGAAATTGCCGCCGCCGGATACTTACGAGCGCGCGGGTATAAGATCCTCGGGCGCAACGTCCGCATGGTGAAGGACGAGATCGACATCATCGCCTTCGATCCTTTCGACTCCTGCATCGTCTTCGCCGAAGTGAAGTCCCGTGCCAAACGCGTGAGCGACTACTCCCCCGCGATGCGATTGGACGATCGCAAGCGCACGGCGATGGCGCGCGCCGCCCAGAAGTGGGTGACGAAGAAGAATTACCATGGCGGGTACCGCATGGACGTCATCTTGGTCGCGGATGGAAAAGTGATGGACCATTACAAGCAGGTCGCGTCTGATTAACCGATGATCACCTCCGCGTTCCCGCTTTTCAAAATCGCCTTCGCGGGCCAACGGTCCGGTCCTTCGATGCTGCCCATCATGTCGTTCCATACTTCCTGCTTCTTCTCACCTTGGAGCATGAACAGCTTCGTCTTCGCTTTGGTGAGGACGGGTAACGTCAAAGAAATGCGGTCGCGCACTTTCAACGTTTCCGTCGTCGTATGAATGACGAAGCGCAATTCTTTGCCTTCGTTCACGGGCGGGAACAGCGACGCGATGTGCCCGTCCTCCCCGATGCCGAACGTGATGAGATCGGGCAGCCCCTTCAGGAAGAGTTTTTTCAGATCGTTCTCGTACACCGTGATGCAGTCCTGCAGCGGCAAGCCGGTCTGCGGAAACACGATCTGCTCCTGCGGTATATCGACATGCAGGAGGAGCGTTTCCTTGATCATCGACGCGTTGCTTAGCGGATCCGTTGGCGGTACGTGGCGCTCGTCCGTCAGGAACAGCCAAACCTTGTCCCACGGCAAATCCTCTTTCGCCAGGGAGGCGTAGATGGGGCGCGGCGTGGTGCCGCCGGAGAGGCCCACAATGGCGAAACCGTGATCCGTGACGGCGTCCGTAATGTGCTTGGCCATGAGCAGTACCGATGCGGCGACGAACTGCTCGGGCGTTTCCGCGCGAATGAGAGGGATGTTGTGCAAGGGATTTGGGGCGTAGGGGGTGGGATTAGGCAGACCACTGGGCGCCGTGACGCGCGATCCATTCGTCCGCTTCGCGGGGGTTGGACACGCCCGCCGGGTAAATGGTGAGCGGGGTCGATTCCGTATCGAGGTGGGCCTGAAGCGGATCCATCAGTTTCCACGCCGCCGCTACCTCCTCGAACGTCATGAACCATTGCTTCTTGCCGTGCAGTGCTTCCAGGATGAGAAGTCCGTGTTCCGGCAGCACGTCACCGATCACTTCCAAGGGATCGGACAGGACAAGCGGGCGGAACTTGGGTTCCGTTCCTCCGACTTTCGTCTGCAAATACACCTTCATGCCGGCTTCGCCCTGGAGGATGATGTCCAGCCTGTTCGGCGCCGCGTTCTTTCCGGCCGGGTGGCTGTCGTTGAACTGGATGCAGATCCGCGTTTCGCGTTTCTGCAGGCGTTTCCCCGCTTTCAGGAAAAACGGGACGCCTGCCCAGTCCTTGTTTTTTGACATGAGTTTCATCGCGATGAACGTGTTTGTCCTGGAGGTTGAGATAATCCCTTCTTCCTCCCTGTAACCGACTTCCATCTCCCCGTTCACCATTCCTGCGCCGTACTGTCCTTGCAAAATCATGTCATTCAGATTTTTGCCGGGCGGCAGATGGAATTGCCGGATGGCCTGCAGGCGGTGTTCGCCAAACATCTTGTCTTCCTCGGACAAATCCATCGTCAGCAGCGCCGCCATGAGCAACATGTGGTTCTGGAAGTAATCGCGAAGCGTTCCCGCCACGTCGAAGTAACCCGCGCGCCCTTCCAATCCCTTCGATTCCGACGCGGTGATTTCCACGTGGTGAATGAGCGAGTGCGCCAGGATGCGTTCCAGGATGGGGTTCGCATAGCGCAGGTAGTACACGTTGCGCACGGCTTCCTTGCCCAGGTAGTGATCCAGCAGGTAGATCTCCTCTTCGCGGAAACAGTTGGTCAGCGCCTTGCGGATGTCCCCGAAGCTTTTCGAGTCGTGTCCCACGGGCTTTTCCACGATGCAGCGGAATGTTCCGTCGTGGATGTTGGATTCGCAAAGGTTGTGCAGAACGCTAACGAACACCGATGGCGGAATCGAGAGGTACGCCAGGCGCACGGGATCCTGCCATTTCTTTTCCATCTCGACGATGCGTGCGTGCAACGCTTGGAAATCCTCGAGATTGCCGTAGTCACCGGTATGGTAGAACACGTGCGATGCGAACGCGTCGAGATCTGCTTCGGTCGAAGACGGAACCGACGAGCGGACGCTCTCTTTCACGAACGACCGGAATTCCATTTCATCCATTCCGGTTCGCGCGAACCCGATGATGGAAAACTGGTCCGAAAGCCTTTTTTTCTGGAACAGCACGAACAGAGCGGGATACAGTTTCAACTTCGCGAGATTTCCCGACGCGCCGAATAGGATGAAAGTAAAGGGATGGGGTGCGGTGAGAATCGGGGTGTCCATCGGTAAGAATTCTATACTCCTTTTTACCCTTGCGCATCATCTATATCGGAATTCACGAACACATTTTTTGTCAATTGTATCCGGCAAAAACGGGGGTATCGTTTTTTGTTGAACCCCTTCCACCCCACCCTTCTTTTGTATGCACAGGCCAATACAGAATCACATTGAAGTTTCAGACGGCTACGAACAAGTTCTCATCCCCGACGTCGATCATCACAAGAAAAGATTGAGCGATGAAGCCAGGGTCCTCATCAACCAAGTGATGGGCACTCCCGTTCCCACGTACGAGTCGGTGAACGGCGAAACGAAAATGTCGTACGTTTCCCAGCAGAGGGGATTCGGGGTGTGGAATACGGATGCGCAGTTGGCGTACTTACACGAGATGGTGGAGGAAGGAGAGCTTGCCCCCCATGAGTCACTCGCCGTACAGGATGCGATCTACGATCGGTCGCAGCCCGACACCGTGCCCATGGTGTTGTCCGAAGCGAGGCCGGGTGCAGCGGAAAAAGCGCAGGACGATCGCGACGCCGCCTAATTCCCTTCCCCATCACCGTATGTCTCCCGAAGTCTCACCGGACTCAGTGGAACAATCGACCAGTACCGTGGCCGCGCTGCGCGAGGCTTTGGCTCCATTTGGTTACGGGGGAATTCTGGATGGACTAAGCGATGATGCGGATGATCGCGAAATCATGGGGCGTCTCGTCGAAATGGGCGCCGATCTCAGTAGTCCAAATGGGGCGCAGGGGAAGCTTCATCCTACTGCGAAAGAGTTGGCCGCGTTCGTTGCGGCAAGCAAGTACTTTCGTGACACGGCGCATCGGGATGTCTTGCTCGGCCGCGTGCGCATCCATACGTATTCGGAGGATTCTGCGGAAGCGATCATGGCGCATCGCGCACTGTCGCACGTGGACCCTGTGTCCGCTCGCATCGTCCTCCACCATGATCACCAGGGGGTCCAAAAACAGCGCGAGGGAACGCGGTCTCAAGCCATGCGCATCGTCACCTGATCACAGGCTCTTCAAATCCGTTCCCGGATAGTAGTAGAGCAGGATGTCCTCGGCTTTCTTCCCCTCGTTCGCCTGTCCTTCGGCGCCGCAGCCGGACATGCCTACCCCGTGCCCGCGCAGTGTCATGCCTTCGCACCAGGGATCGGGTTTACTCGTGAAAATCTCCGCGAACGGGAAGGTTTTCCATCCTGCTTCCGCGGGCGAGCGCGTGCGGCCGTCGTCGCTGGAGAAGTACGGAGGCTTGATCACCTGCCCGTCCTTTGTCAGGACGATGTTGTGCGTGTCTTGCACCGCCTTGATCCACGACGGGTGTTGGCTTTCGTAATTCATGCCGCTGTATTTCTGAAAGATGGCGGGGCTGTCGGACCCGTCGTACGGCATGCCCGGAAACTTGCGGTGGTCCGGGTCCATGTACCACGCGGCGTACGTGCGGGCCGCGATCGCGAAAGCACGTTGCTTTTCGTACGGCTCGGTATCGGGCTCTTCGGAAATGCCCATCATGTAATCGTCTAGGGACAGTTCGTTGATAAGCACGAGCTGGCCGTCGATGATGCGGCATTCCAGGACTCCGCGGAATCGGTTATAGGAGGTTTTCCATGTCGAGACGGTAAAGTTGCCGTCGGGCGTTCCCAAACGTACCACACCCTGTTTGAAGGGCTTGTTTCCCTGCATGGCGACGCACTGCGAACCGTCGTTTCCCAGTGAGAAGATATCGCCGTTCGAGAGTGTGACGGAAGCGTCGTTCTCGGCATGGCTGAGGCGCACGCGGATTCTTGGAGAGGAAAGAGAGGCAATAGAAGAAATAGAGGATTTAGAGGATCGCTGCGTTGAGAGTGTGGATCGGGAGGAGGATCGAATGATCACCGGACGTGCGGATGATGTCGTTCTTGCCGAAGTTACCGGTACCGCGGACGTGCGCTGGCGGGTCGTGGTGGAGCGTCCGCTGACGGAGAGCGTGTACACGGCGTCACCCAGGGCAAGCGTATGCGTTCCCTGGGTCTGCGGCATTTGGATGCGGATCTGGATCTGCGTGGAGCCGTTGTCCGGAATCGCATTCTCCGCCGCCAGTTCCGCACGCACGCGCACGTACTCCCCGCCGACGAGTTGCCACACGCCTATGTCGCCGTTGGAACGCTGGATCTTTCCCAGGGATTTTCCGCGCATCATGCCGTTTGCACCTGCGACATACCGAAGGGAGAGCAGCAACTGGTCTCCGGGCCGTCCCTGCAGGTTCGTATTGCCTAACGCGGAGAGTCCTTCCTGCAGCACGGGCCCGCGTGATGCGACGGACGCGCTTCCTCCCCGCGCCGTGCGCCGCGCCGCCGCTTTGTCGACCCATTCCTTGCTGCTCTGCTCCCCTCCGCGTGGTGCCGGGAATCGCACCAGCGCCAATAGTTCGCCGTCCGCTACCTGCTGTCTGATCTGCGCGAGGGCGCCGCTCATGTAGTAGCCCGGGCATTCCGTGGAGAGCAGGTCGCCGTGTCCCACGATCGTCGGCCGCGTGATGCCGTGGAACCGCACATTCGATGACGTATCGATGTCATATTTGTCCGCCAGCGAATCCAGCAGCCACTTCAGGCTTTTTGCCATCTCCTGCGTCGGCTCGTTCTCCTCGAAATTTCCCATCAGCGCCACGCTCACCGTACCTACGTTGTGACAATAGGCGTGTCCCCCCACCACGTAATCGCCGCCCGCCTTTCCCTGGTAGATCTGCCCCTCGGAATCGATGACGTAGTGGTAGCCCACGTCCCCCCAGCCGTTGCTGTTGGCATGGTACTGGTAGAGCGCGCGCATCAGTTCCGGCCCGCTGCGGCCGTTCTCATTCATCGCCGTGTGATGCACCACGAGCATTTTCACGCTCTTGGAATATTGCAGCGGCCAGCGGTATGTTTTGCCATCCGGGCTCGTGCGCACGGTTTTGGACACCTTGAATTCGTTCGGGTAATTCAGCTGCGCCTCGTTGCAGTCCTTCACGCGTTGCGACACGGCGGTCGGTGTTTCGGAGGAATCATTCTCTTTATCCCCCGTGGAATCGCCGGGAGGGGTTTTGGTCGTGTACAGGAATGATTCGTCGGCCTTCCATTCTTCGCGGGTCAGGATCTTGGGGGTTCCCTGGGGGCGTGTAGCGGCTTCCAGGTAAGACACGGGTTCGTCGGAGACGGCGACGGTGTGGATGTCATCGGGGGCGATTGCCGCGTCGATCTCGATTTTCGTGACGGCCTCCGGGAATACGACGAGGTTGCTTTCGAACAGGTCCGGCCGTTCTTCTTCGCGTGCGAGCTCTTCCCACTCCGTCCATCCGCCTTTCGTAAGGCCGCGGACGCGGTACGTGTTCCAGTCCGAAAGGGCGATACTGATGCCATCCACGGGCGTATCGAAAGATTTTGCGGTGACGGCATCGTTTTGCTTGCTTGCGAAAACCAGGATTGCAACGAGTGACAGTCCTGTGAAAGCGGCGGCGAGTCGTTTCATAATCCGTGGGGGCGTGAGCCTTCAGTAAACAATGATTCGTACGCGGATACCATCTTTTTTGCGGAAAATTTTTCCTCAGCCGTTTTCTTTCCTTCCCGGGCGATGCGATCCCTGGTTTCCTTCTCGGCAAGAAGGCCGATAGCTCGCTTCAAGCTGTCTGCGTTGTCGGCCCGCGCGACCAAGGCGTCGTTTCCGTTCGTCAAATAGTCCGCGATGCCGCATGCATCCGTCACGACTACGGGAATGCCTGCCATCATCGCTTCCGCGGCAACGAGCCCGAACGGATCGTGTTCGGTTGAGGGAAGGACAAGTGCGTCATAGTCCTTGTACGACGACCGTACGTCGTTCCTTCTGCCAAGGAAGCGCACGCGTCCGCCCAACGGCTTCGCGAGTGCTTGCAATTCGCTTGAGGAACGTCCATCGCCAATGATATCCAGCGAGATGTCCTTCGCATCTTCGATTGCGCTCAGCAGTACATCTACTCCCTTCTCCGGCGAGAGGCGCGCGACGCAGAGGAGATGAAGAGGGTTGGGGTTAGGGTTGGGGAGTGGGGCGTGGGATGCGGGTTCCGAAGTATGACTGTCCGACGCCCGACGCCCGACGCCCTCATCTGAAATTCCATTCGGTATTGCTATCACTTTGTTTTCATCCCACCCCATCTCCACATATAACTTCTTGCTCATCTCCGATACGCCGACCGTTGTCGCATTGCGGCTCCGTTCGATCAACTGCGCCAGCCATGGGTTCTGCGTCAGCCATCGCCCCACCGTATCGTGCTCGATCCAAACGGTTTTGATTCCCTTTTCCGCAGCGATGTCCGTCAGCAGCAATTTCTCGCTCAAACTGAGCATCGCGATTGCGCCGAGGTCGTGGAATTGATCAAGCAGCAGCGCCAGTTTTCTTTTCATCGCCGCCCGTCTCCATGCAAAGGAAATCACGCCCCACTTCGTCACGGGCGGAGGACCGATGTGCCACTCCACGGCCATGATGTTGCGTTTCCTGCACTCCTCCAAAAGCACGGGGCAGCTGCCCGCGAACGCGACGCTGTGTCCGCGCGCGATAAGCCCTTCCATCAGCGTGAGGGTCTGTACTTCCGCTCCGCCGAAGGCGCTTTCCAGCGGGAAGCGCGTAAACAGGATTTTCATGTCCCTAGCTTAACGGCTCACGCGTCATTTGCCAGCAGCTTCCACTCTTCCAATATGTCCAGAATCGCCCGTTCCACGATATCCGAACGGTCACTGGTGCAAATGCAGGCTTCCGCGCCAGCGTCCATGGCCCGTTCCTGGTTCTCGCCGCTATCGCTGGAGCTTACGAGGACGATGCTCGCGGCGGGATTCTTGTTCTTCAAATATGCGATGATCGCCGGGCCGTTCTTGCTCGGGATGTAGTAGTCCACGAAAGCGTGGCTGATGTCGCCGTGTTCGTCGATGATGCGCATCGCTTCCTCGCTCGTCTTGGCGAACAAGACGGGGTCCTTCCACTGCGCGATCGCCAAAAGATCTTTCAGCATCGCGGTCTTGTGCGGGGAATCGTCGGCGACAAGGAAATGGGGCATGTCCGCATGCTACCAAAAAAATCCCGGGAAGCGTGAGCTTCCCGGGAGGTTCGTTCGTTCCCGCTGTTTACGAATGATGTACCGGTTGTCGTACGTACCACGTGATACCGTAGAGGCATGCGCCGCATGCGGCGAGTTCCCATTGGAATCCGTAGATGGCACTGAAGACCAGGATCCGCGCGAGCTTTGGCCACGAAGGATTGACGGCCGCGGATGACGGGAATCGGACGGGCTCCAGGTTGATCAGGCAGACGAAGGCCGCGATAACCGATCCGATGCAGAGGATCCCGTGGTCCCAATACGGATGCGACGTGTAATAGCCGAAGCCGAGTTCCACGCTGCAACAGGTGACGATCCACACGACGCACCACAAGTGCAACGAGTATTCGTCGATCAATCCTGCGTTCGATGCATACTCCTTTTCATAAATCTTCCACTTCGACACGGCGTGTACTCCTTCAATCGCGATTTGCGCTGAATGAATCCTCCGCAGTTGGTATGCGGCATACAGAGAATAGATCAGGGCAAGGGACAGAAGGACGATGGGCGGACTGGTCAGCATGATGACTCCTTTGGGGTTGGCTGACGGGCGGACGATGCTGGGAATGGACGAAGTCCCTAGTTTACTCCTTCAAAAAACGAAGTCAAGAACATTCCTGCCTTCGTCTCTATTTCGATGCGAACGGTTTCTCGGAGAGCAACGGATAGACTTCCTTGGTGAGTTGCTGGAATAGATTGTAGGGGTATTTTCCCGCGCGTATGTATCCACGCGTCGCATCGATCAGTTTCAAAAGCGTTTGTCGTTCATGCTCCTGCGCAAGGAGATGCGCATCTATCTGGAATTCATCCAGTCGTTCCTGCTGATGTTGCTTGGCTTCGGGGGACAGCATAAAAGTCGCGCGCGATGTTTCTCTTTCTTGCGCGGGGAGTCAAGGGTGCGGCAAATCCCTTTGACGCTATGCTTTCACGATCGTCTGCTGTCCGCCCATGTACGGCCGTAGCGCCTCGGGGATCGTCACGCTGCCGTCCTTGTTCTGGTTGTTTTCCAGGATGGCGATGAGGATGCGTCCGATGGCGAAGGCCGTGGCGTCGTTCATGTGCATCAGGTGGCGCTTGCCGTCGGCGTCCTTGTAGTACGTGCCGAGGCGGCGGGCCTGGAAGTCGGTCATGTAGTCGCTCGTGTGCGTCTCGCGGTAGGTCTTCTGGCTGGGGATCCAGCACTCGATGTCGAGTCCGTTGGCGTTCGGCTTGCCGATGTCGTACGTGCATTTCTGCAGCACGCGGTACGGGATCTCCAGGCTCTGCACGAGATATTCCTGCAGCGCCACGATCAGTTTCTGTTCGTCCTCGCCGCTCTCCGCCGTGGTGAAGGATTCCATTTCCAACTTATCGAACTGGTGCACGCGCAGGATGCCTCCCATGTCCTTGCCGTACGTTCCGGCCTCGCGGCGGAAGGCGCTTGAGTATCCGACGTAGCGGATGGGGAGTTGCCCCGCATCAAGCGTCTTCTCCATGTAGTAGGGGCCCATCGTGTGTTCCGCGGAGCCCACCAGCACCTGGCCGTCTTCCGGCAGCAAGTAGCGCTGGTCCTCGGGCTGGAGGCGGTCCATGCGGTCCATCACCTCGCGTTGCATGATGACCGGCGGAAGCATGGGGACGAACGGCTTCGTCGAGACTTTCAAGCCGGCTTTCTTTGCCACGTCTTTCAAAATCTTCTCGTCCGCCAGGGTGGCGAAGGTATGTTGGATGATCGCCATCTGCAAACGCACGGCGTCGCCCTTCAGGTAGGCGAAGCGGCTGCCGCTGACGATCGCGGCTTGTTCGATATCGATGATGTCCAGGTTCTTTCCGATGGCCGCGTGGTCCAGCGGTTCGAAATCGAACTCCGGCTTTTTGCCCCACGTGCGGATCTCCACGTTCTCCTCCTCGCTGTGTCCCACCGGGACGTGTGGCAGCGGGAGGTTCGGGAACTTCAACTGCATCGCGTTCCAATCGATTTCGATGGCCGTCAGCTCCTCTTCTTTCTTTTTCAATGTCTCACCGAGTTCCTTCATCGCGGCGATCGCCTTCGTCTTGTCGTCGCCCTGCATCTGCGGCACTTCCTTGCTCACCTTGTTCTTCTCCGCGCGCATGGCCTCCACGTCGATCAACAGCTTCTTGCGCTTCTCGTCGATATCCAAGAACGCCTTCACGTCCAGCTTCAGCCCCTTGTTGTCGGCTGCTGCCTGGTACACGTCGGGCCGTTGGCGGAGGTCGTTCAGGTCGATCATATGCGCGGAGTATAGCGGGATCAGGAGTTTTGAGTAGAGAGCAATGCTTTCATGGTGCGGCGGTAAGCGTCCTCGAGGTCGTAGATGCGTTGCTGCATCCGGAGTGCGTTTCCTTTGCCCGTGCGGAGCATTTTTTCATAGCGGATATTCAAGCCCCCGTGTCTCAGGGCGTATGCGTATCGCATCCAACATATCTTTTGCTCGCGTGACAGCGCCCGGTAGACGCTTTGGCTTATGGATGTGGGAACGGGAATGAGTACGAAATTTTCGTCCGTTCCTGACAAGACATACTGCTTTTTTCCTTCGTCGTCCAACTCGCGGTAACCCGTGAGGAGGATTCCTGTAATCCCACTTCTTTCCTTGGAGCGCGATGTCCCAAGCATTGGCTCGATATGCTTGGGTCCGTAGGTTTGCAAGAAAAGGGGGTCCTCCATAATCGACCGTTCATCGTAAAGGATCCTATCTGCGGAAGGACGCCGTTGGAGTGTCGCATGGATCGCAGATTGCAGTATCTCGAAATCTTCCGATTCCTTGATTGCGTCTGGAGAGATGAATTCGTCCATAGAAAGTGCGTCACTATACGCTTTGCCTTTTTGGCATCAAGTAGGCGTCTCTTCTTATAGATAGGGCAGCCCCATGATCGTGTCGCATATTTGTTGCATCTGATCGATGACATATTGGCGCTTGTCCCAGCGTTGCAATTCCGTTTCCACGTCGGCGACGATGCGGTCGCGTTGGTCTTCCAAATACCGTACCAGGGCTTCCCGAAGCTCTTCCTGGATGAATTTCAATGCGGTCATAACGACTTCCTCATCAAGTTCTGCCGCTTGCATCCTCGATTCCCCCAGTCTGCCGAACGGCTTCCTTTGCTCGGAAATTTTTTTACTTGAAAGGATCACCCTCGTGCTGAGGGAGCAATTGAATGTCTCGTCATCGAACAAGATTCCGAAAACGACCCTGTTTTCATCCTTAAGCATGTCCGAGCTTTCCACTTGCATGGCCAATTCCGGCTGGCTGATGCAGAGTATGTTGAACACTTTGCCTCTGCATATATCGAAGGCATCCAGAATTTCTTTTCCTTCGTTTTCCTCTTCGTCGTCGCGCCATTCCCGTGATGAATCGAGTGTCATAGGTGGAAAGTACCCAACTGTACGCCTATCTGGCTATTTTCCAAGGGTGCCCGTGCGGATTTGGTTGTACAGGCGCCGTAATTCGCCCGGATAGTCTTTTTCGTTGCATTCCTTGACCTCATCAATCGACATGTCGTCAGCAGATTGGCCTTCATCCGGGGCCATCTGGCACTCCAGTAAGTAGCGATATCCTTCGATGTACGCGCATACCGTCGCATCTGCGGAAATTTCCCGCAGCCAGGGTGGCAGGTTTGCCAGCATCCGTCGTATCTGCACGGGGGCGAATTCGTCTCGTTTACAAATCGTCTCCGCTCGAGGCAGGTAGCGAGGACGCTTGCGGCGGATTTTCAAATTATAATTGAGTGCCAGTTCCAGCTTCGAGCATTCCGGGTCCGGCACGATGCCGAAATCGATATGGAACAAATTCAGAAGTTTCGCGGCGGCGAGATCTTCGTCGCCATCCGCGATGCGCGCCACTTCCATGCGGACGCTCTCGACAAGCGCGTCGTACCAGCTATTGAGTTCCTTTTCGGTGCGCGGGGCGGGCCAAGAATCGTTCTGCGCATTGTCTGTATCGATGGAAAGATCTTTCATACAGGATTGCGAATGTACCGTATCAACTTGTCCGCGTTTTCCCTCATCGGCGATACGGCGTCGAACCGTCCGTCGGTTTCGTATTGCGCCGTCACGTCGGGCAGTGTGTCGTTCTCCAGGGCGTCGGCCAATTGTTCGCGGAACCGTTCATCCAGCGCAGACAGGACCCGGTCGATTTCCACTTCGTCCAGGAACGCATGATTGAGAATCGTCTGCAGGCGCGTACCGTAGGATTCCTGAACGGGTATGTCGCGCCTGCTGATCAGCAACTTGATGGCCAGGCGGCACTCCTCTTCTTGCAAGCGGATGAACACCATCACCCTTTCCCCTTCCGTCATATCTTCCTGCGGTCCGGCTTTCTCCACTTGCTTGCGCAGGTTTTCGTTTTGAGAAAGCGCGATTCTCCAAATAGCGGTATCCACGTCGGGGGCTTCATCCGGATTCAGGCTTTCTTCTTTGGGGGCATCGATCGACATGGCGGAATAATGAAAAGGCATCACTATACGCTTACGGACTCGATCTTCAAGAAACCCCTCTTTTGCCGGGGAACCGTTGGACTGGGCTTTCCTTTGCTGTAGAATGTCCGTTCATGCAGAACAAGCCCTTCAAGCTCGTCTCTCCGTTTCAGCCGACAGGTGATCAGCCGGCGGCTATCGACAAGCTCATCAAAGGCATCAGGAACGGCGAGAAGCACCAGACGCTGCTGGGCGCCACGGGAACCGGAAAGACCTTCACGGTGGCCAACATCGTGCAGGAATTGCAGCGCCCCACGCTGGTCCTGGCCCACAACAAAACCCTGGCCGCGCAGCTGTGTTCCGAGTTCCAGAACTTCTTCCCGGACAACGCCGTCAGCTACTTCGTGTCCTATTACGACTACTACCAACCGGAGGCGTACGTCCCGCACACCGATACGTACATCGAGAAAGACGCCTCCATCAACGACGAGATCGACAAGTTTCGCCACGCCGCCACGTTCAACCTGCTCACCCGCAGGGACGTGCTCATCGTCGCGTCCGTCTCGTGCATCTACGGCCTCGGTAACGTGGAGGATTACGAGGCACTCGCCATCAAATTGGAACGGGGCATGCCGATGCAGCGCGACAAACTGCTGCGCCGCCTGACGGATATCCAATACAGGCGTTCGAACATGGAATTCAAGCAGCGCATGTTCCACGTGCTGGGCGACACCGTCGAAATTTTCCCGCCGAACGCCGATACCGTCATCCGCATCGAGATGCCGTTCGACGAAATCGAGGTGATCCAGGAAGTGGACAGCTTCACCGGCGAAGTGCTCCAGGAATTGCAGGAAGTGATGATTTTCCCCGCCGCGCACAACGTGACGAGCAAGGAGAAGATCGACGGCGCGGTCGAAGGGATCCTCGCCGAGATGAAGGAGCAGGAGCAGATGTTCCTGAAGGCCGGCGAATTCGCCAAAGCCGAGCGCATCCGCATGCGCACCGAGTACGACATCGAGATGCTGAAGGAAACGGGGTACTGCACGGGTATCGAGAACTACGTCCGCTACCTGGAGGGCACGCCCCCGGGCCAGCCGCCTTCCACCCTGCTCGATTACTTCCCCGACGACTTCCTCCTCTTCGCCGACGAATCCCACATCACCATCCCCCAGATCGGAGGCATGCACGAGGGAAACTTCAGCCGCAAGCAGACGCTCATCGACTACGGTTTCCGCCTGCCGTCCTCCCACGACAACCGCCCGCTGAAGTTCCAGGAATTCGAGCAGCGCATCGGGCAGGCCGTGTACGTGTCCGCCACGCCCAGTAAGTACGAATACGCCCACACGCCCAAGGAGCACATCGTGGAACAGATCATCCGACCTACGGGATTGCTCGATCCCCCGGTGACCGTGAAGCCGACGAAGCACCAGATCGACGACATCACCAAGGAGGTACAGGAAACCATCAAGCGCGGCGAGCGCGTACTCATCACCACGCTCACGAAGAAGTCCGCCGAGGACCTGAGCAAGTACCTGCACGAGGGTGGCTACAAGGTGCGCTACCTGCACAGCGACATCGAAACCATGGAGCGCATCGAGATCCTGCGCCAGCTGCGTACGGGCGATATCGACATCCTGGTGGGCATCAACCTGCTGCGCGAAGGATTGGACCTCCCGGAGGTGAGCTACATCGCCATTTTGGACGCGGACAAGCAGGGCTTCCTGCGTTCGCGCGATGCATTGATCCAGATCATCGGCCGCGCGGCGCGCAACATCCACGGCCACGTGACGCTGTACGCCGACAAGATGACCGACGCCATGACGGGTGCCATCGGCGAGACGAACCGCCGTCGCGCCATCCAGGAGGCGTATAACAAGGAGCACGGCATCACGCCGAAGACGATCGAGAAGGCCATCCGCGACATCGCGGAGGAAGGCAAGAAGCTGGAGCTGCGCCGCCCCAAGCACGACCACACGAAGATCCCGAAAGACGAGAAGAAGCGTCTCATGGCCGAGCTGGAACAGCAGATGGAAATCGCCTCCGAGAACTTGGAGTTCGAGAAAGCGGCGGATCTCCGCGACGAGATCGAATTGATCCGGAGGGAGCTCGTCTGATCAGCCCAACGCGATCACCGCTTCCTTGTAGCCCTTCGGGTTGCCCGTGTCGTAGCGCGTGCCTTCGAATTCGTAGCCGTGGATGGGCGTTTTGCCGAGCCTTCCGATGAGCGCGTCGATGAGGCGGATCTCGCCGTCCTTGCCGCTCTTCGTTTCCGGCAGCACGTCGATCACTTCCTTCGGAATCACGTATTTACCGACGATGCCGAGCGTGCTGGGCGCCTCTTCCGGTTTGGGTTTCTCCACGAGGCCCGTCACGGTCTTCAGCCTGCCGTTCGAGAGAGATTCGTCCACCGACACGATGCCGTAACTGCTCACGCGCTCTTTGGGGACGTTTTCCAGCGCGAGGATGGCGGCATTGGCGGGTGCATCCTTCGCTGCGCGCACAAGCTGCTGCAGGCCGTTTTCCTTGCCCACGATGAGGTCGTCCCCGAAGAGGACGGCCACGCTCTCCGTCGTCACCCACTCCTTCGCCTGCAGGATCGCATGCCCGTCTCCCAACTGTTCGTTTTGGTACACATGCGAAAAGCGGATGCTGTCGTACCTTTGAAGTTGCGCCAGCAATTCCGTTTTTCCTTTCGCTTCCAAGATCTTTTCCAGCACCATGTCCCGCTCGAAATATTTCAAAATCGTTTCTTTTCCCGGATTGATCACGAAACAAATATCGGTGATGCCGACGCTGAGACATTCGTCCACGAGATGCCCGATGACGGGGGTTGTGCCTATTGGCAACAGTTCCTTGGCGACGATTTTCGTCCAAGGCAGGAAACGCGTTCCAAGGCCCGCAACGGGCAAAATGGCTTGTGTTATTGGCATGGCCAGGAGTCTACGCGAGACCCCCTGTTTTGACAAAAAAATCAAAAACGACTATACTGGCTAGAAATTCACATCCATACCCACACCCGTTATGTCACCTGCTGAAAAGAACGACGCGATGGCTCTGTCCCACCTCGGCGAGGCCTACACGCTCGCCGCGGAACTGGAAAAATTGCACGAACTTTCCAAGTGGACGACCGAGATCATCGAGGATGCGCGCGACAAGGCCGCCCGTCTCTCGGGACTCATCCATGTCATCCACCAGCATAACTACGACCAGTACACGGGCGACGAGGCGGTGGTGCCCAACCTGGAGGAAAAGCTGAACGATACGTACGTCGGCGTGCTCTATCACACGGCGGCCTAACAATCGCATCAAGCCATGATGAAACGAGGCCGGCCCGCGAAGGGGTCGGTCTTTTTTTGTTCCGATGCTTTTATCCCTCGCTGATCCTCACGATCTTCACCTTCTCCTCCTTCGGGATGAGGATCTTCAGGATGCACTCCTTGTTGAACGTCGCCTTTACCTTCTTCGGGTCGATGGCGAAGGGCAGCGTGACGCTGCGGGCGAACTCCCCCCAGAAACATTCCTGCAGGTAGTACTGGTCCGCGGGAATGTTATCCGTCTGCTGGCGCACGCCGCGGATGGTGAGCACGTTGTCCGCGATCTCGATGTCGATGTCGCTCAGGCGGATACCCGCGATGGCGGCTTTGATGATGTAGTAGTTATCCTGCTCGTAAATATCCACAGCTACTTGTCCTTGCTGTTTCTTTCCCGTTGCATTGCTTCCCTGTTGTTTCAGCGGCGGAACTCCTCCGGAAAAATTTGTCGGTGTTACGCCTTCCTCCTGCAACTCGTCTTGCCCGAGGTTTGAGAAAATGCCGTGAAATGGAAACGACGATGACATGTCCTCGTTACATTGTATGCGTCGTCGCTATCCTCAGGCAAAAATCACGAGTGGCGCGAATGAAAAATGATGAGCTATTGCACAAGGAATGTATTCTCGTTTTTGAAAATCACCTTGCGCGGAGAGATGCCGGACGTAAGATTTGATTCCTGAATTTTTTCAGCTACCATCCAATTCCCATGACAGCCGTCACCCTTCGCAATCACATCAGGAGACTCCGCTTTGAGAAGGGAATGACGCAAGAGGAGCTTGCTTTGCGCACGGGTGTGAGCCGACAAACGATCATGAGCATCGAACGCGGACAGACGAATCCTTCCGTGTTGCTTGCGTACAAGATTTCCGCCGCGCTCGGAGTGCTGATCACGGAGGTGTTTGATATGGACGGGAAGTTAGCACCGGTCTGAAGCGTGAAAGACAAACCTCCGGTTTTTCTTTCACGGGCTATCTTTTCGGTAAGGAGTGTCTCCACTTCGCGTCCTTCGACGAAGGCTCAGGATAAACTCGCGCTCGTTCGACACGATTATGTGATTTAGGCTGCTAATCGTAAATCTTGAAGCATTAATTGTGGATTCGCTTTTCCGTTCCACGTATCCACATTGAGTCGGTAGACGAGATCGACGGGTTTGTTGATGTGGTCGATGAACCTGCCGAGGTTGAACCCGATGAGTTTGCAGTGCGCCGCGTAGGCCTGCAGGTGCTGCCCCTCCCCTCCCACCGTGCGCGGGAAGCTGAGCGTCACGCCGCGCGACAGGAACAGCGGCTCGCTGTTTCCCTGTCCGAAGGGTTCCAACTGCGACAGTGACGAGCAGAAAGGCACGGAGACGGCATGGATAGGGAGCGTGGCGTCGATCGCCAGCGTCGGCACGAGCTCGTCTTGCGATACCTTCGAACGAACGTCTTCGTCCATGGTGCGCGCGATGTCGGCCAGGTTCTCTTTCTTGAAGGAGCATCCCGCGGCTTGCGCGTGTCCGCCGAACGTCGCGAGAAGCGATGCGATGCGCCTGAGTCCTTCCGTCACATGGTAGAACGGAGTTGATCGAAGGGAAGCGACGCAGTCTTCGCCCTTGATGTTCGCAGCCATCGACGGACGCCCGAATCGTTCCGTCAGCTTCCCCGAAATCAGCCCCAGGATGCCCGGCGGATAGTCTTCGCTGGCGACGCAGAGGAACGCGGGGAGCGACGCGTGGTCCAGCGTTCCTGTGGGATCGATCGACTGCAGCGCGTGTTCGATGCAACGGGCGGTTTCGGCCTGGCGTTCCACATTCAGCTGTTCCAATGTTTGCATTCCGTCGCCTCCTTCTAAAATCGCGGACAGCGCCAGCGTCGGGTCCGCCATGCGGCCGGCGGCGTTGATACGCGGCGCGACCCGGAATGCGACGTCGGTACTGGTCAGCCGTTGGCCCCGGGACACGCTTGCGAGCATCTGTTGCAACGGCGACGGCGCCAGTCGGTTCATGGCCGCGAGACCCTCTGTCACGAGCCTGCGGTTGTCCCCGCGCAGCGTCACGACGTCGGCGATGGTGCCGATGGCCGCGAGTGCGAGGTCTTCTTCGCGCCCCGCCCACATGTCTTTCTCCAGTTCGTGCAGGAACGCGAAGACGACGCCCGCCGCCGAAGGGGGGTGGGGGGTCGGGTGTTGGGCGAGGGACGGATGCAGCACGGCGTGCGCGGGCGGACGCTGCGTGAAATGGTGGTGGTCCAGTACGATCACGTCCATTCCCTTCGCCTTTGCCGTTTCTATTTCCGCATGCGACGCGACTCCGGTATCCACGGTGAAGAGCAACGTCACCCCCGCGTTCGCGAATTCCTCCACGTGTTTCATCTTCAATCCGTAGCCGTCGTGCATGCGGTGCGGTAGGCGGACGATGGGTTCCACGCCGTTCCTGCGGAAGAACCGCAGCATCTGGGCCGTCGACGTGATGCCGTCGCAGTCGTAGTCGCCGAAAATCGCGATCGTCTCCCCGTCCGCTATTCCCTTCCTCGTTCGTTCCGCCGCCAGGGTCGCCTCGGGGTATTGGGCCGGTGAGATCCAGGAGACCGTCGCATCGTTCTCCAGCGCCCGTTCCAGGCCCATGCGTTTCACGAAGGACGGCATATCCGCCTGCGCGATATCGAGCGCGGGTTCCATCCATCGCTTGCCGGTCAAAGAAAGAGGGGCGGTCACCTACGGAGGCTACCAGATCCCCTCTTGCGAGTCTGCGGTTCGGGAAATTATTTCTGCGCGAGATCGATGCGTCCCGAGCGGGCGAATGCGACCGTCGCGACCGTCGCGATGCCGAGCAACGCGAGGGCGATCGCCGTTTCCGGACCCGTGTGTGACATGGCGGGTGCGCCGCTGTGGAGCGTCTCACCGGTCGGGGCCTGATACGTGGTCTGGCGGTTCTCGATGCGCTGCAGGATGCGCTCTTCGCGCGGTGTCAGGAACGTGCTGTCCGGTTCCGTCGCGACGGAAGAGACGGAGGAAGAGGCTTTGCTGCTTGGTGCGGAGGACGCGGCTCCGTGTAGTCCGTCATCGATGATCACATCGTCTTTCCCGAACAGCACGTCCTCCGGTTCCACGTAGGCGTGGACGGTTCCGGGGAGGAACAGAACGGCGGCCAGAACGGTCAGTGCAAAGTGTTTCATAGGCATAGGGTGGAGGAGGGGCTTAACAATCGGTACCTTCCTTGGAGAGGCATTGGACGAATTCCTCGTAGTCCGTGATGCCGTCGTCATTCGAATCCTTGTTCCTCGGATTCGTCTCGTCGGTATCGATTTCGCCGTTGAGGTTTTCGTCTTCCCCTTTGTAGATGGTTTTACCGTTGGGCAGGCGGATGCGGCACTGGCCGTCGCAGAGCTTGTCCTTATCCGTATCCTGTTCGATAGGACTCGTTTCGCCCGGGTCCACGCGTCCGTTGAGGTTCTTGTCCTCGAACCCGTCGATGAGTCCGTCGCTATCACTGTCGCGGATCAGCGGGTTGCTGTGATTCTTGTATTCGATGCCGTCCGGGAGTCCGTCGCCGTCCGTGTCGGCAAGCGTCGGATCCGTGGCGATTTCCTGCTCCAACTTGATGTTCAATCCGTCTCCGTCCTGATCCGCACCGATCGCCAGGTTTTCCTCCGTCATGATGTAACACATTTCATCCGCCCGGAAGACTTCCACCTGGTGGCGGATCGTTCCCTTGGCTGCCGGCTGGTTCAGGCGGCGCAGGGTGGCTTTCGTGGGAGGTGTGAACGGGGAAAGAGTCGGCTTTGCCGCAGCCTTGCGCGCGGCGCGCACTTCGCGCTCCTTCTCGGACAGGAACAGGAGGCGCTTGGATCCGATACGGGTATTTACCACCGAGGGATCGTCGTTCTCGTCGAAACAGTATCCCCAATAACGCACCAATTTTCCGCGCTGCCCGAACAACGTCTCGCGGCTGATATCGGTGACGGAATCCGGCACATGGAACACCACGTTCGTATCCGCGGGGATCAAGGCGCCGCTCATAACCTCTGGCTGGTCAATGAAAAGCCATTTCGGTTCCGGCTTGGGAAGGATGCGCGCGGATACGTCGTCCCATCCCTGCATGTAGGTCACTCCCGCCGCCGCGAGGCATGCGGCTGCAAGCGTCAGCGTGAGCAAACGGAGGGCGACATGGCGGTGTTCGGCGTGTGTTTCGGACATCACATTAGTATAGCAGAAATCGGGGTTCTCTTCCAGGCCCCTTTTCGCTATCCTATGCCCAAATGGCGAAGGATTTATATTCCGTTTTAGGCATTGAAAAAGGAGCGTCCGCGGAGGATATCAAAAAGGCGTACCGTAAAATGAGCAAGGAATGGCATCCCGATAAGCACAAGGGGGACAAAGACGCCGAGGCGAAATTCAAGGAAATCAACGAGGCC
Organism: uncultured Candidatus Peribacteria bacterium; assembly: GCA_964608325.1. GTDB lineage: Bacteria > Patescibacteriota > Gracilibacteria > Peribacterales > Peribacteraceae > CAZRVH01. The sequence continues at coordinate 25,185 of CAZSMX010000007.1, forward strand.
TACGAAGTACTCGGCAACGAAGACAAGAAACGCCAGTACGATCAATTCGGCACCATGGGCGGACCCGGCGGAGGCGGCCAGGGATTCGGGGGATTCGATTTCTCCGGATTCCAAGGCGGCAACATGGGCGATATCGGCGATATTTTCGGAAGTTTCTTCGGCGATGCCATGGGGGGATCGAGGGGTGCACGTAACCAGAACAAGGGCGCGGACCGCGAGGTGGAATTGACGGTGGAATTGAAAGACGTGTTTGCGGGGATCCAGTATCCCATGGAGCTCAAAATGAATATCGGCTGCGAGACGTGCAGCGGATCGGGCGCGGAGCCGGGATCGAAGACGGTCACGTGCGACACGTGCGGCGGCACGGGACAGGTGACGCGCGTCGCGCAGTCGTTCTTCGGCGCCATTCAGCAGCGCAGCGTGTGCCAGAAGTGCGGCGGCTCGGGAAAAATTCCGCAGGACCCGTGCCATACGTGCAAAGGCGAAGGACGTTTGCAGGGTAAGAGATCGGTGACGGTCGACATTCCGGCGGGCGTGAACGACGGCCAGACGCTGCGATTCCGCGGGTACGGCGATGCGGGCAGGAGGGGCGAGGCATCCGGTGATTTATACGTGCACATCCGCGTCGCGCCCCATGAGGAATTCGAGCGCGACGGCGATGACGTGCGATCGGTCGTCACGATCCCCGTCCTCACCGCCATCCTGGGAGGCAGCGTAGAAGTGTCGACGTTGCATGGAACATCCACGGTCCAGATCCACGAAGGAATGCAGCCGGAGACGGTGATGCGCCTGAAGGGAAAGGGCTTGCCGCAGCTGGGTAGCAGCCGCCACGGCGATCATTACGTTACCGTCCGCGTGGAGATTCCGAAGAAACTTTCACGCGCCGAACGGAAGGTGTTGGAAGAGTGGCGCGCGATCGACGGCGAATGATTCCCTCGACAGCATGTTTCGAGTGGTGCGCGATAGCATGGATGCCGCTATCGTTCATGCTCTGTTTTTGGTAGTGTGATCGGGAAATTCTATTTTTCCCCTTCATGAACAGACGTTCGGCGGCCATCATCGCGCTGACACTGCTGGTTTTTGCAGGATCTATTACGTACGGAAAGATGAGGAACGACGCTTTGAAGGGGCAGTCATTCATGCCTATCTGGCACGATAACTGCTCAGACGATCAGCAATGCGTCAATGCACACGGTGCCGGTACAGTTTGTCTCGGCAGTGTATGCGGTCAAAATTCCACGTGCGGCGACGGGCAGTGCGCGCCGATGTGGACGGATTTCTACGGGAACGTACTTTCGCAGGGGGAGAGCGACAGTTGTCCGCAGGATTGCAATCCGGGGGGATGTACCACCGATGATCAATGCGGAGCACAGGAAACATGCCAGGGCGGGACCTGCATGTGGGTGGAGTGCAAAACGAATGGCCAATGCGATGATTATGATTCATGCACCGACAACGTTTGCGACACCAATGCCAATACCTGCACGTTTCCCGATAATGGAACATGCGTCGCTGATTACTGCGGCAATAACATCATCGGTCCCGGTGAGTCGTGTGACGGTACGGACCAGCGGGCCACGTGCGAAGGGTATGGGAGAGGCTATGGAATTCCGGGTTGCGATGCATCCTGCAACCATGATTTCAGCACCTGCTCGCCGACCCCTCTTTCATCCAGTAGTGCCCCTAATTTATGCGGTAACGGCGTCATTAATGCGGGTGAAGAATGCGACGGAGCGGCGGGCATGAGCGGCATCGACTGCCAGTACTTCTGGGGTAATGAATACACGGGCACGGTTTCATGCGACTCCTGCTACTACGACTATTACACCAACTGCCAATACAATCCCGCGTCGTCCGCTGCTAGCCAGGCTTCCAGTATCGCCAGCCAGGCATCCAGTGTTCCTTCCAGTGCGGCATCTTCCGTACCATCGTCATCGCAACGGTCTTCCTCCGTAGCTTCTTCGTCGAGCTCAAGCCGTCCCTATTCGGCATCCAGCAATGACTCCTCGGCGGATTCTTCCGCATACACATCCGCATATTCCTCTTATTATTCCGCTTATTCCGCGGTTTCCTCAGATTGGAGTGAAGCATCGAGCGCGCAAAGCCAGCAGAGCACGAGCCAAAGCCAGGGGTCTGCCTCCAGTTTCCCCATTGTTGAAAACCTCGGTTTGCAAGGCGTATACACATGCATCTCCGTGAAAAGCAGTAGTTCGTCTGGAGGCGGTGGTGGAGGCAACGGCGGAGGCGGCGGGGGCGGAGGAGGAGGGGGCGGAGGCGGTGGTGGTGGCACCAGCAGCGCCCCTATTGCGGGGGCCAACGGCGATATCCATAACGTGAATACCGGCGGGAACGGCACCACCGCGGCCGTGGGATTCTGGGCGAAATTGTTCGCGTTCCTGACGGGGCAAGTGGGGAGCAATCCTTGGCCTCCCATGCGTCTCACCGTCTACATGGATGACGCTCCTACGGGCAAGGTGCGTATTCCCGCTCCCATGAATGCCAAGGTGTTCCGCGGCAATAAGGACAATCCCAATGACATCATCGAGGTCGTTGCTCCTGTCACGTCGGGCGACGGCAAGATGATCACATACACTACGAAGAAATCCATTCCCACGGATTACGATTTCGCCACGTGGTACTTCGCGGAGATCTACAGCACCGGGGGGCGCATTTACACGTACTACAACCCTGCCAGCGAACCGGCCCCGACTCCCGAGCAGATTACCTCCACGTCGTTCAAAGCGGACAGGCTTCACAGCCGCCATATCATCGATTTGCGCGGCAACGCCATGCAGTGCCCCGCGTTCGCAGCGGACAAGAAGGAGGCATGCGCCGGACAATCGCTGGTCTACCTCGCGACATTCGCCGATGACCAGCAGCTGACGGTGGATTCCACCTTCAACCTCCACGATTGCTTGGATCCCACGAGTGTGACTGGCTTGGAGCCGGGCGGCTGCTACGTCCAGGGGAACAAGATCGTCTGCCCGCCGCAACCCCTGGCTGCCGCGGGATCCTACTACAAGGCCGCCATGGCATCGTTCCTCGTCTTTACGAAGCCCACCTGTCCCGTCGGCACCAAGATCACCGTCACGGCCGATGCGAAGTATGCGCCTTCGGGAGCGACCAAGCGCATGACCAGTACGGAGACGCTCATCAAAGCCTGCGGATCGTCCTCCTCCCGCTCGTCCGGTTCCTCGGTGAGCTCTTCCCGCTCGTCTTCTTCGTCCTCCAGGAGTTCCTCCTCCGTCAGTTCCTCCCGCTCGTCCTCCCGTTCCAGCTCCAGGGAAAGCAGCGGCCGGTCGTCTTCCAGGTACTCCTCTTTCGGATTCAACTCCTCCTTCGGATTCAACTCCTCCCGCTTCAACTATTCCTCGCTCCCGAACGGCCAGTGCCCGGCTGATGCGTGCACTCTCAACGGCAACGCGGGCAACGACTTCTGCGGCAAACAAGGTTTCGTCTGCATCAGCGGCAGCACCATGCCCTGCATCCGCTGCGAGAATGTCGGCGGCACGACGAGTGAGGGCAGCAATTCGTCCTTCGGCCGCTGCACGGAAAACAGCCAATGTCTCAGCGACCGTTGCATCAGCGGATACTGCGGATGCGATGACGACCTGCAATGCGTAGGTTCAGTCTGCCGCAACGGATACTGCGTGCCTCCTTCTTCTTCCACGAGTAGCAGGGTGTTCGTGTCGCTCTATTCGTGCGGCAACGGTAGCGTCGAGCCCGGCGAGCAGTGCGACGACGGCAACCTGAGCAACAGGGATGCGTGCACTACCGACTGCAGGTTCCAAAAGACCTCCGACACATGCACCGACAATTTCCAGTGCGTCAGTGACAAATGCGTAAGCGGATCCTGCTCCTGCAGTACGGATTCCCAGTGCCCCAACGGATCGTGCAAGGCCGGCTTCTGCGTCACGTCCGCGGCGACCTCTTCTGTCACCCTCATTTCTTCCCGCCCGGCCAATCTCTTCTGCGGCAACGGCCGCCTGGACGCCGGCGAGACGTGTGATATCGGTTCGCAGAACAGCAACTTGCCCAATGCGGCCTGCCGCGAGGATTGCAGCTTCGCCCGGTGCGGAGACCAGATCGTGGACGCCCTGAAGGGCGAGGAATGCGACGATGGAAACATCACCGCGGGTGACGGCTGCTCCGCATCGTGCCGACTGGAACAGGCCGCGGCGACGTCGGTTCCCACGCAGGTGCTGCCAGGCTCCCTCATCGAACTGCCCTTCCTCCCGGGCGGTCCCAACGGAGCTACGACCGGCGGCAATGGAACGGTGACCAACCCGGTCAGCGGACAGCCTCTGGGTGACAGCGGACCGGAGACGGTGGCGATCATGGCCGCCGGTGCCTCGGCGGGATATACGTGGATGAAGATGCGAAAGAAGAAGTCCCAAGCGGTATAACCGAGCAATGACAAGATTTATTGACATGCGTGAAAATCGTCGTAGCCTATCCGCAGCACGCGTTATTGGAAGCGTGCATGGATCCTTCAAAGGAGTTTGAGAAATGAGCTACGTGTATGCAGGTGAGTTGACTCGGACCGAGCGTCTGTCGTTCCTGGGAGTGGAACATCCGCGCGATTTGTCGCAATGCTTCGACCCCACGCGGCCCGATTGCCATCGCGCCGGCCGCGATGTCGACAGCGGCGATGACCCCACGCCCCTGAGTGAACGCTATTCCGATCAGGAATGGCCCGGTTCGAACGAACAATAACAAGACGCAGAGGAGTGAGACGAATGATCCCTTGGTCCGGTGTCGTTATGACACCGGACCTCTTTTAAGCTGCTGAATCGAAGAATCAGCCAATTGACAGCAGGTAAAACAGGCATAGGCTGTTCCAAGCTTCTCCTTAGGATGGGAGCGGCATGGAAATGGAGTGTTCTTTGAAAGGTTTGGACCATGATCTTTTTTGCCTCGAAGCGGCTGCAGCGGCAACATCAACAGGGATTACATCCCAGCCTCCCCCGCATCCCCCGGCGCGATATCCCCACAATCTCGCTTGACCAGCTGTTGCTTGGCGAGCAAGCGCTGGAAGGCGGACAGACGGAAGACGACGAATCGGACGGCAGCGCCTGGAACGGTAATCCGGCGAGCTGCATCGTCATGAGCTCCGTTCGTCGACGCGGATTCGAACCGCGTTACGATGATACGCTCGAAGATCGCTTCGACGACGAAGTTGACGCGGACGAAACGCCGCGCTCCTTCCACTGGAGTTAGCATCCTAACCGATGCTGACCCCGCCCCCCCCGCCCGGTATCCACAAGGACGACCGAGCAAGCCTGAGTTCTTCGGAACTTAGGCTTTTTTTTAAATGCTTTCCTTTTCCTTTTCTCGCCGATCCGGACGGGGTTGTTGACTCCGTTTTGAATAGTTCTAGGCTGTTCGAAGCCCCCTCTTTGGATGGAGGAGGCATGGAGTCCTTTCACTTCTACAGGAGTCTGCTCATGCAGACACGCAAGCCAGGGGCCTCAGCGCCCCGCTCACAGCAGCGCGGCCCGCACGTTCTCAAAAGCGGTTTGCTCGATGAGCTGCCGCGCGGCCGCGAAGCCGCCGTGGAAGAATCCATGGCTGTCGAACCTTTTGACCAATTTGCGCGCATGCAAGAGCGCCTGGATCACGAGGGAGACGGCTTCGGTGCATCGATCTTAGGGTCGTGACACCGCCGCCTCCTTGTGAGGCAATGACCCGGTGTCTACGGACATCGGGTTAATTTTAGATATCCAAATTTTCCAATCCGTCCTCCGCGGCCATCACCGGGGACAGTTCCTCGCCACCCTTGATCTTCTTCTCCTGTTCGTTCTTCAGCTTCAGCACGATCTGGCGGTAGTCCCCCTCCCCGATCGATTCCGTCGCAAGGTCCGCCATCGCGGGCGAGTTCGTCACGTGCATGTGCACGATGCGGCGGAAGTACGGCGACATGGGCGACAGCGCCACGCGGTTTCCCGTACGGCGCACGAAGTCCGCTTTCTGCTCCGCGATCTTTCTCACCTTGTCCTCCTGCATCGCGCGGTAGCCGTCCACGTCCACGATGATCAGCGGCGTGCGCTCCAATTTCTCCGCCGTGCGCACGATGGACTTCAACACGTGCTGGATGCAGTTCAGCGTCTCGCCGTGCCATCCGATGATCCTGCTCGCGTCATTCGACGCGATGTCGACGCGCGTCATGTTGTCCTCCTGGCGCACGGTGATATCGCCGTAGGTCAGCTTGAGGTGATCGAGGATCGTCGAGAGCGATGACTTGATGAGTTCCGCGTTCATAGGGTCTTGGGTGAGGACAGAAGGATAGCATAGCGCGTTGCGAAAGGAAGAATGCGTGCCAATACTTGCTTGTTTGTACAAAAAATGTCTTCGTACGTTCTTGCAAACAGGTAAAAGAAGGAGTTCACTGCGGGCAATTCGCTCATTAACCGAACGTCCCGAGAGGGGCTAAAGGGATTATCCGAAACCAGGCATGGTGTAAGGATAGATGCATCGCGGTCTCGTCTTCACAGACGTTACCGTCTCATCCCGGACCATCGGCTAAGGTACCTAAGACACGACACGACCGCATATGTCGTGAATCACCGAAGCCATGGGCGCTGTGTGTCCACCCGTCACAAAAAAACGGGTGACAAAGAGCAATCGACCGATGCGCTAGCGACGGAGAAGCGTCCTCAAGACGCCATCCAAACGCACGTTCGCCTCCGCAAGAGGCAAACCGCACATCACGCGAGAACTCGCGCGATAGGTATGGAGCGAATGGGAGCTGTCGTCACACCGACAGCTCCCGTTTTTTTTCGTTTTTTCGGTCAACAAAAAGACCGCCTTACGGCGGCCTCTTCGTTTCAAAAACAATTTCTCGATTAGCGGACTGCGTCCTTGAGCGTCTTTCCGGCCTTGAAGGACGGGACCTTCATCGCGGGGATGGAGATCTTCTGTCCCGGGTTGCGCGGGTTCACACCCATGCGGGCCTGGCGCTTGGAAACGCGGAACGTTCCGAAGCCCGTGATCGTCACGTTGTTGCCCTTCTTGAGCTCCTTCGTGATCATCGTGGTCATAGCTTCCAATGCATCGGCGGCTGCGCGCTTGGTGATGCCAGCGGCGTTCGCGATGTTGGCGATAAGATCCATCTTGGACATAGAGAAGATTGGAATGAAGTAAGAAGTAAAGAAGAAGATACATTTAGTCTAGCTACGGGAATGGCTTGCGCAAGCGATTTTCGCAACATGCGTGGCTTCCGTAAGCCAAAAAACGGATGCAGGGCCTCCGCGAGCCAAAAAAACTGAGTACGAAAAATGATCACGATTGTCAGAAATTTGACGTCTATTGACGATTTTGGACCGTAATCCGCCCGCCGTTCCGCCTTGAATCGGAACCCCATTCTTTGACAACAGATGATGTGCGTGCGTACTCTCCCGCCACGTAACCACTTCCTCTTTATAGATCGTGCCGACCAATCTCGTCATCGTCGAAAGCCCCGCGAAGGCCAAGACCATCAAGCGCTTCCTCGGAAAAGATTTCATCGTGGAGGCGAGCATGGGACACATCCGCGATCTTCCGAAGAGCGGCGTCGGCGTCGACATCGAGCACGGGTTCGAGCCGACGTACGAGGTGACGAAAGAGAAGGCGACCGTCGTGAAGAAATTGAAAGCCCTCTACAAGGACGCCGACACATTGTGGATCGCGACTGACGAAGACCGCGAAGGGGAAGCCATTGGCTGGCATTTGCTGGAAGCGTTGAAGGTGAAGAAGGCCGATCAGAAAAACATCCGCCGCATCGTGTTCCATGAAATCACGGAGAGCGCCATCAAGGAGGCCGTGGAGCATCCGCGCGGCATCGACATGAACCTCGTCGACGCCCAGCAGGCGCGCCGCATCCTGGATCGCTTGGTGGGGTATACGCTCTCGCCGTTCCTGTGGAAGAAAGTCTACAGCGGACTCAGCGCCGGCCGCGTGCAGTCCGTGGTGGTGAAGGTGATCGTCGACCGCGAGCGCGAGATCAAGGCTTTCAATCCCGTCGAGTACTGGTCACTTGAAGGACTTTTCCAGACTGCGGATAAAAAAGATTTCAGCGCGAACCTGTCCACCAAGGACGGACAGAAATTCGTTCCCGGAAATAAGGCGGAGACGGACCAGGTGTTGAAAGATCTCGAAGGTGCGTCGTACGTCGTCAGCGCCGTCGAGGAAAAAGACGTGACGCGCAACCCCGCCCCCCCGTTCACCACGTCCACGTTGCAGCAGGAGGCCGCGCGCAAGCTCGGCTTCTCCGTGAAGCAGACGATGGTGGTGGCTCAGCAGCTGTACGAAGGCGTGAGCCTGGGCAAGGGCGAGGGGCAGGCGGGTCTCATCACCTACATGCGTACCGACTCCGTGAACCTCAGCGAGAAGGCGCTCTCGGATGCGAAGAGGACGATCGAAAAGCAGTACGGCCGCGAGTACGTCATCGATTCCCCGCGCACGTTCAAGAGCAAGGCGAAGGGCGCGCAGGAAGCGCACGAAGCGATCCGCCCCACCGAGATCGAACGCACGCCCCAGTCGTTGGAGGGTGTCCTGGATCACCAGCAGCTCAAGCTCTACACGCTTATCTGGAACCGCACCATGGCCACGCAGATGCCCCCAGCGGAGTTCAAGCGCATCGGCGCCGACATTACCGCCGGCAAGTACGGATTCCGCGCCACGGGCCAGACGGTGACGTTCGACGGATTCCTGCGCGTGTACTCGGAAGGAAAAGACGAGGAAGACGAGCGCAAGGAAGGAGCGGAGGAAGACGGCGAGAAGTTCCTGCCGCCGCTGAAGGAAGGCGATACGCCCACCCTCCAGGAGCTCAAGCCCGAGCAGCACTTTACCAAGCCGCCCGCCCGCTACACCGAAGCCAGCCTCGTGAAGAAGCTGGAGGAAGAAGGCATCGGACGCCCGTCCACGTACGCCCCCACCATCTCCACGGTGCAGCAGCGCGGCTACATCAAGAAAGAAGGTAAGCAGCTCATTCCGGAGGACATCGCGTTCACCGTGACGGACCTGTTGGCAGAACACTTCCCGAACATCGTCGACCTGCATTTCACTGCGGACATGGAGCAATCGCTCGATGACATCGCCGAAGGAAAGGAAAACCATGCGGAATTCCTCACGGGTTTCTACAGCCCGTTCAAGGCGCTCGTGGACGAGAAGACGAAGGACATCAAGAAGTCCGACGTGTTGAAGGAGCGCGTCGTCGGCATCGATCCCGAAACGAATTTGGAAGTCATCGCGCGCCTCGGACGCTTCGGTCCGTACCTCCAGCTGGGAAGGCTAGAGCTGGCGAAGGGCGAGAAGAAAAAGAAGGGCGAAGGACCCAAGACTGCGTCCGTGCCGAAGAACATGTCCATGGACGACGTCACGCTCGAACAGGCGCTCTCCCTCCTCGCGTTCCCAAAGACCCTCGGCGTGCACAACGGCGAGCCGGTGCAGGTGATCCTCGGACGTTTCGGTCCGTACATGAAGAACGGGGAGAAGACGGTGGCGGTGCCGAAGGACATCGACCCCGGAAGTATTGTCCTGAAGGACGCCATCAGCATGATCGAGAACGCCGCGGAGATGAAGAAGAAGGCGGCGGAGCCGCTGCGCGTCCTTGGAAAAGATCCGGCCTTGGGAGGCGAAGTGAGCCTGAAGGACGGACGTTACGGCCCTTACATCACGGACGGCAAGACGAACGTGTCGCTGCCCAAGCGTTTCGAAATCGCCACCATCACCTTGGAAGAAGCGGCTGAACTTCTGGCAAAGAAGCGCGTGGCGCCCAAGCGCGCCTGGAGGGGGAAGAAGAAAGAATGATGCGATTATGCTATGATCGCCGCATGACCCTCGAACACAAGGATCCGTTGGATAATTTATTGGTCGAAGTCGGAGAGTCGGTAGCCCTGATAGAGGCTGATCCTACTGCGGCTTTCGAGCGCCTCATTGCAAATCAGCGGCGTCTCATCGCGCATCTTCCCGAATCGGCACCGATCGAGGAATTTGAATCGGCGCTCGGAGTGAGTGGATATGTGCATGAGAGCGAATTTTTCACGCATGCAGAACTTGATGCCCGCGCGAATGCTATTTTCAACCAGTAACCTAATGTATCAAAAACCGCGTCGAACGAGCGCCCCGCGCGAAGTGGAGACGCTCATTGCGGAAAGAGAGCCCATGAGAGAAAGCCTCGCAGGTTTTCTTTCATGAACGTAATGGCAGGCGCGGTAGGGATCGAACCTACGACCCTTGGTTTTGGAGACCAATGCTCTACCAACTGAGCTACGCGCCTATATACGGTGGTGGGAAGAATGTTTTTCCAAGGCGACCGAGCTCGATTGTTTTCTGTTGTCATCGCAAGCGATGACGGAGCAACTGAGCTACGCGCCTATGGGTCAGATCGCCGATAAAGAGAAAGGACCGTGAAGACCTCCTTGGTTTTAGTATACGGGAAAGCCGAGGGCTCGTCACCGCCAATATTCACCCTCATCAGGCCTTTTCCGGCGGTGGGGCCTCGCCCGCGATCGCCGCGCCCAGGCCGATTCCATCTGTTTTCTGGGGTGCGGACTGGTCTTCTTGCAGTAGCTCGGGCTGGGGGTTCCCGGAATCGATAGCGGGACCCTGCATCGCCTCTTTCTTGCGTTGCTCCTCGGCCACTTTGATCGGTTTCTCATTCATGATGATGCCATGTTCGATGATCGCGGCGATGTCATTGGGCTTGGGAACGTACTCGTTTTTCAATTGCACGTGCGCGCCTCCCTGCTGGCCTATCTTCAGTTCGATGAACAGGACGCCGCATTTGAAAATGCCGGCGAATTGGGACTCGACGCGCGTGTTGTTGATGTTCGTGAAATGCACCGGGTTGATCTTCTGGAAAAACATCGACCGTTGTTCCACAAGCACGACCTTCTGGGTCGTGATGATGATGAAATTACATTTCCACGCGACGTGTGCCGAGGAAAAGAAATATGCGTAGATCAAACCGAAGACGACGAGTGTCCAAAATCCGAAATCCGGAGCGATGATTCCCTGCGCCATTCCGAAAAGTACGGCGTACGCGAGGATAGCCATCATGATCGTCTGCCAAAAGATATTCACCAAAAACGCCAGGAAGTGCATATGCGTCACGTGCACCGCCTTCTCGTTCTCCACGATGAATTTTTTCTTGAGCTCCTCCACGTTGGTTTCAATGGCAAAAAGACGCATATCTGCGAGTATAGACGTTTTAAACCAAGAAAGTACCTTTTTGCGGTCTTTTTAAGGGTTGGCTAAAACTGCTCAAATTTGCTATACTGGTACGAATGCTTCAAATAGAAATAAACGTCGACCGCCCGTGGCTCACGCTCTCCGTCATCGGAGGGGTCATCGCTGGCGTCGTCTACTGGGGCAATGTTCCCGCAACCCCTGCCGTCCATGCGGATCTGACGCATACTCATTCGGAAGCAGAGTCGGCGTGGGAAGACCTTTCGGATGAAGCGGACTTGGGAGGCAGCGGCATCGACGCAGCCCAAACAGTGCGCAACGCGGAAATAACCATGTACGACGTCCGTTTGAAACAGGAGGTGATGAACAGGAAGGAAGAAATCCTGCGCAACGAATTGGAGATGCTTCAGGATTCCGACGATGCCGATCCGACCGTCATCGCCGAGGCACAGCGGAAATTGAATGAGCTATTGCTCGACGAACACGAGGCCGAGGCGCAGCTTCTCGCATCGTACAACGATCTGTGGGACGCGCAGGGATACGCCGCGCAGTATTCGCAGCAGGGCTCCGACGGCGAAGAAGTCTTCTTCGAATGGCCGGTGACACCCAAGAAGGGAATCTCCGCGCACTTCCATGACAGTGCATACAAGCAGCGTTTCGGCATCGCCCACGACGCCATCGACATCCCGACCCCCCAGGGCACGATCCTGACGGCCGTGGCGGACGGTATCGTGGTCAAGGTGAGTGACAAGGGCATGGGATTCAATTCGCTCGTCCTGCGCCATGCAAACGGCATGACGTCCATGTACGGACATGTGAGCGCGTTCCTCGTGGAGGAAGGCGACAGCGTACGCGCGGGCGAACCCGTCGCGGAGTCCGGCGGTATGCCGGGCACCAAGGGCGCGGGACATCTCACGACGGGCCCGCACCTCCACCTTCAGTTCATGAAGGACGGAGTCGCCGTGGACCCCATGGAATACCTTCCCGCGTTGGGAGGTGTGACGCAGTACGAGTAATCCCTCTTCGCTTGCGGACAAGTCACCTCAACGTCTTCTGCATGATCAGGTGCGCCGCTTTCTCGTGTTTGCGGACGGTATCCAACTGGATGTGGCCCGTTCCCTCGGCGGCGGTTTCGATGTTGATGGAGCCGAACCGGAACAGGAAGCTGAGTACATGCGGGTAGAACGGCTTCACGTTCGTGATCTGCCGGTAATCCACGTGATTGATGCTGCGGCCAAGAAGGTGCTGGTTCTGGAAAATAAGACGCTTGTCCGTGAGGTAAATCACGTCGTACGCGAAATCGCGCCACCCGCTCCACAGGAAGATGAGGGAAAACAGGACCAACGCGACGCTGATGGAAATGGAAATGGCATTGATATCCGATACGATCAGGATGCCGATACCGAAGCTGAGTGAAACCAGGGGCGGCACCGCGGTGAAGAGCAGGAACAGCGGGTGCCTGCGAATGATATATTCCACCGACTCCCCTTCCAGAAGGTCGATGTTCTTCAGGTGCAATTCCTTCTTGTCCTTCGGCACTTCCTCGTGGATGCCGAGGATCTTGAAGATGCGGATGAGGCGCACGAGGCGCAGGTATTCGCCCCAGGGAATGCCGCTGTAGAACGGTATGATGCTGAGGAGGTCGATGATACCCGTGGGGGAGAAAATGTATCCCGTCCTGCTGGGTGCCGCGTAGATCCGCAGCGCGTACTCCACCATGAAGAGTCCCACGAATACCGCGTCGATGAGGAACAGCGTGGTACCGAAGCTTTCAGTGCCCGGGAAAAATTCCAACGGAAGGATGGCCACCGACAGGATGATGAAAATCACCAGCGTGAAATGGAACGCATGTCCCGCCCGCCCGTGCCCGTCGTGCATCACCGCCCACAGGTGCTCCCGGAAGATCTGCCGTTTATGGTCGCGGCTGTGGATCACGGGGTTATTGTGATGGCTTACGCGGCATTACGCAATCTGGGCGTGCATTTTGCGCATATAGCGGTCCGACATCATGCCGATGTTATCCGCCACCGCCTGTACCAGGCTGCAGTCCGTTTCCCTCTGGATGCGTTCCACGTCCTGCGACGGATGACGCATGTAGGAGTCGAACAATTCCCTGATCATTCGTTTGCCTCCCTCCCGGTGCTCCTTCAAATTCGGGTGATTATAAATCCTTTCGATATGGAATCGATATAACTCCTTGTAGCGGGTCTGCATGCTTTCGGAGAACGCGATGCATCGTTCTTCATCGGATTCAAGCAGCGGCGTGGATGTCTTGAGCATGTCGTCGCCCAAAATGCTGATGATCGCGCCGCGGATGGTCGTTCCCTCGCCTTCGATGCGTTCATGGGCTTCCCTGGCCAATGGGATGTCGAGAAGCTCGTCCATGGAAAACAGTCCCGCATCCAGGGCATCTTCGGTGTCGTGCCCGAGGTAAATGATGCCGTCCGTCTTGTCGTTCAATTGCGCTTCGGGAACATGTCGGATTTTCTCCCCTGTTTCCGGATGGAACGCATCGTGCTTCAGGGTTCCGTCCAAGAGCTCCCTGTTGAGATTCAATCCCAGGTACCGAGACGGTTTGTGGTGTTCGAGTTTCGTCACCAGCCGGTAACACTGCCTGTTGTGATTGAAGCCCGGGGAATCAGGGTCGTGCTTTTTCATGCATTCGTCCAAGGCGTCTTCGCCGGTGTGTCCGTAGGGGGGATGGGCAAGATCGTGCAGCAGGCCCATCGCGCGCGCCACGTCTTCGTTCAGTCTCAATCCACGGGCAAATTCGAACGATGCCTGTGCCACTTCCTCGGTGTGGGCGAGGCGCGTCCTTCGGTGGTCGTTCACCCCTGTCGGGAATACCTGCATCTTTCCCTGCAGGCGGCGGAACGCCGTGCTATGGATGATGCGCGCGATGTCGCGTGCAAAGGGAAATCGATACGTTTCCACGGTATCCGGATGCTCACGCCCGAGCCTTCCTTGGTGCGGCGTCGCGCGCGGATGCAGCAATTCGTTTGCCCGTTCGATGCGTTCGGAGAGGTTCATGGAAGTGCATGACTATACCTATGTTTTTGCATATTAAAAATCCGAGAAACCGTTTGCAGACATGCTTGATCCCTGGGTATCAGGGGGGTGACCGCATCCCGTGGCCACAGCCAGGGGAGAATAGGCCTCCCGGTTACAAGCAATTAGGAAAAAAACATGGTCTGCGAGTGACGTGTTGCCCAGACGGGGTTTAGTGTAGCAGGAAGCCATCCGTCGTCCATCGTTTTCCCTTGTTTTTACTTCAGGCGGATGGTCAGCATATTCCGGTAATTCCGTGCGAACGCCTTCTCGTCTTTCGATCGGTAGCTCCAGTAGGTGTCATGCATGCACTTCGTGCAGTCCGGGGAGCGCTCGATGTTCGTTTTCGGGACGCCCGCCGTTTCCAGTTGGGCATCCGCCGCGGCGCGCAAATCCACGAACCGTCCGTGGAAGAAGCGGGGATCGACCGTGGGCAATTCCGTACGGGGATCGGTGAAACCCGCGCATTGCAGGCAGAGCGAGGGGCCGGCGCAGACGAACGTGTCGCGAGGCGCGATCCCCCACTGGTCCGAGACCTTCCGAAAGAACGCGGGGATGATTTCCGCCACCACGCCTTTCCATCCCGCGTGGATGATCCCTATGACATTCTGTTTCGGCGCGTAGACGACGAACGGCTGGCAGTCGGCGATGCGCATGACGAGCGTGAGATCCTTGGTATCCGTGGCCGCCGCGTCCGCCTTCTCCGTGCGATGGACGGGGCGGGTGGCGATGAGCGTGGTGTTCCCGTGTACCTGTTCCAGCGTGACGAAGCGGTCCGTACCCAGGGCCTTTTCGATCGAGGCGTCATCGGACAAGTCATCCTCCCGTGTGAACATGCGCACGTCGATCACGTCCTTGTGCGGAGCCAGGAGTTTGAAGGGATGGTCGATCATGAAAAGAAGCGGTCGCGTTTTCCATTCTTGAAATCCGCGTACGCAGCGTCGACCGTCTTGCTGATCTTCGCGCGGAATTCATCCTGCGAGAATCCCTTTGCGAACGCGCGGATCGCCTCTCGGTCCCAGGTTCTCGCTTCAAACTCTCGTAACGCCGCCTTCAGGCTTTCCTTCGTCTGTTCCGGAAAGAGGATGCTTGTCACGCCCGGCTTCGTCAGCGTCTTCGCGCCGCCCGCGTCGTAGGCGATCACCGGCGTGCCGCTCGCCTGTGCTTCCAGCTGCACGATGCCCGCGTCCTCGTACTGCGGGAACAGCAGCGCCTCGGCGTTCGCGAATAATGTTTCCAGTTCGTCTTCCGGCACGAATCCCAGGAATTCCACCGTCGGTCCCGCCATTTTTTTCAGTCTCTTTTCGTCCTGTCCCCTGCCCACGATCTTCAGCGGGAGCTTCAGCTCGTTGGCGACCTCGATCAGCAAGTCGAACCTCTTGTACGGAACCATGCGTCCCACGGCCAGGAAATACGCCGGCTCGGGAGCCTTCGTTCGCAGGGGGGATTCCAAAAACCGGTTCTTCACCGGAGGGGGGATGACGATGCTGTCGCGACCGTACGTGCGCTTGATGCGCTCCGCGCTCGTTTCGGAATTCGCGATGAATAGATCCGTACGTTGCGCCGTCGTCAGGTCCCACTGGCGCAGGCGTTCCAGGCGGCGCCTGATGAACGGCTGCAAAAAACCGGGGATCTTAAAATCGCGCAGGTATTCCTCTTCCATCTCCCATGCGTACCTCATGGGCGTGTGGCAGTAGCAGATATGCAGCGTACCGCTCTCCGGCACGATGCCTTTCCCCACCGCGTGCGAGGAGCTCAGGATGACGTCGTATCCGCGCACGTCCAGCGATTCGATCGCGGCCGGCATCTTCGACAGCAATACCTGGTGGTTGCGAAGCGCCCTGTACCAACCCTGAAGCCTGCTGACACGCACGTCCGCCCCTTCCAACGCACGCACCGCCCCGGGGCGGGTGACAGTCGTGAAAAAAGGCGCCTGCGGGTACAACGCGCGGAATTCCGACAGCACCTGTTCGGCGCCTCCGTTGGTTGTCAGCCAGTCCGCGGTGAATGCGATCCTCATGGGTCCAAAAAGAAGCGAAACAGGAGAGTGGGCGGCCGTGCAATGTCCTCTTCGTCCGTTCGGGTCTATCATACAGCCTCATGCTGAAGAAGCCACGACCGTTGCCGTCCCGTTTTAACCGCACCGTGAACCCCGCAACGCGCCGTTTGGTGGAGCGCAGACACGTGCGCAGGAGGGAGTTTTCCATGCAGAAGTGGAAGCGCAAATGGAGCCATGTGCAGGACAGGATCGGCGCAGTCTGGGCTTTTTTCCGCAGGTTCGGGGTATGGATCGCGGCGTTCTGCTTCCTGTGCGTCATCGGCATCCTGCTGTTTTCCCCGGCCCTCCAGGTCAGGGAGATCCGCGTCTCCCGCGCGGACCCGCGCGTCGACATCGAGCAAGTGCAGCGCGCGTTGTCCCCGCTCTTCGGCGAGCGCCTGATGTTCGTGGCGAACGCGGATATCTATCCCCTTCTGAAGAAGGCGATGCCGGATTTGCAGGGGGCCGATATCAAGAAATCCTATCCTTCCACGCTTGCCATCACGTTGCGCCCGTCGCCGATCATCGCGCAGTTGAAGATCGATGCCGCGGAAGGTGAGACGGCGACCGGCGCGTCATTGTCCGATTACCTGACCGAAGACGGCATGTACGTGCGCTACGCGCCGCAACAGGTGAACACGGGAAGCGGCCTCACGCTGTTACGTCTCATCGATTGGGGAGCCAAGCCCGTGCCCTGGACGCATCTTCTTTCGCCGGAATTCCTGGACACGATTCAGAAGACAGAGGCCGCACTGTCCGCGGAGTTCGACCTAAAAACGACGCAACGCATCGTGTATCTCCGCGCGCGCGAATTCCACCTGAAAGTCGGCGCCATCGAGTTGTGGTTCGACCTGCGCAGCACCGTCGGCGAACAGATCGAGCGGTACAGGTTGTACCGCAAGACGTCGGACAAGACGCAGGCGAAGCAGTACGTGGATCTGAGGCTGAGGGATAAGATTGTATATAAATAGCTTCATTAGCTTGTAGCTTCATTAGCTTCATTAGATAAATATACTTTCCCTAGAAATGCGATTTGCTACTTTCTAACGAAGCTAAAGAAGCTAACGAAGCTGCTTTTTGAGATAAGAAATATCAATACCGAATGGTTGTTCACGACCCCCCTCTTCCCTAGACTGTCCGCGATGTTTGGACCCCTACTTTCCTTGTTCCTGATGGGAATGGTTCCCGTATGGGGATTGTCTCCGGAAGGTTCCGTCATAAGCAAGGAACTGCGCGTATCGCCGCCCGCACTCGCCTGGCAGGGCGACGTGCCCGATTTCGCGCGCCGGCTTTCCGCGTCCGGCATCATCATCATGGACGTCGAAAGCGGCCAGACGGTCTTCCAGAAAAACGCTTCGATGGAGATGCCCATGGCCAGCCTCACCAAGCTTATGACGGCGCTCGTGATCGTTGAGAATCACGCGATGGATGAGAAAGTGCGCGTGCCAGACGACATCGAGGACGTCGTGGGAAACAGCATCCATCTGCCCGCGAGCAATACGTTCACTGTGGGCGATCTGCTCTCGGCACTGCTCATTATGTCCAGCAACGACGCCGCCGTGACGCTCGCGGAATTCCACAGCGGTTCCGAGAAGGACTTCGCGCAGGAGATGAACGCCCGCGCGCAAATTCTGGGATTGCGCGATACGCACTACGACAACGCATCGGGCCTCGATAGCCGCCGCCAGACATCCACGCCGCGCGACGTTGCCCTCCTCGGTACCTTCGTGATGCGTATTCCCGAGATAGCGAAGCGCATGTCCACGGCATCCATGACCATCACCAGCCTGGAGGGGAATTCCATGTCTCTATCGCACACGAATAACCTGGTGCACGGAAGCCAGTCATCCGTCGTTGCCGGCAAAACCGGTACCACCGACGCGGCCGGACAATGTCTCCTGTCCATCGTCGAGGAAAAAGACCGCACGTACGTCGTCGTCTTGCTGCGTTCTGCCAATCGTTACGGCGACATGAGCCGCATTCTCCCCGTTCTCCCCGAATAATCCGACGTGAAGCCGTTTCCCGTCCGCCATTGGCTGTCCCTGCGTATCCGTCTGTTATGCACGCTTATCTTCGTGCTCGGGGGATTCCTGCCCCCGTACATCCCAAAGGACGCACTTGCGCAGGCGGAAGATCAGGATCTTCCCGATACGCAGCAGTTCATGCTCGTGGAGGATGGCTTCCTCATGAAGTCGTCGTCCCTTACGCGCGCGGGTTCGCGGCGCCTGTTCGCGGATACCATTGCGCACACCGTGGCGGAGGGCGATACGGTGGAGAAGGTCGCGCAGCAATACAACGTAAGCCCGGACACCGTTCGTTGGGCGAACAATCTCTCCCCCACCGACAAGCCGAAGGCGGGAGGCCAGCTGATTATCCTTCCCGTGGATGGCATCCTGCACACCGTCAGTCGCGGACAGACGCTATCGCGTATCGCGCAGCTGTATGACATCCCCGTCGGGGACATCGCCGCGCAGAACGGCATAGAAGGAGGATTCATCGTGGTCGGCCAACAGATCATCGTGCCACGCGCCAAACCCATCGTCGCATCACCCACGGTCATCGCGCAGAAGCCTCCCGTCACGGGAGGCCCGTCGTCCGCCAAGCCGGGAACGAAGCCGACGCCCGCCAAACCCGCTCCCCCGTCCCCCGGCAAGCCTACGGCCGTCGCCGAACCGACGTTCGGTATCCTGCAGATGCCTTGCGAAAAGTGTTCTTACACCCAGTACTTCCACGCGGGCCACTACGCGGTGGATATCCAGCAGAAGGGCGGAGGACCCATTTACGCCGCGGAAGCAGGTACGGTCATTCGTGCCGAGACGGGCTGGAACGGGGGCTACGGCAACGTGATTGAGATCGACCATGGCAACGGGCTTGTAACGCTCTACGGCCACAACAAGGAGCTCTACGTGAAGAAGGGTGATTCGGTCACCCGAGGACAGAACATCGCGTGGATGGGTAATACCGGCCGCGTGTACGGCGCCACGGGTATCCATATCCACTTCGAGGTCCGCGTGAATGGAGTGAAAAAGAATCCGCTGCTGTATTTGCAGTAGAAAGGTAGGTTAAGTAGGTAAGTAGGTTGGTAGCCGTCCTACTCTCCTACCAACCTAATATTCCTAATTCATTCGCCTTTTTCCTATGTTTGCATATATTTAATAATTATGTTATAATAGTAAAGTACATGAAACAGACATCCATCCTGCATCTTCCGGACAATAAAAGACATCTGCTCAGTGCGGCGATCCTGTGGGTCGTGTTCGCGGGCGTCTGCGTCGTATTCGCCAACGTGATGGCTGCCAGCGCTTGATTTCGGTTGCGGAAGCGGAACGTCACTGATACTCTTCGCCAGCCAAAACGAAGGGTTTTGGAGCTGTAGCTCAGCTGGTTAGAGCGCCTCCCTGTCACGGAGGAGGTCGCGGGTTCGAGTCCCGTCAGCTCCGCCATCATTGTTTCTATACGTGGAACGTAGCTCAGCTGGCTACGTTTTCACTTGGGAAAACGTTTTTAAAAAGCGCCTCCCTCGTCTCCCCTAGTCACGGAGGAGGTCGCGGGTTCGAGTCCCGTCAGCTCCGCCATCATTGTTTCTATACGTGGAACGTAGCTCAGCTGGCTACGTTTTCACTTGGGAAAACGTTTTTAAAAAGCGCCTCCCTCGTCTCCCCTAGTCACGGAGGAGGTCGCGGGTTCGAGTCCCGTCAGCTCCGCCATCATTGTTTCTA
>CAZSMX010000008.1:0-43707 GCA_964608325.1 uncultured Candidatus Peribacteria bacterium
CCCCAGTGCTCCGATGGAACGGATAACGACGGGGACAACCAAGTGGACGCCAATGACCCCGGATGCCACTCGGACTTCAACAAATTCAACCCCGCTTCCTACAACCCGAACGGAAACAACGAGGCCGCCAACAGCGGACGCGGAACGTGCGCGGATGCGATGGATAACAATGGGAACGGACTTATCGACGCGCAGGATCCCGTGTGCCACACGGACGGCAACCCGAACAACGTGAACAGCTTCGACCCCAGCAGGAACGAGGGAGGCGGATCATCTTCTTCCACCTCTTCGTCCATCTCGTACTTCTCATCCGTTGATGTCAAAATTAACGGGCAGGATGGTGTTTTAAGCGCCCCCGTGGGAAGCACTGTCATTATCTCTTGGACGTCATACAATGTGCAGCTCTGTGACACCGGAGCCAGTGAATCGCCTTGGGGACCGAACAGGATCGTATCGGTGAACGGCTCGGAATCAGTCACGGTGACGAAATCCATGTCCTTCACCATCCGCTGTGCCATGACACCCACCTCGCCCATGATCGTTATGGACGTGGTGACGGTGCAGGCAACGGGAATCGGCTATAGTTCTTCGTCATCCAGTTCTTCATCGAAACACTACCATTCGAAAAGCAGCCACTCCTACGGCTGGAGCTCGGCGCAATCATCCGTAGCATCCGCGGGATGCATCGATGTGTACAAGCAGGCATATGATATGAATGGCAATCAGTTGGCCGTCGTACCGCAATTTACGTTCAGTTTGGATGGCGTCAGAATCGCATACAATGCGGCGGACGGCAGAGCCCGTTTTGATAACGTTACACTGGGCACTCATACGGTGACGGAAACTATTCCAAACAATTGGCAACAATTGCTGGTAACCCCGAACAACGGCATAGTCAATGTGAATGCAGGCAATTGCGCTGCCATCGTCTTCATGAACAGGCAGATGTTCGCATCCAGCTCTTCTTCCTCCGTTTCATCCTCCTCCTCTTCTGCGTCATCCAATCCCTTTGCACAGCTGATTATCTCCAAAACCGATAACCGCACGACGGTGGATCGGGGAGGAAGGCTTACCTATACCGTAGGGATCAGAAATACCAATGCGACGAACGTAAGCAACGCCGTCGTCATGGACGATCTACCGGGGCAGGTATCCTATGTGACCGCATCCAACGGAGGTACTATCAGCGGAAACCGCGTCACCTGGAGCGGACTCACGATTCCCGCGCAATCCACGCTCTTCATCACGGTAACGGTTGATGTGGCACAGAACGCATCGGGAACCCTGACGAACACGGCGAGTATCGCAGGTGGGGGTTCGGCTACGGATACGACATCGATCAACGTACCCCAGCAGACAACCCTTCAGGTAACGAAATTCGCCCACTACCAGCAAATCGGAAATGACCGGGTCGTCGACTATACAGTCACGGTGCGCAACGTAGGATCCCTGGATGCAAATTCAGTCGTGATGACTGATGTGCTTGACTCGAATATCAGCGTAACGAACGCGGGCAGCGGAACGTTGGTTGGAAACCAAATCCAATGGACTATCGGTACGCTGACACCTAATGCATCCCGAAGCTACCAATACAGGACGCTTGTGAATACGGGAGTGCCAGCCGGAACCATTGTAACGAACGTTCTCAAGGCCTCGGGATCCAACGCCCCCGAAGTCCAAATTACGCTCAATTTGACGCTTGTATCAGCATTGAACGCCATTCAATTTGCCCAAAGCCACGTTCCGGGCGCATTTGATTATTTCGCAGATATCCTGTCGTCTTTCTTTGCAAACCTTGCATCCCCGCTTCGATCAATTCTTGCTTAATCTATCGTAAAACGTACTTAAAGAGGAATTCGCTGCAGAATCAGCGATTCCTCTTTTTGGTAGTTTCCAAGCCTAGGAAATACTTGACTAGAATAATAATATGTGTGAATATACTATCCTTTTTGTCCATACCCTTCAATTTTATGAAGAACCGCGTGTTTCTTCTCTCGGTAGCTCTTGTTACCGTTCTCTCCATTGCCCTGAACCAACAGAGCAATCCCGTCGTGAGCTGGTTCAGCCCCGCTTCGCAGGTCGAAGCGCAGGCTGCAAGCCGCACCTTCGCCCGCGAAGGCCTCGATGCCGTGCTTTTCTTCTTCCAGGAGAAAGGCATCAAACCGTACGTGGACGGTGTCGCCATCGATGACGACGCGCTCACGACGCAGAAAATCTGCGAACTCGCGGGTTACTCACGCGTGGCGTACCTGAAGTCCAGGAACTTCGCGAGCTGCGGAGACAACTTCATCGAGTACTGGAACGGAAGCGCATGGATCCGCAGCGCAGCCTGCTCGCGCCAGCCGTACATCGACACGCTGACATGCGATACGCCGATCGTTGCATCGTCGTCTTCATCCGTTACTTCTGGTAACAACTGCCAGAACGCGCAAGGCGTCCTCAGCTCCATTTATACGAACGTGACGGGCGGTAACGATCTCTTTTCTTTGAACCAATCCAACACATCTGCCTACTGCAATGGAAGCGATATGCTTCTTTCGGGAGCGGGTACCATGCCCTACTGCGACAATGCCAGCAGCCCTGCGTGCAACCTGAGGACCAATTATGAATTCAGCGGATACAGCGTCGCAAATGGACGCCAGGGATGGATAAACAATTACAGCGTCCAGGGAGATAAAGTCTACGACACGATCCGCTCGGAGGTATCGTGCGTCGCCGACAACAGCGTCACTAGCCAATACTTCACGACGTATACGCGCAATTCCGGCGCAATCAACGATTATTACTCACTGAACCAAAGCAAGAACACCGCGTTCTGTGACGCGGGAGATCTGGCTATTGCAGGCGCAGGTACGAACGTCTTCTGTGACAAAACCGGCGACGGAGGCTGCGGCGTGCAAATGCTTGAATTCAACGGTCGTATTGTCGAAAACGGCCGCGAAGGATGGAAGGCAAACTACTCCATGATCGGCGATGCCATCTACGATACGATCCAGACGACGGTCGTGTGTCTGAAGAAGGGTCCGCTCTTCGATCAGACCATGAGCCTATATCACGTCGTGAACGAATCGAACGACGCGTACTCCTTGAACCAGGGACGCACGGAGGTCCTCTGCAACGCCGGCGACATCGCTATCGGCGGCGCCGGCAATCCTTCGTACTGCGACAACGGTAACAACCCGGCTTGTGGACGAACTCAGTACCTGGAAGCAAACCGCAAGTTCAACAGCGGTAACAGGCAAGGATGGGTCGTGCGCTACGATCTTGGAGGCGATTCTTTGTACGACACGCAGCGCGTGGAAGTTTCCTGCTTGGGCCTGAACAATGCATGCAAAGGAACGTCTTCCTCCTCTTCTTCCTCTTCCTCCACCTCGACCGGCGGCTGGCAATGCAGCAACGGCATCGATGATGACGGCGACGGACAGACGGATAGCAACGATCCGGGATGCCACACCGACAGGAACCGCTTCAACAGCATGTCCTACAACCCGTACGGCAATGAGAACGACAACAACCGTTCTTACACCTGTCAGGACGGCGTGGACAACAACACGAACGGACTCGTCGATTCCCAGGATCCCATCTGCCACTGGGACGGAAACGCGAACAACAACCCCAGCTTCACGCCGAACGCGAACGAAGGATTCGGAGGATCTTCCTCTTCGTCCTCCAGCTCCACGGGAAATATTTGCCGCACCGCTTCATTCGAAGCAGCCAACGGTTCCTTGACGAACCAGGGATGGACGGCGCTCAACCCGGGCAGCAACCAATCGGTCCAGACTCTCACGGAGAACGGCATCACCTTCCTCCGCATTAACGACCAGAGCACGACCCAGGGACTCCGCACGGAGTTCACGAGCATCCCGGATTCCGCCCTCGCGGACCGCGATTGGAACCTTGAAATGAAAGCACGCATCCACAATTCCACGGAGAACGGATACGTGATCGGCATGAACATGTTGCTCACCTCCCCCGCCGGTAAGTACGCGAGCATCTACATCGACACCGACAAATTCGGCCCGATCGGTACGTCGATCAACCAGTACAACTACGCACGCACGTACAATGCCGATACGACGAACGGATTCCACACGTACGCGATCCGCTACAAGAAGAACGGCGCAGGCGTGAACGACGATACCTTTGATGTGCTCTTCGACGGAACGGTCGTGATGGCCAACGTCGCGCGCACCGAGATCTGGGACTCCGGAGTGTGGAACCAGAACATCAACGGCATCAGCTTCGGCGTCGGTTCCAGCCCGGGACAGGCTCAGATGGATGTCCAGTACGTCCGCTTCCAGAATACGGACGTGAACAACTGCGGCTCTTCCTCTTCTTCCTCTTCCTCCACCTCGACCGGCGGCTGGCAATGCAGCAACGGCATCGATGATGACGGCGACGGACAGACGGATAGCAACGATCCGGGATGCCACACCGACAGGAACCGCTTCAACAGCATGTCCTACAACCCGTACGGCAATGAGAACGACAACAACCGTTCTTACACCTGTCAGGACGGCGTGGACAACAACACGAACGGACTCGTCGATTCCCAGGATCCCATCTGCCACTGGGACGGAAACGCGAACAACAACCCCAGCTTCACGCCGAACGCGAACGAAGGATTCGGAGGATCTTCCTCTTCGTCCTCCAGCTCCGCCGGCTCCGCTCAGTGCAACAACGGATACGATGATGACGGCGATGCGCTCGTCGACGGCAACGACCCGGGATGCCACACCGACAGGAACCGCTACAATCCCGCATCCTACAATCCGAACGGCACCGAGAACGGAAACGACCGCAGCCGCGGATGCCAGGATGGTGTCGATAACAACGGCAACGGACTTATCGACGCCCAGGACCCGGTCTGCCACACGGATGGCAACCCAAACAACCCCGGAAGCTTCGACCCGAACAGGAACGAGGACGGCGGAAGCCAGGGCAACGGCTGCATCATCATCAAGACGCGCGCCGAGGATGACAACGGCGACAGGATCGACAACAACGACCTGCCTTCGTTCACGGTCACCTTGGACGGCGGTTTGCGCTCGGAGTTCACGGTAGACGGCGATGCCCGCTTCAATAACCTCTCGAACGGTTCGCACAACGTAAACATGCTTATGTTCGGTGATTGGGAAATCGATTCCATCAGCCCGAGCAACGGAAACGTGACGGTATCCGGCAGCAGCTGCAAAACGGTGACGTTCAACCTCACCGACACCGGTGATAACGGTCACCACAATAACGGGGATGACGCCGAGGTGGATGTTCGCAAGACCGCCAGCTCCAGCGAAGTATTCCCCGGCGGAACCATCGAATACGTCATCACGATCGAAAACACGGGCGACATCGACCTTCAGAATCTCATCGTCGAAGACCGTGTCCCCAGCGACCTGACGATTATTGATGATGGCGATGCCGATGACCGCCACGGCAACGAGCTGACATGGGAAATCGACATCGACGAAGGTGACACGGAGACGATCCGCTACCGCGTGGCCGTACCTAGCTACATGTTCCCGGGTCAGACGATCCGCAACGACGTCCGCGTGACATCCGACGACAACGATATCGATATCGATGAGGACGCTTCCGCGTTCATCACCGTGATCGGCACGATGCCGCAGACGGGTATGACCGGCATGGTCTCCACGGCCAGCGCCTACCTCACGCCTATCCGCCAGGCAGCCGCAACGTCCTCTTCCTCCGGAATGGGCACGGCAGCCGCAGCCGCCACGACGATCCTCACGGGACTTGGCGGAGGAATCGCGCTGGGAAGGAAGTACCTGGGACTGTAATCACCGTACTGCAAAAACAAGAAAGCCCTCGGAAACGGGGGCTTTTTTAATCCTGCGGAAACTGCCCCATGACAAATGTGGACAGCACGTCAGGCAGCGTCGCGATAGAGCCCTCCAATATTTTCCGCTCTTCGTCGGAGAATGCGGACAGGACCCACGCGGCCAGATCGACCTTTTCCGGCTTGGGGCCCACGCCGATACGCAGCCGCGCGAAGTTTTCGCCGAACTGTTCCACGATGGACTTGAGCCCGTTGTGCGTGCCGGCACTTCCCTTGCTGCGCAGCCTCAACGTACCCAGTGGCAAATCGATCTCGTCGCAGAGGATAAGCACCTGCTGCGCTGCATCGAGTTTAAAAAAATTCACGATCTTACGCGCACTGTCCCCGGACAGGTTCATGAACGTGCGCGGCTTCACGAGCAACACGGGCGCGACGCCGATCCTCGCCTCCTGCGTGAAGGCGTCGAACTTCTGCTGATCCTTCCACTCCCCCTGCCCGTACGCGCCGGACAGCACATCGATCCCCATGAACCCCGCGTTGTGACGCGTGTTCTCGTATTCCCGTCCGGGGTTCCCAAGGCCTATGACGACTAATGAAGGTTTGATAGCAAAACTATAGTCGTTTGAATCACCAATAATCAATAACCAATAAACAAAACAAGGAATTCCTTCATTGATGATTGGAACTTGGTGATTGAGCATTCATCAACACAGATCCCTCAATCCTTTCTCGAACGCCGCCATGGCACGCGATGCCTCCTTTTCGGAAAGCGGAAAGTTCACCTCGTGCGCGATGTTATTGCGCAGCTTATGAGCGTCCCAGACCGCCTGCACGTTGGAAAAACGCGGCCCCGCCTTTCTCAGCTTGTCCGCCATACTGCCCTGGAATCCCGACAATTGGAGCGCATGGTCGAGCACCTTGTCCCCTTCTAGGACGCGCCGATGAAGATCGCCGATCGCTACAACGCGATGCCAGTGGTTCCAGACCTCCTGTTTCTGCGCCGCGGACAACCCCCGCGCCTTCGATTTCCACCACACGAATCCAAGGAAGAAGATCGCGAGCGCGACAAGCAGGATCGCTGAAAAAACAACTTCATTCATCGTCGTCATCGGAAGGGAACATGTCCTTTTTATTGAGCTGTTCGGCAAGTATCGTCGCGAGGAGTTTTTGGACCTGAGAAGAATCCTTCAGGTTTTTCTTATGCATGTATCCCTCCATATGCTTCAAGGTAAGGATCTCCACTTGCTTCGGATTCTTCACGTATTCCAGCGAGATGACGGCGCCCGTGGAAATCTTCTCCACGCTCACGACGCCGAAATTGAAGAGCGTGCCCCACACCCCCTTGATCTCATAGCTCACGCCTTGGATATCGCTGTACAGAACCCTCGTCGATTGCCGGTGAAACCAGCCGAACCAGGCAATGTCGACGATACCCTGGTCCGTCAGCAGCCACGCATCCAGGTAGTAGTCGAAAAAATTGCGCAGCCACCACACAAGGATGGTAATGCCGAGGATAGTGGTGACCAGTACCAGTGCGCCTGGACCCCTGAACGCGATGAGCGCGTAGGCATCCAATAAGAACAGTATGCTCGGCCATGCCAACGTCTTCACGCCGATGAACCAGTGCTTGTGCACGATGCGGACGAGCTCTTCGTCCTCCTCCAGGTGTTTTTTGAATAGGAAGTGCATAGTGTCTTCTAACAGTGTAGCGAAGGAAGCAAAGGAGGTGAAATCGCAACGAAAGATTGTGGGCCAATTTGGAAGGCCATTCGCTGTACAGCCCCGTTTCACTGGCATACACTCCATCTATGCAACAAGAGAAGCAGCACGGATTGTGGTTTCACATACTCGATGTCGTTTTCAATATCGTCGTGATCGTGACCATCGTTGCGGGTATCCGCACGTTCCTCGTGTCGCCGTTCCAGGTGGAAGGCAACTCCATGGTGAGCACATTGGAAGACAAGGAATATATCGTCATCAACAAGCTCGCGTACTACATCGGGCATCCCGGACGCGGCGACATCGTCGTGTTCCGTCCGCCCAACGAACCTGGCAAATATTACGTAAAGCGCGTCATCGGACTGCCGGGTGACCAAGTGGTGATCCGCGGCGGCAACGTGTACGTACGGGAAGGGGGTGAAGGAGAACTGGTCCAATTGGAAGAAGGGTACTTGGATCCGAAGAACCAAGGCAGGACGTTCCGCCATCCGCCCGCCAGCGGCGACACCAGCGCCACCACATACGACGTGCCCGAGGGGTCATATTTCGTGCTCGGCGACAACCGCCAAGGAAGCCTGGATTCCCGGAGCTTCACGCTCGCCAACGGCGAAATGGAGCCGTACGTACCGGAGGACAACATCAAGGGAAAGGTATGGTTCGTTGCCCTGCCGATTACCAAAATCCATGCCTTCGAAAGCCCCGAATACGCGCTCTAAACCCGAAAAATCCCTTGCGTACGGCCTTATCCCGGCTATGATGGGGATACCCCGTCCGGGGTTTTTTACTGAGGAAACCGTATGAACGCCATCACCACCTACATCAACGAATCCCTCGCGGAACTCCGCGCGGTCCGCTGGCCCACCCGCCACCAGGCGGTTCGCCTGTCCGTCATCGTCGTCGCCTTCACGTTCGCGTGCGGCATCCTTCTCGGAGTGCTCGACTACGTCCTTTCGGAAGGCCTGATGTACATCCTTACCTTCGCATAAACATGGCAAAGCAAGATCCAAATGCAGGACGGAACTGGTACGTCGTCCACACCTACGCCGGATACGAGGACAGCGTGAAGCAGTCCCTTATGCAGCGCGTCCAATCCTTCAACATGCAGGACTACATCTTCGACGTGCAGGTGCCGAAGGAAAAGCAGTTGGTCTTCAAGAAGGGCGAACCGGTGGAGGAAGAGCGAAAATTGTTCCCGGGTTACGTGCTCGTGGACATGTCCGTTACGGATGAGTCATGGTACCTGGTGCGCAACACGCCGAACGTCACGGGATTCGTCGGATCCGGAAACATCCCGGTTCCCGTCACACCGGAGGAATTCGGAGTGATCGAGCGCCGCGTGGGAGAACAGGAAGCCAAATTCAAGAGCGACTTCCAGGTGGGCGACCTCGTCGTCATCGCGGACGGTCCGTTCAAGAACTACGAAGGTTCCGTGGACTCCGTGGACGTGGACAAGGGCAAGCTCACGGTGCTCGTGCTTATCTTCGACCGCGAAACGCCGGTTGAACTCGACTTCACGCAGGTGAAGAAGAAATGATGAATAAGAGTTCTTTGCTACGTACAGGCATCATCGCGATCGCCGTGATCCTTTGTGTCGCGGCGCAATTTGTTTTGCAAAAAAACAGCAAAACCGTGGTTGCCCCGGATACATCGTCACCGCAAAGTTCGTCGGAGTTTGCAGAAGCGAGTTCGATGAAATCTTCGACATTCAACAATTTCTCCGTACCGGCCGCGTGGACGAGCGAGTTCAATAAAGACTCACGAACGGATTTGGCCGAAGTGCAGGATCCTTGCGATATCGCGACACAAGAAGCAGGTACTTTTTCCGATGCTGAACCAAACTCAACGCACAGAATTTCATTCCGGAACGAAGAACTTTCAATTGCATTCCCGTGGAACAGTTCATGGGGAAGTAAGCATTACAAGGCAGCCCTGTTTGAACCGAACAGCGAAAACTCCGGATGGTTCGGGCCGGTGCTAACGCATGAAAATGGCCCATGCGAAGGGATTGGATATATGCCGAAGTGGTACTTTTATTTCACCGACATTCCGTTGGATAAGTTGCAAAGCAACACGGACATGAGGCATTGGGAATCTGCGAAAATCGGCAAATGGGACGGTATTTACTTCGAAACATTTTCGGAAAACTCTTCAGGCTCCTCCCTTGCGATCAATCACAACGGAAAAAGCCTAGTTTTCATCGGCAATGATCCCAAGGATTTGGACGTATTCAAAGCGATGATCGATTCGATTGAAGAAGAGTAATCACCTGGATGCTTGCCTCATCTTCCCGGGCAACAACGCTGCAAGTCCCACCGCCTGTGCAATTTGGCCTGCGGTAAAGCTCAGTCCGAGCGCATAGACTCCGTATTTCGGAACCAGGATCCAGGCGAGCGCGATGGCGACGGTTCCGTTCACCACGTTCATGATCGCGGGCGTCGCCGTTTTGTGCATTGCGTAATACGAGCGAAGCAACAGGTGGTTCAGGCTTTCGAACGGGATGCTGATGGCGTACAGGGCGAGCGCCATGCTGAACACGGGAAGCACGCGCTGCAGGTGCACCAATTGTGCGGCGATCGGAGTGGCAAGGACCAGGACGATCGCTCCGGGAATCGTGAGGCCGAGCACGGTGAGGATTCCTTTGCGCAAGTACATCTTGAAACGCGCCCATTCCTTCTTCGCGACCGCGTTGCTAAGGAGCGGGAACGCCGATTGCGCCAGCGCGATCCCGACGACTCCTACCACGACCGACTGGAAATTGCGCGCGTTGCTGTTGATGGTGATGGCGCCGGCGTCGAGCCCGGACGCGATTGCGTCAAAGACGAGCAATTGCAGTTGCAGGGCGCCAAGGGCTGCCATGCGCGGAAGCATCAGCCATCCCATCGTCTTCAGGTCAGGATGCCAAAACGTCGGACTCCATCGGAAGCCCGCGTGGAACGCGCCGCCGAGGCGAACGACCATGTAGACGAGCGCGCCGAGCAACGTTCCCAGCATCGGTCCGTACTCGCCGTAATAAGGGGTAAGGAAAAGTGTTCCGACGATGGTGCCGCAGGTATAGAGAACCGGCGTGAGACCGTAGACCCAGTACTTCTGGACGGTGACAAGGTACTGACCAATCGCGTTTCCAAAGACGAAGAGGAAGTTCGTGAGCAGCGCCAAGCGTCCGAAATTCACGTAAAGATCCAGATCATGGCCCGTGAACCCGACGAGGAAAGGGGCGATCTTCGGGAAGAAAAGGCAAAGCAGCAATGAAATAAGTCCGAAGAACATGCTCCCCGCCCACATCACGCTGCTCAACAATGCCGAGGTATCGTGATGACGGTCGTTTGCCTTGTACTTGGCAAGCAACGGAACGAGCACGGTGGACAACCCCGCCATGATCGTGATCTGAAACAGAAGATCACTCGGGCGGAACGAGGCGATATACACGTCGACCGTGGAAAGCCCGGGGAACGTTCTATTGAGCGCATTGTCGCGGATCAATCCCGCCAACGATGCCGCGAACTGCGTGAGAGCGAGGACGAACGCCCCGCCGAGGAGACGCTGCTGAGAAAGATGGGTCTTGAGAAACATGCTCATACATGGATGATAGCAAACAGAAACTAGCTTCGTTAGCTTCTTTAGCTTCCTTAGAGGAGGAAACGATGATTTAAAGAACCTAATGAAGCTACAAGCTAATGAAGCTTTTAATGCAATAGACCCTTCACACACACCTCATTACAGTAACATTGGCCCGTTCCCCTCCCCCGATGATCCGATCCACCATCAGAACCGCCGCGGTTTCCTGCGCCACACTCGCCACGCTGTTCTCCATGCATGCCGCATTTGCGCAATCAGCGGAATCCCAGGAATCATCCGCGACGTCCGAAGAGCAGCACTCCGCAGCCAGCACAGAACCGAACACCATTGTCGTGGAGCAGCGTGCCATCGACATGCCCCTAGGCACCTGGACATTCCTGCGGCCGGGCAATGCGGAAAAGATCACGGGGTTATCAGATGTGAAAACGCTTACGGACCTTCCGGCAGGTAGCTACACGCTCATTTCGGAGCCCCCGGACGGCGCTTCATCCGTCATTACTATCCTTTCCGGCGAAACAGTAGTAAAGGAGTTGAACAGCACGCAGGCGAATATCAAGCTCATCGGAGGCGAGACGTACACGATGCGCATCCGTTATTTCAAGACGAAGGTGGGTAGCGTGACCATCAATAGCGACCCCCAAGGAATGGAATTCACCCTCTACGGGCCGAATGAAAGTGTCCAAGAAGGCGTGACCCCCGTGTCATACGAAGGAGTGCCGGAAGGACAATACAAACTGCAGTACAAGGCGCTGGACGGATGCGTGACGCCCAAGCCCCTTGCGGATCAGCTCAAGGCAGGCGGTCGCATCGGTTTCACCATCAACATCCAGTGCGCAACGGCGGAAAAAATGCGCCAGGAGCAGAGTCCGGACGAGAGTGAGTTAAACCTCCAAGTGACGATCGACGGGAAAAACATGGTGATGACCGACGTACGCAAGCAGGATTGGTTCTCCAGCTCCGTGTTCGACGTCATCAAAAAAGGTGTGCTCTCAGGCTACAGAAACGAACAGGGAGAACTGACGGGTGAATTTGGCCCCAGCAACAGCGTGACGATCGCGGAACTCGCGAAGATCGCGCATAAGGTCGGCAGCGTCAGCGAGGAAGCGTTCGCGGGACAAAACCCGGTGAACCCGCTCGCGGTGAACATGTGGGCGACACCTTTCTTCGCATCCGCCGAAAGCCGCGGATGGACGATTTTCGACCATGGTGAACCGTACGTTGATCCGGCCAGGCCGGCAACGCGCGGCGAAGTATTGGTGACGTTGCTCCAAGTATTGGAGATCCCCTTGGGATGGCAGACGGGCGAACTCTTCACGGACGTCACCGTGCGTACGCCCTACGCGGCCGCAGTGGAAACCGCCGCGAAGGAAGGGATTGTAGAAGGACGCAAGGACGAAAGCGGAAAGCCCCTCAACCTCTTCGGACCCAACGATCCCATCAACCGTGCCGAAATGGCCAAACTGCTCGTGACGGTGATTAATAAGTATAAGAAATAAAATAGCTGCGTTAGCTTCTTTAGCTTCATTAGAAGAACTGAAATCCTAACCCTAATGAAGCTAACGAAGCTACAAGCTATCTCTCACTTCATCATCTTCGTCGCCAGGTTCGTAATCGTGCCCGCGCCCATGCAAACAAGCACGTCGCCGGGCTGCAATATACTGCGTAGAATTTCCTCGGTTTTTTCCAAGCCGTGCCCGTTTCGGGCATCGACATGGCTTTCATGCGTGACGTCTTTTATAAACTGGTCGAGATCCACCTCGCCGTTTTCGATATGCCCGCGCGCGTTGTAGATATCGGGCATCACGACGAGATCCGCACCATGGAACGCAGTGACGAATTCATCGTAAAGCTTCTTCGTACGGTCATGGGTGTGAGGCTGGAACGCGAGGATGATGCGCGACTTCGGATACTTTTCACGAATTCCCTGCAAAGTCGCCTTGATCTCCACGGGATGATGGGCGTAATCGTCTATCACGGGAATGCCTCCTGGCAATTCACCTTTCAATTCCATACGACGCCACGTTCCCTGGAATCCCCGCACGCTCTTTTCCGCGATGTCGTGGGGAATGCCCAGATATGATGCGAGCGCCAAAACAAGCTGTGCATTGCTCTGCATATGCCGTCCCGGAACGGACAGGATAGGCAGCGGGACGGTATCGGCATCGATGTATTCCCTACCCGCCTTCTTCACCACGTCTTTGCTCTGCGGATCCGTTAGATGCGCGATCACCATACCGCCTTTTTTCGGGACTTTTTGAAGGAACTCGACGAACGCCTGCTGGTATTCCTCCAGGGAGGAAAACGCATCGAAGTGATCCCCATCGACGTTCGTCATCAGGACGATGGTCGGAGACAAGTGGAAAAAATCGCGCCTGTATTCGCATGCTTCGACGACAAAATCCCCCGAACCCTCGCGCCAGTTGCGTCCGTCCAGATCCGGTGATTTCGTCCCTACGATGACGCGCGGATCCTTGCCGGCGTCAATGAGCAGCTTCGCCACCATAGCGGTCGTCGTCGATTTCCCATGCGTGCCGCATATCGCGATTTCTTTTTTTCCCTGTTCTGCCAACGCGAGCCCGCCGAAATAATTTCGCGATTCGACTCCCAACTGCTTCGCCCTCACACGCTCCGGCGCGTCTTCCGGCAACGCTTCGGAATACAGGAAGAGATTGATATCTTCAGGAATGCTGGACCCGTCCTGATTCAAAAAGACGGTGATGCCTTGCGATCGCAGGTCTTCCAATAACGCGCTGTCCGAACGGTCGCTCCCCATCACCTCATGACCTTCGTGCTTCAGCAAAGCCGCCAATGCGCTGAGTCCGATGCCGCCGATTCCGGAGCAGTAGATTTTCATGCGAATGAGGATGAAGAAGATATAGAAGAAAAAGAAGATCAAGATGATTCAACCCGCGATCCTCTGACGATAGTATACACTCCTCTTAATCGTCTATCCCTTCTAAATCCTCTCAATCTTCCACCCGTGCCCTATAACCGCGACATAGAGCCGATCAGCAAACAACTGACCATCGTCATAGGTCTCACGGTGGTGGGCTTCATGGCGTTCGGGTTGGCACTGTCGTTTTACCGGAACATCCTGTTCGAAAAGACGCTTTTGGACCTGGCGGACCAGAACAACAAGATCGCGAAGACGATCGAACAGGGGTACAGCGACTTGGAATACTTCCGCAGCGCGCAATATAAGGACAAGTACGCGAAAGAGAACCTGGATAAATACAATCCAGGGGAAAACGTGATCATCATCACGGCGGCCCCGGATTCGCCGGACATACTGAAAGACGATGCCTTGGAGGCGGAGCGAAAGGAAGCCGCATACCAGGAACTGCTCCAAAGCATGCCCGTATGGGACCATTGGAAACTGTACCTATTCCGCAGGGACCAGATCGAGAAATTGAAGGAAGGACTATAAAGCTCCCTGGCTTCTGCGAAATTGTTTGATTGGTTGCGGGGACAGGATTCGAACCTGTGACCTCGAGGTTATGAGCCTCGCGAGCTACCGGGCTGCTCCACCCCGCGACGTGAGCCGCCATTGTGCGTGACGGAACCAAAAGTTGCAAGCAGGCGGCATTCGGATATGGGTCGAAATTAAAAGAACGCTTTAAGCCTAATGAAACAGCTAAAAAGGCTTAAAATTCGACTTGCAAGGCCCTTAAATTTCCCTACAATGCCCGCACTATGGCACATAAGAAAGCAGGAGGCACTACCCAAAACGGCCGAGACAGCCGAGCGAAGCGACGTGGCGTAAAGCGCTTCGGAGGCCAGACGGTGAATGCCGGCGAGGTTCTTATTCGCCAGAAGGGATACTGGTACCGCCCGGGAAAGAATACGTACGTAGGCAAGGATTTCACCATCCATGCATCCGTTCCGGGAGTCGTGACGTTCTCCAAGAAAAAAGTGACGTCCTTCAGCGGATCCCGCCACAATTCGACGGTCATCAACATCGAGCCGAAATAAGTATGAAGGGATAAGGGATATGTATTAAGGGATAGTTTTTCTCGAATTTCCCATGTCCCTTAATACTTTCCCCTTAATACTTCTTATTATACCATCGCACCATGTCCGAAATGGGATTCGAATCGTCGGCACCATCCGAGGATGGCGGCAATGCCGCGGAAGGATTGAGCGAACAGGCGAAAGCCAAATTCGCGGCGGGCCAAGCGGCAATGGTGCAGATCCAGAAGGAAGAAAAGAAGGCGAAGAAGAAAGACGACGGCGTCGCCCAGGTCATTTTGCAATTCCTGACGGACGACCAGCGCACGCATTTGGCGACACTGATCGCAAGGCTCGTCGCGCGCGACTGCCCCTCCCCGTTCATCCTGTCCATCCTATCGCTCATCAACGACGATTGCCGCAAAGTAGTTGAGGAATACTTGAAAGAGCAGGGATCGGACGGCTCATCCGATGAAACCCTGCCGACCGTCCAAAGCAACGAGCTCACGAACGACAACGAAACATTCGCGATGTGGATCGTGCGCATGCAGCAGGTCCTGGGCGCGGACAGCGACAAAATCATCAAGGCGCTGCTCGTGGAAGACGGGAATATCGACGGAACGGTGCTACAAGTGACGACGTTCGTGCTGCAGGATTACCTGGAACAATCCGGAAAGAAACCGCAGTTCGACGAGGTGCAGGCACTGTCGATCAACATCCTGCAATCCGTCTTCACCAAGTTCATGGAACACGGGCACTTGGAAGAGCCTCAGGAAGAGGCGTGATCCAAAGGAAAATCACATAAAGGCGTCTGTTTCCGCCCTTCGACGTATCCGTAGAGGCGTAACATCGTCACGTCGAACGGAAAATCGGCACCGGTAAGTGTTTTCATGATTTCTTTGCGATGGATCTGGAACTGTTGCGGGTGCTTGATGCGCGCGACGGTAATATGTGGACGGAATTCCTCATACCGGTTCGGCCACGGGCATTTCTTTTTGACCGTCGCGAGTTCGGGCGAAAACGCGACCGTGAGATAGAGCACGTTCTCTTCCCCTTTCCTGCCAAACGTATCAGCGCCGTTCACATGCAAGAGGAAAGGGTTGGTTTGCGAAGCGATCTTCCCAATCTGCGCCAGGATCGGCTTGTACTCAATTTCCCATATTTCTTTCCAGTAATTCAATGTGAGATGCGGAGTATCCGTCTGTTGCAGCGTGAGGAAATCGAATTTCCGCAGTCCTTCCGAAAGCATGCGGAAATTCTCCTTCGCGTCGTCTTCCAGGGGAAGTGCGAGGAACGCCGAATGCAGAGGAAACGATAACAACATTTACAGACCGAAATCCGTTTTTGCCTGTTTGTACATACCCTCCCATTCCGCATCGACGGCATCAGCCTCATCATCGCCGATCGCCGCAGCCGCAGCGATGGATTCCTCGTAGGAAACTCCTTTTTTATGATGCCAAATGACATCGGCGACGGCCTCGGCGATGGAATCGACGATGGCGCCGAGAATGACGACTTTTTGAAACAGACTTCCATCTATTTTTTTGATATCGGGAAAATCCAGCATTTCCTCTATGCGGACCAATCGCGCATTGAGCATGTCCACCCCGGGCATGACTTCACTGATGACAGCATGGATCTCATGGGCGAATCCTTGTGAAATTCCGCGTACCAAACCTTCCGTTTCATTCTCCGCACTGAAATCATGCTGCAAATCAGCAACCGATTTCCGATGTGCTTCAGCCAGATCGACCTTAAGCCTGTGATCGATAATATAATCCGCCGTTTGCGATTCCCAACCTTTAGACATAGCGAAGCATTATAGCATACCCTTACCGCTGCAACACGCTGAGGAACGCCTCTTGCGTGAGCGTCACCTTGCCCATCTGCTTCATGCGCTTCTTTCCCTTCTTCTGCTTGTCCAAAAGCTTGTTCTTGCGCGTCACGTCGCCGCCGTACAGGTACCCCGTCACGTCCTTGCGCATGGCGCCGATCGTTTCGCGCGCCACGATCTTGCCGCCGATGGCGGCTTGGATGGGGATTTCGAACTGCGCCTTCGGCAATACTTCCTTCAGTTTTTTGCAGACGATGGATCCGACGTCGTGCGCCTCGCTCCTATGGACGATAGTAGACAATGCTTCCGCCGGTTCGCCGAGGAGGAGGATCTGCAGTTTCACGAGATCGCCCGCGCGGTAGCCAAGCGGCTCGTAGCTCATGGAGCCGTATCCTTCCGTTCCGGATTTCAGTTTGTCGAAGAAATCCAACACGATGGCCTGGAGCGGAACTTCGAATTTCAGGAGCACGCGGTTCGCATCGAGGTATTCCATGTGCCTGTAGCTTCCGCGGCGGTCCTGGATGAGTGTCATGACGGCTCCGACGTCGGTATCACGGCATACGATTTCCAAATCCACCCACGGTTCGCGTACTTCGGAAATGATGACGGGATCCGGAAAATCCGCCGGGTTGCTGATGCGCGCCACGTCCGGCTCGTCCGTTTTCATCAAACTGGAACGGACGTATTCGCCGACGTTCTTCGCGACGATCTTCACTTCGTAGAGCACGCTCGGCGCCGTAACGACCAAGTCGCAATTGTATTCGCGCTCCAGACGCTCCTGGATGATGTCCAAGTGCAAAAGTCCGAGGAATCCGCAGCGGAAACCGTTTCCGAGCGCGGCGTTACGTTCCGGTTCCATCTGCAACGCGGCGTCGTTCAAGGAGAGCTTTTCCAGTGCGTCGCGCAAGTCCGGATAGCTGTCCGCTTCGCTGGGATACAGCCCCGCGAACACCATCGGTTGCACCTGTTTGTAACCGGGAAGCTGCTTCAACTCTGAAGAAGATGACACTGTGTCTCCCACGGTGACGAGACGCACGTCCTTGAGGCCCGTGACGATGTACCCGATTTGCCCTTCGGAGAGCGCTTTGTCGGGAACGTAGTGCGGTGAGAAATGTCCCACTTCCTGGATTTCGATTTCGTTTTGCGTTCCGAGGAGATGCACCTTCTGGCGGGCGCCGATGCTTCCTTCCATGACGCGGAGGTACGCGATCACGCCGCGGTACGGATCCATGAACGCATCGAAAATGAGCGCGCGCATGCCGCCCGCCAATTCCGGCTTTTTGGGCGCGGGAATGCGTTCGATCACGGCATCCAACACTTCCAATACTCCCCTGCCCTCTTTCGCCGAAATCTTCAGGATATCCTCTTTCTTGCAGCCCAGAAGTTTCACTACCTCCTCGCTCACGCGCTCGGGATCGGCTGCGGGAAGATCCAATTTGTTCAATACCGGGATGATCGTCAGGTCGTGCTCCATCGCCATCGTCAGCACGGCGATCGTCTGCGCCTGGATTCCCTGCGACGCGTCGACCAAGAGAATCGCCCCTTCGCACGCGGCGAGCGAGCGGGACACTTCGTAACGGAAATCCGTATGACCGGGAGTATCAATGAGGTTCAGTTCGACATCCTTGTACGTCATGCGCACCGGCGTCAGCTTGATGGTAATGCCGCGCTCGCGCTCCAGGTCCATCATGTCGAGTGTCTGGCTTTTCATCTCGCGCTTCTGCAGCGTTCCCGTGAGTTCGATCATACGGTCGGACAGCGTGGACTTTCCGTGGTCGATATGCGCGATGATGCAGAAGTTTCTGATATTCATAGAGGCTGTCATCCCGAGTGAAGTCGAGGGACATGAAAGCCGCGCCATGATACAGGAAAAAAACCCTTTCTCCACGGAATATAGATCGGAAAAGACCGTTTTAAAGGCTTTAGGGGTTCTGCCTCATATGATTCACGATTGTCGGAACGGACGACTCTGTAATACCGCCCTGGCGCTCGGTTTCGAGGAATAAATTGCGCAGGAAGAGACCCTTGTCTTTGGATGCCGCATACAGAGGCAAAAGCTGGTTCGCAAGTTCCGCCTTATAGTAGCGAGCTTTTGCACCGAATAAGGATGTGAATCCGTTAGGTACGTAATTCTGGAAGCTGAACGCATTCAATACCTTATTAATCGACTCCCAGTCTTTTCCCTCTATAGGTGTACAAAACGCCGCGAACATCAGATACTTCGTGCCATTATCCAAATTCTCCTGGTTCCGGAAGCCGCTGCCATTCACAGTCATGTTCGTGATGGCACCGTCGGGTCCTTTCCACGCAAATTTAAATTCTTTACCCGCATAATCGTAGGGAGACTTCTGCATTCCGTCCGTCGGAGCAACATACTGGCTGACCCCTTGGGGTTCGTATGGTACGGAAATATGCGTCCCGTCGTCCAAATAGGCGCGCATTTCGGGATCCTGCCTCTCCCCCGCCGTGGATGCAGGGATATCCATGAACACGCCGCGAGTCGCTTTCGCTCGCTCAATTGCGTCATTACGCGGTTTGTTGACGGCTTCCTGCTTCACGATGACCTCCTTTTTCTGCCTGAGGGCGTCGATCCATTGCCTGTACTTTTCCAACTCCGGAACGATTTTTTCCATCGACTGCGGATGGGCCTCTGCCCATTCCTCGAAAGGAACGATGCGCGGAGGAGGCGTCATGTGGACCGGCCGGATGACCGTGCCCAACTGGGCGAATCCCCTGTTATTCGGATTGACGACGGACGGCTGGACCACGACATCCCAAGAATCGGAATTAGGGTTATAACGGAATCGGTAATCGGAACGGTAGGAAAGTCCTTGCGTTTCGTAAAAGGAAAGGGACGGGCCTGCCTTTTGTGCGAATTCGGAGACGATGTTTTCCATCTCAAGCGAAGAAAGGCCCGGCTTTTCGGACTTCTTCCAAATTTCCTCGGCTTCATGGGAAGGATACCATTCCTTGCGCAAACGTTCGTCGGGCATCGCTTCGGCGAGTGAGTGTATCAATGCGTCCTGGATGTCGTTGGCGCTCATATTGTCCTTTTTCTCGTCGATGAGTTTCAACACGGGTCCCAACGCATGCTTCAGCTCGGGGTTATTCCCCATTATCCGCGCAATATCATCCATCATAGAAGGGATCATCACGTTGATATCCACTGCCTCCCTATTTCTGGCGTCGATAGCCGCATCGCTTTTATCGCGCATGACCTGCTGTTTCAGGCGCCCCAAGAAGTCCACCGGATGCTCAAAGATATCGGGCCATTCGTTCTTTTTGTCCTTGAGCGCGCGGAATTTCTCGCCCAAGGATTCCGCGTACTTCTTCTCATGGTACTGCGGATCCAACTTGCTGTATTTTGCCTGGAGCGCGAGAGTCGATACAATTCCGTCCTCGACCATCGTGGGCAGCAGTCGCTCTCCGTCTACCTGACGGTATGCCGTCCATGATTCTTCGTAGACTCCCAAGTGCGTGTACAGGCTGACATCCGTCGCAATGGAACGCGCGAGCGCGACGCAATTTTCATACAATGCCTTGGCATTACCGCGATTTTCTTCCGGCAGCTGGTTGATTTTTTCAAGTATGCGAGTGTATTGCTCGGTTTTCGTGAGCTGATCGACAAACATGTCTTTCTGATTCTGTTTCGTGATAACCGTCGGGACCAAGTCGAAAGCGACCGCCGATCCGGACAATCCAACCAATCCGTTCAATTCGTTCTGCATGCCACGCAAACTTTCGATATTCTGGAACATACGGACCGCTTCGCGACTCGCCCATTCGCGGGGGCCGCTACCGCCTCCGACCTTCGAAAGGCGGTAAATTTCCGCACGGGTCGGATCGTACTTTTCGGTTTCCGCGGCTACGGCTTCCACCTGCTCGTCCCAGTCGATGAACGAGAAGATGTAATCCTTGCGAAATCCGCGATCATCTATGTTGGCTCCACCCCTCATGCGCTCGATCCTGTTCGCCGTCGAAGGATCTTGGAACACCTGCCTCGACAGGAATGCGCGCTGGTCCCTCTGGGGATCCACGGACCGGAGACCTGTCATGTATCCGAGCGCCCCAAGGTCGTCGATAAGCTTGATCGGAACGGGAAGCGGTGCGAATTCAATAGCCTGTCCGAGTGCCGTCCAGTTCGCAGATCCCATGGCGGATTCCGCACCTTCCACAAGCTTGGTGCCCGCGCCCGTTGTCTTTTCCGCTACGACGACCAATGCCAACGCCACGAGTGTAACGACGCTGGGTTTCTTCAAAAGGCCCCTGACTTTCGCGAATCTGCTGTTTGCCATCGCGGCTTCCAGCGCGATTTCCGTCATGCCCTGCGCCGCGATGAACGAACCGAATTGAACCGCTGCAGCGGCCTTGTCTTCGGATTCGTGCAAGAAGTAAGAAAGCAGCAGTAAATCGTAGTAGCTATTGGGTACCGCCTTCAGTAGCATTTTTTCCGTCATCGCCGCGGACTGCAGCGACATCTTGGAAAGCATGGCGGATACGTTAGGATTGCGAACGCCGGCCCTTTGGAGCTTCTGAGTCAGATTCCTTTCCGCCTGGATGAATGCACGCTTTGCGGGGGTGTCCATTTTCTGCAGGAACGACGGTACGCGCTCACGTACGCTGAGAGTATCCGATACCTTGTCTTCGGGCGCCATCATCACTGCCATCGCCAGGTAGGACGGCAACTCCGACTTTGTCTGACTCTTTTCTTCGTGCATGACATCCGCATACGAACGCTTCGCATTGATCAGACTCGCGACCATCTTCAGGGTCAATCCCTTGTACATATCGGGCAACGGCCCGCTTGTTTCATATTCGACGATATCCTTGAAAAACAACGCGGTCGCCGCCTGCTCCGAGGAAATTTTATCGAATTGCTGCTTCAGGAATTCCATGCGTACCGGCGTGGGATTCACAACGTTCTTTTCATCCGGCTTCTCCACCGAAGCCAATGCTTCGTTCAGGTGCATCTTCCAATCCGCATCGGATACATCGGCGGGCAAAGA
This sequence comes from uncultured Candidatus Peribacteria bacterium, assembly GCA_964608325.1. Taxonomy (GTDB): domain Bacteria; phylum Patescibacteriota; class Gracilibacteria; order Peribacterales; family Peribacteraceae; genus CAZRVH01. The sequence goes on from CAZSMX010000008.1 coordinate 21,881, forward strand.
GAGTGCCTTTTTCAAAGCATCGCTGCGCGACAACGACTCGGACAAGGCGATCTGTCCTTCGTTTGGCCGTTGAGTGTTGTTTGTTTCCGGTGCCATGGAAGCTTACGGTATTACGGTTTCTTTCCTTTGAGCCTATCTGCCCATTTTTTCTTAGGTGTCGCGGCGTCGTCAGGACGCGCGGAGTCCGCATCCGTACCCGGGGCTTTCTTCGATGCGACACTGGGGGAGACGCGTGCCGTATCCTGGGCAACCGACGCGGGATCCAACGCGTCGCCAACGGTGCCCGTGGCGCTGCGAGCCCTCGCTTTCTCGAGCGGGGTTACCGGCTTTGCCGGCGCGTTTTGATCCGGAGCAGGCTCGGCGATGAGCGGCTTGTCCGCCTTGATGGCACCCATTTCCGCCCTTCCCTCCTTGATGTATCCGCGACCGGCGAACGGAACGAAGAATCGGAGCTTCAGACGCTCGTACTTGTGCAAGATATCCCTTACACGGCCTTGAGACGCCTTGATATCGTCGATCGAGACAGATTCGGGAATGTTGAATGTGGCACGGATGGTTTTCATATCCGAATGATCCGCATACTGGACCATCGCGCTGGTATTCCACCTGCGATAGAACGCTGCCGAACCCACAAGGGTCATGGCTGTTCCCGCTCCGAACTCCGCCATGTAAATGATAGCCGTGGTCCACGGAAACGTTTGCGCCAAAGCGATTTCCTGGTCGAGCAAGTCCTTTCCGGCCTGGAAACCGGACTCTTTGCAGTATTCCTTGATATTTTGCAACTCCTTCGGATCCATATTCATCTGCACCGCCAATGCCTCGATATTATCAGCGTTCTCAGTCGCCATATCGAACAAGCGTCCCATGATCTGCGTCTGAAGCTTGATCGCCAGCGTTGACTGCCCGTATTTATCAAGCAACGAAACGGTTTTGTAAGCGATCATCAAATTGGACGACTTGCTCTGCGTGAGGTAGTACAACTCGAACACTTCGCGCACTTTGATCTTTTTTTCACGAATAAGGGAAGTAACCGCGTCAGTCACCGCCTTGCTCAGATCATTATCCGGATTCAGCGAAATAAACGTTGCGTCCCGGATCCTTTCGATAACCGCGGCCGCATAGTCGACCGGCATATTCGTCACTGGATCAACGCCCTGTCCTACTACCCTGTCGAGTACCGCGAGGATCATGTTTTTCTGCGCATGAGTTTTATACTGCATTCTCTCTTCTATTTGCGGAATGTTCATGTCACCTGCCGACATGAAAAATTCCATGACGACTTTCGCATCGCTCTCGAATGTCTCGCGATTCTTTTCATCGCTCAACTTAGCAAGAGGCGCCAATGCCATTTCCACGGCCTGGCTGGAAAAGGCTTCTTTTTTCTCAAAAATATTCTGAGCGAATTTGCGCATGTCCGGCATCTTGCGGGTTACAATGAATTGCTGTCCCGCCGTCGCGATTTCCCTCATGGTGTCGCCGATCGGCGAATTCACCAGAGAGGCCTGCAATGCCTCGGCCAGGGAAATATCCACGATCTTCCGATTGCGGGAATCAGCGAACATGCGGATCGTATCCTGGTTTTTTTCCAAGTAGCGGAGGGCGAACGTCGTCACCTTGATCGTTTCATCCGAGAATGGGGGCTTCTCCCTGCAAGCGAGGAGAAAACTCTCGCACGCTGCGCGATCCGTTCGCACTTTGCCCGAACCATCGACAAGCGCCCCCATCTTCACATCGAATTGCACGGCCGCGGACAGGATAGGACTCGCGTCCATTTCCAGCTTGCGCGGCGACACTCCGAGATCCTGCGCAAGATCGTATTGGAAAGGAAGAACCCTCGTCGTCGCTTCCATGGCGATACGCTCGACTTCGCGCGTTTCCACGAGCTTAGCAAAATACGGGGGTAGATGGCGCGTCTGCATGGGCACCTTGCCGTCGTTTACCTGCTCGTATACATCAACCGCATCAATGTATTGCGCAAGGTTGCGGATAACCCCGACCTTGCGCTCATGCGCGATCGACGTGGATTGATCGACGTACGCCAGCACTCCATTCAATAGCAACGCGATTTTCTGGCGATCCTGTGACAGCTTCATGTAAGTGCGCGCTACGGTTTCGTTTTCTGCGTCCTTCGGTTCTGCAATCGCACTGTTTAATTTCAAAATAAGTTCTTTCCAATTCACGCTTTCCTCCTGCGGAATATCCAAGGCCTTTCGGATGTCCTCGGAACGTTCCACGATCGGCGGCAGAACCGGTTGTTCCGCGGGTCGATCTGTTTGTTTTTGTGTTTCGATGGGACTCATAGCAAAAGGAGGAATGGTGCCTTAGGCACTTGCTTCAAGCAGCTTGCTGGCTTCTTCGAGACTAGGGATCGTCGAAGGAAGGGGGGCTGCTCCGGGAGCAACGGGGGGAACGGGGGGAACCGGCACATTCGGCACAACAGGCGGAACCGCAGGTGCGGCATCACCGATGCCCGGCAGTTTGTCCGCGAGCAGATCCTTGCCCTTGCCGAGTGCATCTCCAGCCAGGTCCTTTCCCTTCTCCAACACCTCGCCCCCCATCTGCACGGCCTTGCCTCCGAGTTCGGCCATTTTCTGGCCAAACGCCGTGGACAGCAGCCAGTTCTTCAACTTGCTGACGACGACCGGACCGACACCCGTGTAGTACGCGGCTGCGGCTCCAAGCGCGATCACGACCGCGGCCGTGATGTAGGGATGGCGCTTCATCGTTCCCCAGATGCGGCGGGGAACGCTCTTCACGTATTCCCAAGCTCCCCACTTTTTCTTTGCCATGACTTCCTGGCGATAGAGAGCAAGATCCTCGACAACCTGCTCCGCCTCTCCGTTCATCTTCGGATCCAGTGCCTTAAGCTTTTTGATGAGATCGGCGCGCTTCTCGGCGGATTTTGCCAATTCATCCAATTGATCCATTTTGTAACCGGACTCCTCCAGCTGCTTGAGAAACTTCTTCAGCTGTTCGGGAGTGCGTGCCAGCGGCTTTTCCATGGGTGCGTTTGTAGCCATATCAGTTGTGGGTAGCGGAAGCGTTGATAGAAAGGAGCTCGTGGCGGATCACCGTAAGCGAGGCGAGCAGCTCCACGTCTTCATCATCGGCGATCTCGGGCAGAAGCGTCTCGATAAGAGACTTCACGCCGCGCGCGCCCATAACGAAGAAAATTTCCTTCTCCACCTCCGGAGAAAGGGAATCCAGGATATCCAAGTCCGGCTCGCCGCCGTTCACGATCGCTTCCACGAAGGAGTTGATCTCCGGATGGAAGGAAAAGTCCGCAAGGGAGTAGCGGATCTGTGTCTGACGTATGCTCTCATACGTTTCTTGTGATTCCGATTGCACGTCCCACCCGTCTCGAAGAGACGATGGCAATGCATCGAAGGTTGCGCGTTCCGCGTCCGTAAGGAAGAGGGTTTTTGTCATGTCTTTAATTATAGCCGAAATGGCGCTTATTTTCCAGCTTCGAACCAAGCATGGAGTGCATCTTCCCCTTCTTTCACAAGCGACAACAATGCTTCCTTGCCGGCAACTCCACGGGCTGCCGCACCCGCGGCAATGGACAACTTATCCCCTTCTCCTTGTGGATATACTTCCAAGGGAATGCCGGCCGCGATCGCCGCCAGTGCCCCATGGAATCTCTGGGCGCAGACAAGAGATGCGTTTTCCAACGATTTCATCAGTTCGTCCAACGTCTCGACCGAGAGAACATGACCATTACCAGAACCTACTTTTGACAGAATGTCAGAAGCTATTTTTCGTTCACTTTCATCCCGACCTTCCATGAGCACGATACGCACCTCTTCCCAGGTATGGGTTTCTAGTTTTTTATAAACATTATCGAGGAAGGTTGCAGTGCTATTTTTTCGTGGAATAATGACGAATACATTTTTAGTACCATTACCTGTTTTTTTGCTTACCATAATAGAAAAAACAGGATCAAATGTTTGTACTATTTTTGTACTCTTAAGCCATGATTCGATGCGCCTGAGCGACTCCTCGTCCCGCACCGAAATGAAGGCGGATTTTCGGACGACGGAGCGTGCGAACCACTCCCCTCTTTTCGTCCGGTACGGACCCATTCCTTGGAATGCGAGAACGATCGGCTTCCTGAAAATCCACGCCGCCATGGCATGGATCCACCACAAAAAGCAGGCGAACGGAGACTCCACATCAGTAAACAGGGACCCCCCTCCGAAGACGACGGCGTCTGCCTGCTTCACCATTCCCAAGGTCTTGATCCATCGAAACTGAAGCAGCGAACGGATACCGGCAGGCAAACGGGGGTATTCCCCAACCCCAGGGTCGGCGGAAAGAACCTTCCATTCCACACCCGGAAAAGCCTCCAGGAAGTACTCCCGAAGCGCTTCGTCACCCAAATTACCCACGCCGTAGTTGCCAACCAGGGCAGCACGCATGGATGGAGTATAGCGATTTACGCGGCAGCCTGCTCATCCTTCGGAGCCTCGACAGCGGCTTCGACGGGTGCCTCCTCAGCCTTTGCCTCCTCTGCAGGAGCGGCTACTTCGGTGATGATCTCGGATTCGGCGACTTCAGCCACAGGAGCGTCCCCCGGAACGGCGAATTCGTCTTCCGTGGTGAAGCGCTCGATAAGACGAGCTGCCTTACCCGTGCGTCCGCGGATGAAGAACAACTTCGCGCGGCGTGCCTTGGCGACCTTCTTCACTTCGATCTTATCGATATTGGGGGACATGAGGGGGAACGTCTTTTCAACGCCGATACCAGACACGACTTTGCGGACGGTAAAGGAGCGATCCGTCGGCGTGTGGCCGTTATGGACCGAGATAACCAGACCTTCAAACACCTGGACACGCTCCTTTGCGCCTTCCTGGATGCGTTCATGCACGCGGACGGTGTAACCCGGAAGGACATCAGGAACCTTCTTTGCGTAGCGATCTGCCTGTTTGTGGAGCGTCTGGGACGTCATAGAGTGCGGGGAGATTACAGATGGGGCTGGGAGCTGTCAAATACAATAAAATAGCTTCATTCGCTTCATTCGCTTGTAGGGATGCGTTTATATGCCTAAGGAAGCTAACGAAGCTACAAGCTACTTATGCCGTCGCCTCCTCGATTTGCTTCTGGAGCGTGTTCAAAACTGTCAAATGGCGGGGATCGTTGAGGATTTCCAAAACGAAGCGGTCCTTCAGGCTCAGGCGGTACAGGAAGTCCGCCTCGGAGAAGATGCTGTATTTCACGTACTTCATCTGGGGGTCCTGCAAGAGAAGAGCCTCCAAAACCTCCTTTTTGACGTCTCCAACGATCAGAAGGTCCACTTTGCTCTCGGTTCCCGTCAGGTTGCCGGCAAGAAGGATGAGTTTGACGTTCGGAAGGGTGCGTAGGCTGGCGACAAACGGACTTTCGCCCTGTACGGCCTTACTGAAGAGATTGCGCAGATCGGCGTAGAGCGGGAATTCCGTATCCACATGGTAGTACTTCTTCCTGTTGCGATGGCGCGCTTTCACGATGCCGACGCGGCGGAGGTTTTCCAGTTCGCGGCGGATGGAGTTGATCTGCTCGTTCAGGAGGCGGGTCAGTTCACGGATGAAGTATTCCTGCTCCGGGTGGAGAAGGAAGGTGGACAAGAGCTTCACACGGGTCTGTGAGCTGAAAAGTGCCTTGAGAACGGATGCAGAAGACATGTTCACAAACAGTATTCACTAAGTTGCAGATAGTGCAAGAAAAGTGAACAATATTCTGTTCAATAAATGTGAACATTATAAATGGCTTATATAAAACAAAATCTTGTAATTTTTTTTCTTCATATTTGCACTCTTGAACACAAATTATACTCGCATGAAATCGCGTTTCATGTTATAAAATACTTTCTGACAACCCGTCAAACAAAGCGAGGAAAAGGGATGTTAGGCTTGGAAAACAGGAAAAATCAATGTTTCGACTTATTTTAAACGGAACATGTTTTTGCCAAATTGTGAAATAGAAAGGCAAAGAATCAATGGTCAAAAAGGCTTCACGGACATTGAACAAAAAGCCAAAAAGTGCTATGATTATGGGAATGCTTTCACACAAACACACACAGAGATTCCTCACATGGATCACCGGCGCGGGGGTAGCCCTGCTCTACCCGATGAGTGCGTACGCGCAGAACATGAATATCTTCGCGGCGGAAAACTTCATCGGGACGATGGTGGTGAAGGCAATCACGGTCATCAACCTCCTGACATGGATCCTGTTCGGATTTTTGAATTACCTCTTGGACCCGCGTTTCATCTTCGACATGAACGATTCGGGGCAGGAAGGCGCGTTCATGGAAATCCTGAACCAGATCTGGCAGCTGTCGCGTGATATCACCAATATCGGATTTGCCATTGCCTTGGTTGCGGCTGCGGTGGTGATGATCGTGAAAGCGGATAAAAGCGTTATTTCGGATAAAGTGGGGAGCTTCGTGCTGACCATCATCCTGGTCAACTTCTCGTGGTTCATCCCGCGCGTCATCCTGGATGTGGCCAACGTCGCCACGGCCACCGTCTTCGGAATCCCCTCCCTTCTCAACCAGGCGGGAGGCCAGCAGTGCAAATACGTCGGCGCGTCGGCGGAGGAAAACTGCACCGCGAAGGGCGACGGCACGTACGATTGCGATTGCATCATCATCACGAACATGCAGATCTTCGTGGATAACTGGGAGGACTTGGACAAACAAACCGCATGGGACTGCCCGGGAAACGAACTCTTCTGCTACAAATACGAAAAAATGGAGCCGGACACCGTCGCCAGCTATTCGGCGATCCTGAACGGCCTCATCGTGAACCACGGCCGCCTGCGCGAATTGGGACGCGTTCCGGCATCGCTTGCTGGCGGCAGCAAGATCAGCGAGCTCATCGTGTTCATCATGCGCGAGCTCCTGCTCCTGGCGTTCCATATCGCGTTCTTCTTCCCGCTGCTGGCGATGACGGTCGCCTTCTTCCTGCGCATCCCCATCCTGTGGATCACCATGGCATTCATGCCGTTCTACTTCCTGGGAAGGATCCTTCCAGACTCCATCAAGGAGATAACCGGCGACAAGATGGACGAAATCATGAAGCAGTTCCTGAAGGCAGCGTTCCTGCCGACGATCGTGGCCATCCCGCTTTCCATCGGGTTCATCATGATCAACGCGGGATCGCAGCTGACGGGCAACGCGTCCGCGGGCATCAGCATCCGCCTGTTCGACGGCGTGTCCAACCTGCACCAGCTCCTGTGGATGTGCATGAGCATGGGAGTGCTGTGGGTGGGAGTCTTCGAGGCGCTCAAGGACAAGGGAATCATGTCGAAGGGCGTGGAAGGCATCCAGAACTACGGGCAGTCACTCGGCTCGCTGGCGGGCAAGGTCGCCCTCTCCACGCCGTTGCCGGTACCGGGAGGAAACGCCCTCAAGTTCTTCAAGGACAATCATCCCGCCGTCCTGGCGAACGCCGTGGAGCGCAACGGATGGAAGGGGCTCTTCGATCCCAATAAGGGCAAGCAGAAGGATATCGAGGATAGCGCCAAGAACTTCCAGCCGAACCAATTCCGCGACCTTACCAAGCATCTTGATGCGCTGAAGACGGCCATTCAAAACAACGATACCGGCGGGCAGCAACAGGCATACCGCGAACTGGACAGGATGGGCGTGAAGGGCGTGGAAAACACGACCGACGTCGATACCTTCATGAAGGAACTTGAAAAGAACAATAACCTGAACGCGGGCGATAAGAGGGCTGCCCGCGCGAAAGTCGACGAAGTGCTCAGAGCAACGTCGACCGCCACTCCGCCTCCCGCAGACCCGAAGACGGCGGCATTCGCAACGGCCTCGACGAATATGACGGGTACAGCAGCCGCAGCCGCGAATTTGCGCACGGAATTCAATAGGCTGCTTGGCGAACTGAAAACCGAAGAAGCCGCCGGCACCGCAAACAAGGCAGCCGAAATCAACACCCTGCTCGGCGTTCAGATCGATACGACCAATTACAACGCCGCACGTGCCGACCTTGAAAAATTCTTAAACGACCACATCGCCACGAATAGGACGATGGATCTGGCAGATAAGACCGCTATCCAGACGAAGATCAACGATCTCTAAACCATGTCACCCATCGAATCCCGCAACGGCAACGAAGCGCTCGGCCTCTCGCCGCGCCGTGCCGTGCAGGAGGAAACGAAAAAGAAAGTGGATTACCTTTCGGGGGAGGTGGAACAGCCGCTCCTGAGGCAGGCGATGGATTTCGCCAATGCGATTCCGAACTTGCGGGAGGGCCTGAAAAACGACCCTCCGGCGGAGGCCTTTATGGAACAGGTGCTGGCCGGACTCATGGACCCCCGCCCCGCCTTCGGCGAACCCCCGACCGAAGCCATGAACCGCTACCTGAATTGGAGGGTGGTGAAAAACAACAAGGACGAAGACGTGTACATCTACACCATCGATCCTCCCGTCGTGAAAAACGACCTGGACCAACTGACGCGCCTGCAAGGAATCCACCCCGCTTTGGCCAGGGACATCGAAAGAGTAAAGATCAGTCTCAACGAATACGCCCGCAGGGACGAACGCATGGTGAACCAGGATCTGGGCGAACTTCGCCGCAACCTGTTCGCAAGCAAGGTGGCGAGCCAAGTGGGCAATACAGCGGGCGTCGCCATTTTGGGATTCGCCGCGACGTTGGCCGGAGGACTCATGATTGCGAAGATGATTAACGAGAAGAGCATCACCAAAGGACTGGCCAACGTCATTCCCGTGCTGTTATTCGGCGCCGGCGCATACTGGTTCTACAAAAGCGCCAGCAGAGAAGCCAGCGGCGTCAGCATCTTCAGTGCAAAGGAGGAAAAGGACCTCGCCCCGCTGGATAAAATCTTCAACCGCTCGTCTTTCACCGCCATCGCGCGACGCTACAGGATGGAAGGCCCGGCATGGGCAAATGCCGTGGACCAGACCATGCAGCCGGACCCGCAGTGGGACGAACTGAATGCGAAACTGAAGAACAAGACGGCGCAGCCCCGGGATATCGATGACTTCGCCAAATCCATGTCACGGGAACCCTCGGTTCAAAACGCGATCGTCCGCATGGTTCAAAACGGCGATTACGACAGGTTCCGTGCGATCGTGTCGGGAGCGAAGGAACCGAACGCCCAATCCGTCGTGGTCGACTACGTCAAAACGGGCGCGTGGAAATTCGCGAAGCAATAAGGATCAATCCTCCTTCTTGCGGAACTCTCGCAGGTACGCCTCCAGCACATCCCCTTCCAGGATCGGCTCGGTGGATTCGACGCGCAATCCGCACTCCGTGCCTTCCTTGGCCTCCTTGATGTCCGTATCGACTTTGCGGATGGACGTGATGCGTCCGGTGCCCACCTGGGCTCCCGCGCGCTGCAAGCGGAACGTAACGCGCTTCAGGACGCCGTCTGTGACGCGGCCTCCGATGATCTGCTCGCCCTTCTTGGTAAGGAACACGCCCTTCACTTCCATGTGGCCGAGCACCTTCTCCTGCTCCTCGGGCACCAAGAGCCCCTTCAGGAGGCCCTCCACATCGTCCAAGAGGTTGTAAATAACGTCGTACTGGCGGATCTTCACGTTTTCGCGGTCGGCCGTGCGCTGCACGCTCATGGGAACCGGGGCGCGGAACGAAAGGACGAGCGCATTGGACGCCGATGCCATCATGATATCGCTTTCCGTGACGGTGCCGATGGCGCCGTGGATGACCTTCACGTGCAATTCGTCGGTGCGCTGTTTCTCCAAGGCAGCCTGGAGCGCTTCCAAGGATCCCTGCGCATCCGCCTTCAGGATCACCTTGAGCTGCTTCAGCTTTCCTTCCGTCAGAAGGCTCATGAGGTCGCCCGTGACGGACTTCTTCTGCTGGTACCCGGTATCGGTGATTTCCTTCAGGAGATCGCGCGCCTCACGTTCGCTTCCCACCACCTGCAGGATGTCTCCCACCTGGGGAACCTCGCCGAATCCGGACACGCGTACTGCTCCGGACGGGGGCACGACGTCCATTTTGGCGCCGTTGGCATCCATCATGGAACGCACCTTGCCCGACGTCTTGCCGCACACGAATGCCTCCCCGACGCTCAGGGTTCCGGTATTCACGATGACGGTCGCAAGCGCGCCGAGGGACGGGTCCAAGTGGCTCTCGATAACGGTCGCGATGGCTGGACGCTTCGGGTTTCCCTTGAATTCCTTCATATCCGCGATGAGTAGGATATGGTCCAAAAGCTCGTTGATACCCATTTTGGTCACTGCGGACGTGGGGATGAACGGCGTCTCGCCGCCCCATTCCTCGGGCTGCAGGCCGTGCGCGGCCAACTCCCCCTTCGCGCGATCCGGATCGGCATTCGGGCGATCCATCTTGTTCACCGCCACGATAATGGGAACTCCCGCTTCCTTGGCATGGTTGATGGCTTCGATGGTCGTTTCCTTCACCCCTTCCTCTGCGGACACGACGAGGATTGCGATGTCCGTTACTTGGGCGCCGCGTGCGCGCATGGCGGTGAACGCCTGGTGTCCCGGCGTATCCAGGAACGTGATGAGGCGTCCGTCATGATGGACCTGGTAGGCCCCGATATGCTGCGTGATACCGCCGGATTCGCCGGAGACGACGTCCGTCTTGCGGATGGCATCCAGAATAGACGTCTTACCGTGGTCGACGTGTCCCATGACCACCACGATGGGCGGACGGGGCACGAGGTTCTCCGGCTCGTCCTTCATGAGTTCGCGTAGGTTCTTGCTGAGAAGGTCTTCCACCTTGGCGCCGCCCTGCTCCTTCTCCACCTTCACGCCCAGTTCCGTCGCGACGATCGCCGCGGTGTCGTAGTCGATGTTCTGCGTCACGGTGACCATCATTCCGTTCTTCATGAGGGCGGAAATGACCTGGGGCACCTGGACTCCCGTCTTCTCGGCGAACTCCTTCACGGAGATCTGCGCGGGAAGGACGACCGTTCCTTCTTTCTTTTTGATCTGCTGCTGCATGGCTGTCGTATCCTGCTTCGATTTGGCAGCCTTACCCGTCATCGCCCGCTCCTCGTTCCTGCGCTCTTCCAATTCCTTCTTCGAGGGAAGCGCGGCCTTTTGCTTCGCGATAGCCGCCAAAGGAACGTCCTCCAGCGTCAGCTTGCGCATCACGTGGACGGACTCAGGCGCCTTCGGGGCGGCGGCAGTCTGTTCGGCAGAAGCGGACTCCTCCTTCTTTTCGCCATCCTCCTCGCCCTCGTCATCAGCCAATGCGCCCAGCGCCTCCATGTCGACGGTGATGTTGTGCTTGCGCGCGACGAAACGGATGATTCCATGCGCCAAGTTATCCGGAACCTCGCGGTCCGTCGGCTTGATACCGAAGTCAACGTCCAGCAATTCCTTGCGGAGCTGTTGCCCGGTCATACCCAATGCTTTAGCAACCTGTACGAGGCGCATGAAAATTAGCGGAAAGCCGCGGAGATAGTATCAGACCGCACGGCGGAATGACAGCATTTTCCCCTGCTCTTAGCCCTGCGTCAGATCCTGCACGATATCGCGCGCCTGGAGAAGGTGCGCGGAACCCGTATCCTTGGCCGGCGCTGCCGGCTTCGGCTGCACCGGAGGCGTCGTTTGCGGTGCCGCGGGAGCGACGGGCGTTACCGCAGGCGTCGCCTGGGGAGGCGCAGCCTGTTCGGAATGCAACTGCTGCTTCATTCCTTCCTTCAGCTTCTGAATGCAGTCCAGCACCTGGAGCTGGAAGTTATCGTACTTGCTTACCTTAAAGCCGGATGCACGGGCATGCCCCCCGCCTCCGTACGTCTGTCCGGCAAGCCTGCTGACATCGATGGCGGCCGTGGAACGCATGCTCGCCTTGAGTCCCCCGCCTTCGAGTTCCGTGAAGAGAACGTATACGTCCGCATCGGGGATGGTGGAGATGAGTTCGTCCAAAATGCCATGCGTTTCCTTGCTGTTCGCCTCCATTTCGAGCAAGTCCTCCTTGCTGATGGCCGACCACACGATACGTGCGCCCGGATCCATCTGGATGTGGTTGAGGGCGCGGCCCCAGATCTTCAGCGTGCTCAGAGGCTTCGTCTTGTAGATGTTCTGGATGATTTCCTGCTGGCGGGCGCCGCGGTCCAAAAGATCCGACGCGACTTCCAGCGAACGCGGCGTCGTGTTCGGGTTTTGGAAGCTGCGCGTATCGGTGATAAGACCGGTGAGGAGCAGCGTCGCCATATCCGCCGTGATCTTTTCCTTCATGGCCGGCACCTGCTGGAATAGGTGGTACAGCACTTCCGTCGCGGAAGCGGACGTGGGATCGATGAGTTGGATCTGGCCGTACCCGGTATTGCTGATGTGATGGTCGATGTTCAAGACCGGCACAGCCGAGAAAAGGTCCACGTTTTCGGTGTAAAGCGATCCGAAGAGCGACAAGTCCGCCGTATCGACGGCGATGATGAGATCGTAGCTGCTTCCGCCCTCCGCCAGGCTGATCTGCTGGCTTCGGATGCTTCCCTTCTTCGGAACCACGATGATGTTCACCTTATGATCCTCGACGGTATAGCGAAGCTTATCCACTTCCACGCCGTCCTGGAGGTTGATGGTGATGACGAAATCCTGGCTGGCTTTCACTTCGCGCTCCAACTTCTCGAATCCCGGAAGGAAATTCAGGGATTCCGGAAGCACGTCGGGGCAAATGACCGTTACCTCCTTCCCCATCTCCTTCAACATTTGATACACGGCCAACGCGCTGGAAAGCCCGTCCGGATCCACGTTGGCATGCGGCACCACCAGAATGCGCTGGTGCTGCTCGATTGCCTGGAGGGCTGCCTGTACGGACTGGGGATTAAGCATTTGACTGAACGTATTATTGTAACATAATTATACAAATAATGCAAGTCCCCTCTAGGGCAGCCTAAAAAGGGGTCAGTATAGGAATTTAGCCATACTGACGCAAGAGCCTAAATATGATTATCTGAATATGAATGGTCGGGACGAGAGGACTTGAACCTCCGGCCTCATGCACCCCAGCACACGAGTGCATTGCATGCGCCTTTTGATGATTCGGATTCTAAAAGAATCCTCAATCCAACTGAGCTACGCCTTATTGATGAAGATATGGTCGGGACGAGAGGACTTGAACCTCCGGCCTCATGCACCCCATGCATGCGCTCTAGCCAACTGAGCTACGTCCCGACAAACCGACTCTCGGCTGGGAGATGATACTGAAGAGCTTTCTTAAGCACTAGCCGATCTTATGCCCTCATTGCACGCTTCTGAAGGGTGGCGCAATAACCCGCCACGAACAGCAGCGCTAGCATCTCCACTTCCCCTCCCGCATGCGGCAAATGCGGGGGCGGGGCAACGCTGGATGCGGATCCGTCGCTACCCGTGCTACCGATCAGGACGCTCGACTTGGAAGATGAGGACGTGTTCGCGGCGATCAAGGACGAGGAAGAGTTGGAACGCTGGCGGCTGAGCCTGCGCAACTCCTCTCGCCAGTCTTCGCTGGAAGCATTGTTATCTGCGACAATCGTACCTGTGCCTGTCACCAGATTGCGCCACAGGGACATACCGACTGTTTTATCCCAATCAAACTGCTCGCTCAGGACGCCCAACAAAAGGAACGGCAGGAAAATCAGTCCGAGCATGATGAGGCGGCCGAGCCACTGGCGCAGCACCTTGAAGCAGAACCACACGAGCAGCAGGAAGAGGAGGAAGATGATCGGCAACGACCATCCCCACGTGAACCACGAAAGCAGGAACGCGACGAACGGGAAGGCGGAAGCCAGGAGATCGAAGATCATCCAGAGCAACAGCAAGGCTGCTGGGGCGAAATGGAATGCCCTGAATTCGTAATCGGCGCGGCGCTCCTTGAACATCGGGTACAGCGACAGCGGGTACAACAAAGAGGCCACGAACGCGATGGTCCACGGGATGAACGACACGCTGAGCGGCGGCAGGATGGACAGGATGAATCCCGTCAGCACCAGCACTCCGGCAAGGAGGATCACGAGGAGCGTTTCTGTCGTGTGCTTCAGCGGCATAGTGGGTCACTATCGACGAGGATGCCGCATCTGTCAATTTTGATGTACACAAATTAGCTTCATTAGCTCGTAGCTTCCTTAGGGAAATTATGAACAGACCTAATGAAGCTAACGAAGCTACGCAACTACCGTCGCTTCTTCGGCAAATACTTGTCCCTCGGATCCTCGACATGCTCCGTTTTCACCACTTCGTAATGCCGCGATCGGAACACCCGGTACTGCAGCGTCACGTACAGTACTCCCACGACCGTCCACACCACCCACCAGAAGCGCATCGCGATGTATTGGATGGCCTCGACCCGGGACACGACAAGGATGAGTGCCGCGAACCCGAACACAAACGACGCCTTCGGCCAGGACTTCGACAGCTTCTTCGTAACTGGATTGGCATTGTTGCGTGACCAACGGGACAGGAAGAACGATGCAGCCAGCAAGCCCAGCGCCACCAAAAGGAAGGGCAATACCTGGATATCGGAATACGTCGGAGCAGGCGGGAACGGATCGAAGAGGTAGGAGAAGAATTGCATGGGCGGTTCGGTTAGAGGGCAAAACGCGGATCAATCCCCTGCTTTCCTCCCTTCAGGAGCAACTGTTCCAATTCACGCTCCTTTATCGTACGGGCCGGGCGAACGAGGAAATACAAAAGGAAACCAACGACGGGGAGCAACGCGACGATGAGGATGCAGAGGATCTGATACAACGACGAATGCGTGCGTAGGAAGATGTCCCTCATCGTGAAAAAGAGGAAATAGACGAGGAAAAAAGATGCCGTAAAGACGACAATCTGGTTGGCATCGAGCGCCGGAAAAAGGGCGAAGAAGGTTTGCATGGCTTAGAGATGGGGATGCCGCCTGCGGTGCGCGACGACGTACACGATCGTTCCGAGGAGGCACAGGACGGCCAAAAGCTGGCTGAAGCGCAGCTCGATGGTTTCGAAAGGCAACCACGGACGGGCGAAGAGGTACGCGGCGCACAGCACGGTCGTCACGCCTTCGTAGATAAGCACCGACCGATCCGATAGTTTCATCTCCACCACCGCGAAGAACCCGAGGCTGACGAACAGGACGAAGATCAGTAGAAAGTCGAAATTATTGGCGAAAACCGGGATGCCGAAATCGCCGCGGAAGAATTCGAAGAAGAACGTGCCGATGGACGCCAATGCGATGGCACTCATCGTTTCCGCCCCCGCGCGCTTGGCATTCTTGCGCACGACGAGCAGGACGAACGTGAGGAGGAAGAAGAAAAACGCGTAGTAGAGCTGCACCGGATGCACGGGAACCGCGAAGCGGACGTTGATCGCGTCGTACGTGATACCCCAAAAGCGGTCCGTCGGGCGGCCGTATGCCTGTCCCGCGGCGAACTTACCGAGCCAGTCGAAGGTGAGCCCGAAAAACGTGGCAGGCAGAAGAACATCAAGCCACTGCAGGAACGTCGTACGGGAAGTGCGGCGCGTGATGTACAGGACCGTCGCGATACCGACCGCCATGCCGAGGAAGCTGAAGTTGCCGTCGTGGACGTAGAAAACGCGGAATGGATCATCCAGCCGCAGGTAAGCTTTGTATTCGGCCAAGACCGCGAACAAGCGACCACCAAGGAAAGCACCGAGAAAATGCCATTTCGCATGGTCTTGGAAATGCTGCAGCGAAAGACCCGCGCTCTGTGTCAGGCGGAAGAAGAACTCGGATGCGAGCCAGATGGCGATCATGAGGAACAGCAGGTGCGTCCAAATGATGAAAGGGCCTATTTCGATCGCTTCAAACATGCTGGGGATAGTCTAGCGTGGTTGGATTTTAAGGGAAACTCGGAAAAGCTTCATTAGCTTGTAGCTTCCTTAGCTTCAGTAGCAGGTATGCATTTCCGGGATTTCAATCCTAAGGAAGCTAACGAAGCTATCAACCTATGCTTAATTCCAACTTCCTGCTCGCCACATCCGACGTCACCGTCGCGATGAATTCGTCGAGCGGCACGACCACCTGCTCTTTGGTGCGGATGTTGCGGACGGTCACGGCCTTGTCGGCGATTTCCTTCTCTCCCATGACCAGGAGATACGGGATACGCGCCTGCTCCCCCGCCCTGATGCGCTTGCCGAGCGATTCCTCGCTGCTCATGTATTCCATGCGAATACCCTTCTTCATGAGTTCGATGCCGACGTTCTCCGCGTACTGCTCGTGGTCTTTGGCGACCGGCAACACGGCGATCTGCGTGGGGGCGAGCCAGAGCGGGAAATGCCCGGCATGGTGCTCGATAAGCGTAGACATGAAGCGCTCGATGCTTCCCATGATCGCGCAGTGGATCATGACGGGACGCTCTTTTTCGCCCTGCTCGTTGATGTAGGTGAGATCGAAACGAGTCGGCATGTTGATATCCAGCTGGATGGTGGCCACCTGCCACTCGCGTCCGATGGAATCCGTCGCGACAAAGTCGACCTTCGGTCCGTAGAACGCGGCCTCGCCCTGGGCTTCCGTGAACGGGATGCCGCGGTTCGTGGCCAGATTGCGGATGGCACCCTCGGCCTTCTCCCACAGCTCCGGCGTACCGAGGTATTTCTCGAACTGCTTGGGATCGTGCAACGAGAGACGCACGCGCAGTTCGCCGAACCCGACCGTTTTGTAGAACGTATCGATGATGTCCCACACCCGCAGGAATTCCTCCTCCACCTGGCTCTCGCGGCAGAAGACGTGCGCGTCGTCCTGGGTAAGCGAACGGACACGGGACAAGCCGTGCAGTTCGCCCGTCTGTTCGTCGCGATAACACATCGTCGTTTCCGCAAAACGCTGCGGCATCTGCTTATAACTCCTCTGCTGGCACGCGAAGATCTGCGTGTGGTGCGGGCAGTTCATCGGCTTCATCACGAATTCATGGCCTTCGCGCGTGTGAATGTGGAACAGCTCGTCTTTAAACTTCGCCCAGTGTCCGGACGTCTCGTACAGCTCTTTCTTCGTGATGTGAGGGATGGTGACGCGCTGGTATCCGCGTGCATCGCGCAGCTCCCACACGAACGCATCGAGCAAGTTGCGCATCAACGTTCCGCGCGGCGTCCACAGCGGAAGGCCCGGACCCACAAGCTCACTGAAGGTGAAGAGGTCCATTTCCTTTCCGATTTTGCGGTGGTCGCGCTTCTTCGCCTCTTCCTGGATTCTCAGGTACTCATCCAGCTCCTCCTTGGAACCGAACGCCGCCACGTAGATACGCGTGAGCTGCTCGCGCTTCTCGTCCCCTCTCCAGTACGCGCCCGCGAGCGTCATCAGTTTGAATCCGTCGACCGGGATTTCCTTGAAACTCTCCACGTGTCCGCCGCGGCAGAGGTCGACGAACGTGTCCTTGCCGTCCGGACCGATGTTCGCGTAGTGCGTCACCATCTGGACTCCTTCGTTCTTTTCCAGGTCTTCGATCAGCTCCACCTTGAACGGCTGCCCCCTCTCCTTCCAGTACTTCTTGGCCTCCGCGGGCGACAATTCGTCGCGGCGAAACGTCTGGCCCTGGTGGATGATCTTTTTCATTTCCTTCTCGATCTTTCCCAGGTGATCCAGAGAAATCGGCTCCGCGAACTGGAAGTCGTAGTAGCAACCCGTATCGATCGGCGGACCGATCGTGATTTTCGTGTCAGGCCACAGCTTCGTCACCGCCTGCGCAAGAACGTGCGCCAGCGAGTGGCGCATATGGGCGAGTTGTTCGGGAGACGCTGAAGAATGGGAGGCACACATGGCTGGCAGAGTAGCAGAGTCTCTTCGCATAGCGAAAGGCCCCTACATTGCTGCAGGGGCCTTTGGTTTTGATCTGACGGATCCGTCAGATCAGCGTGAACTTTTCCTTTGTACCGAATGTCATATACGTCTCCAGACGCGTTTTCACGTACGTCTCCGATCCATCATGGTTCTCGTCTGCGTACCGCCCCAATTCTTCGGGCAAATCAGACTTTTGAACGACCGTGCCGCCGGGAACGTACCAAGCCGTCTCGTGCTGCCGGTTTTCAACGTCGCCCTTCTCTCCTTGGTCAGACAACTCGAAGTCGAGTCCAGCGGCGCGTAGGTTGACGCGCATGCTGCTGAAAAACTGGAACGCCACGACGTCTGGGGCTAGATCGGCAAGAATTGCCTGAGGATCCCGCGACGGAACGGAATTAATAAGTTCCAATTCCGCCATGTCGAATGGATCGACGTCATCTTCTTCTTCGAGTTTTCTATAGACGTACATGCTGTGCTCGACATTGCAGGAAAGGACCTGAACGTCACTGGGAGAAAGATCCATACAGAGTCTCCGATTGCGGTTGAATGTAAAAAAACAGCGTACCTTTAAAAATACTATATAATATATATAGTATATGTCAATATCTCTGGGAGGGCTTATACAAAGTCCAACTCCTTCTCCAATGCGCGCACTTCCCTCAGCAACTGCGGATCGTTCTGCAGCTTCTCCTCTATCTTCTCCACGGCGTTCATCACCGTGGTGTGATCCCTATTCGAGAACAATTCACCCAAACGAACGAAGCTCATGCGCAGGTACTTCTTGCAGAGGAACATGGCGATCTGGCGCGGGATGAGGATTTCGCGGACGCGGGACGCGCCCACCATATCCGCCACCGATACGCTGAAGTAGCGGCTGACTGCTTCCATGACGTCCTGGAACGTCGCGATACGTTGGGGTTGGATCTCGAAGCCGACGTGCTCGGGCTCTTCGTGGGGGTCCTTATTGAGCTTCCTCATGATATCCGCGATGCTGCGCACCGTCGGCATGCGCTGCTCCAGTTCGTACTGGGCCACTGCCTGCATCAGGATACCCTCGAGTTCGCGGATGTTCTTCGTCGTGTGCTCCGCGATGAACTGCAGCACCGTCATATCCATAAAGAGTTGGTACTCTTTTACCTTCTCGGACAGGATAGCGAGGCGGGTTTCGTAGTCCGGAGCGGAAACGTCGGCGATCATGCCGCGCTCGAAACGGGAGGTGAGGCGGTCTTCTAATTGGAGCTCCTGCGGCGGGCGGTCCGCGGACAGGATGACCTGCTTGCGATCCTCATAGAGGGCGTTGAACGTGTGGAAGAATTCCTCCTGCGTGCGTTCCTTGTTGGCGAGGAACTGGACGTCGTCGATGATGAGCACGTCCACCACGCGGTAGCGCTTGCGGAACTGTTCCATCCTCTGCGTCTGGATGGCTTCGATCACCTGGTTCGTGAAGTCCTCGGTGGTGGTGTACACGACCGTCGCCTTCGGCATCTGTTTCAGGATGGCATTGCCCGTCGCCTGCAGAAGGTGCGTCTTACCGAGTCCCACGCCTCCGTACAGGAAGAGCGGGTTGTACTTGCCCCCCGGCTGCGCGGCCACGGCCTGGCACGCGGCATACGCAAGGCGGTTGTTGGACCCCACGATGAAGTTCTCCATCGTGTAGCGCGGGCTGAGGATCTTGCTGACGATTCCCTCCGCCATCCTCACTTCCTGCTTGCCGGTGACCTTCCTCTTTTTTTGCTCCGGGAATGCGGCCAGGAGATCGAACGTACGCAACGGATCATCCTTCAATCCCCCGTCCACCTTGTAGACGACCTGCTCGATACCGGGATCCATCTCCTGCGCGAACTGCAACGTGAGCGCGCGGTAGTGCTCCAGGTGCCAGTTGAGCGACATGGGCAACGGCAAACCGACGACGAGCGTTCCTTCTTCCTTTCCCAAAATCGCCGTATCGCGAAACCACGTGATGAACTGGCTGCGCGGGATTTTGGGCTCGATCTTGCCGAGGATCTCCAGCCAGAGATCTTTGAAGGCCGGGCTGACCCCGCCTAGCGGGACCACCGACTCAGCGGAAGAGACGGAAGACGTCATAGAAGGTTACGATGAGGATCAGGATGATCAATACGCCGAACCCGATCGCGTTGGTGATCGCCTCGATACGGCGATTGCCCGGCTTCACGAAAATTTCCGATAACACGAAGATGAGGCGTCCTCCATCCAATGCCGGGAACGGCAGGATGTTCAGGACGGCGAGGCTGAGGCTGAGCAACGCGACAAGGCGTAGGTACACGATGAATCCCTCCTGCACGGACGTGTAGGTAAGCTGCGCGATACCGATGATACCCGTGACGCCGGCGGGAACCTGTCCGCTTTGGGCCAAGGATCCGAAGAGGCGTCCGATTCCGAGCACGGTCTGCGTCGTCACCACGGCCGTTTCACGCACCGACAGAACGGCTGCATCGACAATGTTGCGCTTGGGGGCCGAGAGTTCCAACGGAATGGTACGCAGGTAAATACCCGTCTTGCCCTGGTCTACGCGTACTGTCGTGGTGACCTGGGCGCCCGTGGATCCGGCGGGAACGTACGCGTACGTCGCTCGGCGCTTGCCCTCCTGGAACATCACCACGTCACCCGGCTTCTGGACGGGCTTGCCGTCGATCGATACGAGGATGCTTCCCTTCGGGATCTTGGCCTCCTCCGCTCCGCCGCCCGCCAACACGTCATCGATCACGACGCCAAGCTTCATATGGATATCACCGCGGTCCGCCGCAGCCTGCATTTCCTCCAGCGTGAGGTACGTCGGAATCCACTGGCCGTAGGAAAATCCAAAGAGGAAGATGAGAACCGCGAGCAGGAAGTTCATCGCGACGCCTGCCGTGAGGATGACGCAGCGCGTGAGGATGCTGGCGTGCGCAAAGCTGCCCTTGGATTTCTTTCCTGCCTCCTCTTCATTCTCCCCCTTCAATCGCACGAAACCTCCGAACGGAATCCAGTTCAGCGTGAACGCCGTCCCCTGCCATGTGAAAAACTTCTTCGCCTTAGGCGGCAAGCCGAAGCCGAACTCTTCCACGACAATGCCCGCCCTGCGCGCCGCGATGAAGTGACCGAACTCGTGAATCAGAATAAGTCCCGTAATCAGGAAGAAAAATGCGAGTGCGGAGACGATCAGAAGCATGGGACGCCCATCGTACCCACGATGTGGAAAACAGAAAAGTTTTCCACACGCATATTCGGTTGCACCTTTCCGTGCTTCGGAGTTGCGATAACAGTTTGTCGAAGATAGGTGTCATTTCAAAAAATTTATCCGAGTGCGAGCACGAGCGCCTCCACGCGCACGACGCCGGCTTCCTTCAGCACGCGGGCGCATGCGTCGAGCGTCGATCCGGTGGTCGCGATATCGTCGACAAGCACCACGGAGTATGGCATCGGCGCATTGCCACGGACGGCGAACGCATCTTTCACGGACACCCTGCGTTGCGTGCGGCTCCTCCATGCCTGGTGGCCGGTGGGACGCGTACGCGTAAGGATGTGCCGCACCTTCCATCCTCGCGCCGCCCCGACGGACTCCGCGAGCAGCGTGGCCTGGTTGAACCCGCGTGCGAAGTGCCGCGACCAATGCAACGGCACCGGACACAGGACGGGCACCTGCTCCTGACGCAGAAGAGGCGTCGCACGCACCATCAGCTGACCCAAGAAAATTCCAAGCGATGGAACGCGTTTGTACTTGAACGTCTGAACCGCGCTTCGCAGCAGCGGCAGCGCGTCGTACGATCCGTAGGAAACGAGACGGTCCAGGTTAAGGATACCCCGTCGCTGAAGCGCCAATTTCTCTTCATACGAGGGATTGCCCCGCAACAGCCGCTCGTCGTTCGGCCGGATCCACTCCCCTTCTTCCTCCCGGGCGAGGGATCGGATGGGGAAGAAAAGGTTGAGAATGTGTTTCAACATGCCTATAGCATGCGATAGGCCTAATACAATGGCAGGATGCCCGCGAAGACCGCCTTGTGGGAACACCGCGAAGTTGGTACCCTGCCTGGGCTTTTGAGGTTCCAAGGAACCCAGGAACAAGGGCAATTAGCTCAGCTGGCTAGAGCGCCACATTGACATTGTGGAGGTCACTGG
>CAZSMX010000009.1:0-3202 GCA_964608325.1 uncultured Candidatus Peribacteria bacterium
GTCGAATGGTAGTCCCGACTGGAATCGCACCAGTATCTAGCCCTTAGGAGAGGCTCGTTCTATCTGTTGAACTACGGGACCATGGATGGGAAGTGTAGATGAAAGAACAAGGGAGCCGAATAGTCTTTTGACCTGCGTGCTGCGCACGCCCGCCGTAGAACTACGGGGCCACGCCAAAATGATAGCCGATTCCTTCCGCTGAATCATGCGGAAATCAGCCCAATATGACCACTTCGCGGCCTTCGGCTGCGCCGATGCCCTTCAACTTGAAATCCTTGGTCACTTCCTTGCCCTGGGCGCCCGCGGCCTTCAGCACGTCGGGGTGGATGGAACCATCCAATCCGGGAACGAGGATGAGGACGCGGGGGTCGATCTCGTCGATAAGCGTCTGGCACTTCTTCGCGTCTTCCGCGGGAAGGACCAGGACGTGGATGTCGCCGAAGTGTTCGATATCGATCGCTTCCCAATCTTCCAGCGGGGCGGAAATGAATGCCGTGCGTACGCCGTCGTTCTCCACCATGTAGGAGACTTTCTGTCCCTCCATTTGCGCGATGCCGCGTACCGTGATGCCGGACACGTCGTATTCCCCGGGCCAGGAGATGCGCTCGCGCGTGGGCGCTTCCTCAGGGGAGGCGAACAGGTTCACCGCTCCGTCGAGGGGCTTGGCGGGGAACGAAAGGACGGGCATGGAGCCTCCCGTGCACTTCACGGAAGCAGGGCCGGCGAACGAGTAGGTCAACATGGGTGAAGGTAGTGTAGAGGATTGGATGAGGGGGATCTAGGGGGAAAGGGTAGCTTCTTTAGCTACATTAGCTTCCTTAGAAAAAGAAAATCCCATCCCTAATGAAGCTAACGAAGCTACTGCAGCTCATCACGCACTCGTTCCGCCATCGACAACCGTGCGTTCGATCTTCGCGCCGATCGAGCGGAGTTTTTCGTCCAGCTGGTCGTAGCCGCGCTCGATGTATTTCACGTCGGTGATGGTCGTCTGACCCTCGGCGCAGAGGCCCGCGAGCACCATGGCGGCGCCGGCGCGGATGTCGTTACTGGCGACGATGCGGCCCTTCAGCGGGGTAGGACCGATGATCAGCGCCTGGTGGGCGTTGAGGATTTCCACATGCGCGCCCATCTTCTCCAATTCGTAGAGGTACGCCATGCGGCCTTCGAAGATCGTTTCGAAAATGCGGGACACGCCCTTCGCCTGCGTCATGAGGACGCCCATGGGAGCCTGGAGATCGGTGGGGAAACCGGGGTGGATGCCCGTCTGAACTTTCATCGCATTGAGGAATGACAGTTCACCATCGACGAACAGCGTACGGTCCTCCGGAGTGTATTTCATGATGCCTCCGGCGCGCTTCACGATGTCCAGGAAGCAGAGAAGGTCGTCCGCGTCGACGTCGCGCAGGCGCAGCTTGCCTTTCGTGACGAGCGCGGCGATGACGAAGCATCCCGCCTCGAGGTAATCGAAGGGAACGCGGGCCGCGACCGGCTTGAGGTCGCTGCGTCCGCGGATGATGAGCGTGTTCGTGCCGATGCCATCCACTTCCGCGCCCATGGACTGCACCATGCGGGCGACGGCCTGCACGTGCGGCTCGGCCGTGGCGATGTCGATGCGCGTCTCGCCCGGCGTACTGGCGGCGGCACACATGGCGATTTCCGTAGCGGTAACGGAGAACGCCGGCATGATGATGCGCGCGGCGTGCAGTTTGCCCTGCAGGTGCAGGACTTCGTTCGTGCTCATGTTCGCGGCACCCATCTGTTCCAGTGCCAGCACATGCGCCTCCACCGGGCGCTTGCCCAGCACGCATCCCCCGGGATACGACATCTCGACGACGCCGAATCGCGCGAGCAGAGGGCCGAGAAGCACGATGGCTCCGCGCAGTTTACTGACGTACTCGTGCGGGATGGGTTTGCTTTCTAGGTTCGTGTTGTCGATGCGTACCGTGCCGTTTTCGAAGCTCGTCTTGGCGCCCAGGAATTCCAGGATCTTCAGGAGGAGCTCGGTGTCGCGGAGGCGCGGCACGTTGGTGAGGACCGATTCGCCCGAAGCGAGGACGGTCGCTGCGATCATGGGAAGGGCGGCATTCTTGCTACCGCTGATGGTGACCTCGCCCTGGAGGGGGATGCCGCCGGTGATCTGGTATCGGATATCCATAGGGTCCACGATACTAGCGCAGGCTTCGAAAAAAAACGATGGTTTTTGAAGCTGTTTTCGGCATTCCACAGCCAATTTGCCGGCCTTAGGCCGTTTTCATCGCTTCCAAGCCCAGTAAAAAGCGCTGGACAAGAAGGGGCTTGGAGGCATTTGTTTCAAGCCCGCGGATCAGCTCCATCAACTCGCGTTCGTGTCGGTGCGTGCGAACGGGATATTCGCGCAACGCCAGAGACAGGTGGAGCAACAGACGTTCCGCGGCCGTACCGCGTTCCAGCAGCGGCTCCACGATCTTCAGTCGCTCCAACGGCGTCCTGGCACTCCAAAATGAGACGGCATGCGTGTGCAGCGTCTTCTCCTCGCGACGCAGGTCGGGATCATCGAGCAGTTGGATGAGCATGCCCGGCGCGCCCTGGGACAGATGCGACAGGAAGTGCGCATCGTCAGGGGATTCATCTTTCAGAAGGGGGTCCAGGTCCGCGGGGGAGACGCGGTCGAAGTGGATGACGCGGGTGCGCGATACGATCGTCGGCAACGTATCCAGTGCTTCTGTGGTGAGGATGAACACGCGGCCGGGCGGCGGTTCCTCGAGGGTCTTCAGGAACGCGTTGGCAGCCGCTTCCTGGAGGCGGTCGATGCGCGTGATGAGGCACGGCCGCCAGAATCCTTCGCCCGTCTCCTGCACGCGCTTCTGGATCTCGCGCACGTCGTCGATGCCGATCGTATCGGTCTTCATCGTCGGCGTTTTGGCGCGGTGCTGCTGGGGAACGTTCGTCGTGAGTGCGATCGCTTCGAAATCCTCGTTCACCTCTTCAATCCACAGATCATCCAGCATGAGGAAATCCGGATGCAACAACTTGTCCATCCGCTTCAGCGCATCTTCTTTTTTCGCTGGATCCACATCCTTCGTCACCAACTGCTGCGCGAACCATGTCGCCACCGTCGTCTTCCCCACGTGCGCGGGACCTGTGAACAGGTACGCATGGGAGACGTTACCGCTGTCGATATCGCTCTGCAGTTCGGCGAGTTGCCGCTTGTGGCCGATGATCT
>CAZSMX010000009.1:3302-6503 GCA_964608325.1 uncultured Candidatus Peribacteria bacterium
CCGCTGTCGATATCGCTCTGCAGTTCGGCGAGTTGCCGCTTGTGGCCGATGATCTTTCCACTCTCCATGGACGATCAGTCTAGCATTTGTTCACGGATCTTCCGATTTTCACCCGCAATTCGTGCAATCATCCCTTATGAAATACTCTACGTACGGCTTCAAACGAAGCAACTCAGACACAGGAACTGCATCGGACATTTTCCATGTCTCACACATGCCGCTCAGGCCTAATTCATAACATGCATATCCAATATCCTTCAATAATAATTCAACGCTTAAAGGCGTCTGCAACCGCACATCTATCCTGGATCCTTGCCGATAGATCGCCTCTCTGCCACCCACTACTTCCTGGAGACGCCCCTCTCCGCAATCCGCAGCGGTAAAAATCTGTCCCAATTCAGCCAGATGCGCGTATTCAGGGCTTCGAGGGTAGAGCAGAGAACCAATCGCGCTACCTTCAGGAGAAGACGTACAATAGGCATCTAAAGCTTCAAAAGATTCAAATCTTGCTGACGGTAAATATGTAATACTCGCCTTCAGCCTCCAAATCATCTCCGCCATTTCGCCGCGGGTGATCTGATGGTCGAATGAGTTGATAGACGGGGGAATCGCATTGTATCGCTCAAGATCGCGGACATACGGGGCGTACCAAGGCTCATGCGCCGCAATGCCGGGTGCCGCAATCTCAAAAGAGAGCGAGATGATTTTGGCGGCTTCGGCGAAGTTGAGCGTCGTCGAAGGACGGAACGTACCATCGGGATAACCCTGAATGATTTGCTTGTCGAAGGCAACGCAGACATGCTTCGCATACCATGCCTCGGTATCGAGATCCATCAGGAAGGAAGCCGCCCCTCCGTGGCCCAACATGCATGCGCTTACCAAGCTTGGGAATTGGGCATTCACAAGAATCTTCACAAACTCCGCGCGGTTGATCGTCTGGTCGGGCCTGTATGTACCGTCGGCATAGCCCTCGACGATCCCTTGCGATTGCACGTACGCGATCGCCTGGGCGTTGCGATGGGATGCGAGGACGTCGGAAAATACTAATTTTTGCTCCTTGCCAGGACATTCCTGCCACTCGCAATTATTGTTGCCGTCGCGCCCGACGTAACTGCCATCGGGGCACTGCTTCGCATCCATAGTACATACCGCCATGCCCTTCGTGCCGCAATGCGCCCACTCAATCAGCGACCCGTCGCAGGAGCTGTACCATCCCTCGCTCTTTGTGCCGACATTACTGCAGACCGCAGTGCATCCGGCGCACTTGGCCAGCTGCACCATCGCAGGCGGATCACTTTCGCGATGTATCCATGAAGTGCCGTTGTTATCACACACGGGAGCCGCTGCCTGCGAAGCATAGAAGGAATCGACCTGTTCCGATGTCGGGCATGTCGTCTTGCCATTTACATCAATGGCGCACGACATCGCGGAGACCGAGGAAGCGGACAGCGCGAACAAAATTCCGACGAATGCAATGCGTGAAGAGCGGAGAGTGATCATTGTCCCATCTTACGCCTCCGCAACCGTGTATTCCAGGAGCTTCGTCTCGTTTTCGAAGTGGAAGACGCCGTGGAACTTCTTTCCCTTCAGGAACACCGGCAGCCAGTGCTTGTCGTCCAGCCACATCGCATCGTAGGGAATCTCGGATTCCTCGAACCACTGCGGCTTCATTTCATCGGATTCGACCGGCTCGCCGATCATCCCCGCCGCGCGGAACACGTGTACTTCCAAGAGCACCGGATCTCCCTCGAACGTGAACTCCAGAAGGCCCGCCTTCTCCATGTGCATCACGCCGACACCCGCCTCCTCGCGCAGTTCGCGATGAGCGGCCTCCTCGATGCTCTCGCCCGGTTCCAACTTTCCTCCGAAACCGTTCCATCTATCCGATCCAAACCCGCGCTTCTTCATGCCCAACAGGATGCGGGATCCGTCCTGCACGAAGCAGAGCGTCAGCACTTTGCGCGGCGTCACGTTATGCGTCGACGCCATGGCACTTCTTGAACTTCTTGCCGCTGCCGCACGGGCAGGGATCGTTGCGACCGACCTTGTCGGCGTGGATCTGCTTGGGTGCGTTGGCCTTCAGGCGCTGGGCGACGATGCCCGCGGCGTCCTGGCCCTGGGGACCGCCCTGCTGCATCAGTGAGCCAACCCCCGTCTGCTCCAAATCTCCGGAAATCTGGTCTTCGTTGGTGGAAATGTTCTTCAGCTCCTCCTCGGCCTGGCGCAGCACCTCGCGCGGGGCGAACTGGCCGAAGTCGATCTGCATCAGCGTGCGCGTGATGGTGCTTTCGATGTTCTGGATGAGGCGCTGGAAGCGCTGGTATCCCTGGTCCTGGTACTCGATGAGCGGATCCCTCTGGGCATAGCCCGAGAAGGCGACCTGCTCGCGCAGGTGCGACATGTCGTCGATGTGGTCCATCCAGTGCGTGTCGATGGAGCGCAGCGTGACGGCGCGCTCCGCCTGGGCGACGGTTTCCAACGTCTGTTCGTTGCACTTCTCCTCGTAGAACTTCACGGCGACGTCGCCGATGAACGCGCGGAGCTTGTCGCGATCGTTGAAGTTCTTCATCGTGTCCATCGGGAGGATGGAGCGGAAGGCGGGATGGAGGGCGGAGAGACTCTCCACGATCTCCTGGCGATTCCATTTTTCGTCGTCGATGTCCGTCGCGTGCAAGTCCACGATTGCCTCGCCCTCCTTGCGGATGGCAGCCAGGACGTCTTTGTGAAGGGCGCTTCCTTCGTCCGCACCCTGCTGCGCGAGTTTCTCCAAAATCTTTTGGCGGCGCTTGTAGATGATCTCGCGATGCTTGTTCATCACGTCGTCGTACTGCAGGACGTGCTTGCGGATGTCGAAGTGGTGGCCTTCCACGCGCTTCTGGGCGCCCTCGATGCTGCGCGTCACCATGGCGTTCTGGAGGGGGACGTCATCGGGGACGTTCAGGCGTTCCATCATGACCTTCAGGCGGTCGCCGCCGAAGAGGCGCATGAGGTCGTCCTCGGCCGAGACGAAGAAGCGGCTCTCGCCCGGGTCTCCCTGGCGCCCCGCGCGTCCGCGCAGCTGGTTGTCGATGCGGCGGGATTCATGGCGCTCGGTACCGAGGATGCAGAGTCCCCCGAGCTCTTTCACGCCCTCGCCCAACTTGATATCGGTTCCGCGGCCGGCCATGTTCGTGGCGATCGTGACCGCACCCTTCTGTCCGG
>CAZSMX010000009.1:6603-9718 GCA_964608325.1 uncultured Candidatus Peribacteria bacterium
TCGGTTCCGCGGCCGGCCATGTTCGTGGCGATCGTGACCGCACCCTTCTGTCCGGCGAGCGCGACGATCTCGGCTTCCTTCTCGTGGTTCTTCGCGTTGAGCACCTGGTGGGGGATACCCTCTTGATTGAGCAGCAGACTGAGTACTTCTGATTTTTCGATGGAAGTGGTTCCGATGAGCAGCGGCTGGCCCGTGGCATGCTTTTCCTTCGCGATCTGCACGACGGCGCGGAACTTCACGCTGACGGTGCGGTAGATGGTATCCGTCAGGTCCGCGCGGATCATGGGGCGGTGCGTCGGGATGACGAGCGTGCGCAGTTTGTAGATGGATTCGAATTCCTCTTCCTCCGTCTTCGCCGTTCCGGTCATACCGGCCAGCTTGTCATAGAGGCGGAAATAATTCTGGAACGTGATGGTGGCGAGCGTCTTGCTCTCGCGCTGCACCTCCACGCCCTCCTTGGCCTCGATGGCCTGGTGAAGGCCGTGGCCGTAGCGGCGGCCCGGCATGAGGCGTCCCGTGAATTCGTCGACGATGATGATCTCGCCGTCCTTCACGACGTAGTCGACGTCGCGCTGGTAGATGGCATGGGCGCGCAACGCCTGCTCGATGTGATGCACCTCCTCGAAGCCCTTGTCGGTGTAGATGTTCTCCACTCCCAGGAGCTCCTCCATCTTCTTGATGCCTTCGTCGGTGAGCGTGGCGGCGCGCTGCTTCTCGTCCTTGTTGTAATGGACATTCTCCTGCAGGTTGCGCACGAGCGTGGCATGCTGCATGTACTTCGTCGTGGACTCCGCGGCGGGCTGGCTGATGATGAGCGGCGTGCGGGCCTCATCGATGAGAATGGAATCTACTTCGTCGACGATGGCGTAGTTCAATCCGCGCTGGACCTGGTGCTCGATGGAGCTGGCCATGTTGTCGCGCAGGTAGTCGAAGCCGTATTCGTTGTTCGTGCCGTACGTGATGTCCGACGCATATGCCTTGCGGCGACCCTCGGTGGTGACCCCGTGGACCACGACCCCGACCGTAAGGCCGAGCGTGGTGTAGAGGAGTCCCATCCACGCGCTGTCGCGCCTGGCGAGGTAGTCGTTCACGGTGACGACGTGCACGCCTTTTCCGGACAACGCATTGAGGTACACGGGCAGCGTGGAGACGAGCGTCTTTCCTTCTCCGGTTTTCATTTCGGCGATGCATCCGCGGTGGAGCGCGATGCCTCCCAGGATCTGCACGTCGAAGGGGATCATGTCCCACGTGAAGGTCTGGCGTCCGATGGTCATCGTCTCGCCCTGCAGCAATTCGCACGCACGGATGTGGACGGCGAACGCCTCGTGCAAAATGTCATCGAGGGTCTCGCCTGCCTGCACGCGATCCTTGAAGGACTGGGTTTTCTTCGGAAGATCTTCTTTCGTGAGAGCGCGGATCTCCGGCTTGGCGAGGACTTCGCGCACGCGCGTCACCTCGGGCCAGAGCCGCTTGAGCTCCTTCTCATTGGGATCACCCAAAAGCCTATTGATGGAATCCAAAATAGCCATGGATCTGTTCAGACGTCGAAGTATAGCAAGAATAGCCCTTTTCCGCGAGGGGCAAAGGGAATTCTCCCTCTTTTACCAAGTCCGCCCGTACCAGGGCAGCAGGGGCTTTTTCTCGAACGAAAGCGTTGAGAGATATCCCGGCAGCATCTCTGCCAGCGGCTTCGCATCGGTTTTGACGATCATCTTCAATTTTTCCTGATGCTGTGGGATCAGTTCGCCGGCCCACAGCGCTCCGCTGGGAACGACGGACGCCAATTCGGCGACATCGATCAATGTTGGGTCGTTCCACTGCTCCGCATATTTCCCGAACCCGCGGACGAAGCATTGGTCGATGCGCGTGGAGTGGAGCCAGAGGAAAGATGGGGGTGTCGGGTGTAGGGCGTCGGATTCTTCCCCCACGCCCAACGCCCCACGCCCTAGCCGCAGCCTCGCCTCATACAAATCCGACAAATGAATTCCAACGGCAGGAACACCAAGTTGATCAATTAACACATTGGAAAATGCAATGCCCGTGCGCAGGCTGGTAAAGCCGCCCGGTCCCGTGACACACGCGATGTGCGTGAGATCTTTGTATGACCAGCCCGCATCGTTCATCGTCTTTTCGACAAGCGGGACGATCTGGCTGTCGGTGATCCGTTTGTCCATTTCGACGCAGACGCTTGCTTTATCGTCGGTCACGCACGCGAGCGCGCCGATATTGCTTGCCGGGTCTAGGAAGAGACACTTCACAGGAGCTACACTCTAACCGTGAAATCCCTTTCCGTCATCATCCCCACCTACAAACGGGCAGAGCTCCTTCGCAGTTGCCTGGAATATCTGGAGCGCCAGACGGTGAAGGATCGGCTGGAGATTATCGTGGTCAGCGACGGGCATGACGACGCGACGGAGGCATTGATGAAGGAATGGAAGGGGACGATCCCCGTGCAATTCACGGAGGTGCCGAAGAGCCAGCAGGGCGTGGCGCGGAACAAAGGAATCTCGATGGCACAGACCCCTCTCGTCCTGTTCATCGGGGACGACATCCTGCTGACGCCGGGGGCATGCGAGGCCCACCTGAAAGCACACGACCGGCTGAAGGAAATCGGCAAGCAGGACTCCGCCGTCCTGGGCTTCACGACGTGGGACCCGACGCGCGAGGTGACGCCCGTGATGAAATGGCTGGAGACGAGCGGTTGGCAATTCGGCTACCCGCACATCGAACCGTACAAGCACGACTTCGTCCCCGAACCGCGCCAGCACCTCTACACCTACACCAGCCAGATCAGCATCAAGACGGAGCTCGCGAAAAAGTTCCCGTTCAAGGAGGACCTGACGCTCTACGGATGGGAAGATATTTTGTGGGGAGAGGAGCTGAGGAGGGCGGGCATCCGCCTGTACTACGAACCGGATGCCGTGGCACACCACAGGCATTCAATCACGCTGGAAGATTCCCTGAGGAGAATGCGCACGCTCGGCAATTCCGCCGTCATCACCGCCGCCAAATACCCGTACCTCGATAGGGTTCCGAAGGGATGGAAAGTGCTGGCCTACTGGTGGTTCGGGTCATTCCCAACCATCCGAGGGGCGCACCGGAGGGCTTTTTTGAA
>CAZSMX010000009.1:9818-33265 GCA_964608325.1 uncultured Candidatus Peribacteria bacterium
GACGTAAAGTCCGCTATACTTTGGACGTACTCAGTAATCTACACTATTCCAGAGTTGGAATGGTGGTTTCACCCTACCATGGTTCGACGGGCTCACCATGACACACTAAGAATTCCAAGCCCTACCCCTAACCCTACTCCTAACCCCATTACCATGAGAGCATCATTCGTCGCCGCCATTAACCAAATCTGCTCCGAGAAGAACGTCTCGGCCGAGCAGGTCATCGAAGCCGTCAAACAGGCGATCGCCACCGCATACCGCAAGGATTTCGGAAATAAGGAAATGGAAATCCGCGTGGACCTGGAGGAAGGCAAGGAACACCCGACCATCCTCCTCATCAAGGAAGTAGTCGATGACGTGGAGAACGAGAACTTCGAAATCTCTTACGAAGATGCCAAGCGCATCAAGAAGGACATCGAAGTGGGAGACGAAATCGAGATCGACGTGACGCCGGACGAGTACGGACGCATCGCCGCCCAGGCCGCCAAGCAGGTGATCCTCCAAAAGCTGCAGGAGGCCGAGCGCATGTCGCTGTACGAGAAATTCAAGGACCGCGAGAACGAACTGCTCACCGCCACGGTGACGAAGACGGACCCCAACTGGGTCACGCTCGAAATCGAAGGCATGACGGTGTCGCTGCCGTGGAGGGAACAGATCCCGGGCGAGCACTACTACACCGGTAAGCGCATCCGCGTGTTCCTGGAGAAGGTGGAAATGACGGGCAAGGGACCGCAGCTGAAGATCTCCCGCACGCACAGCCACCTCGTGAAGAAGCTGCTCGAACTCGAGATCCCCGAAGTCCGCAACGGGGACGTGGAAGTCCGCGGCATCGCCCGCGACGCCGGTTTCCGCAGCAAGGTCGCGGTGGCCAGCAAAGACCCGCGCATCGACCCCATCGGCGCCTGCGTGGGACAGAAGGGCGTGCGCATCCAGGCCGTGATGGAAGAGATCAACGGCGAGCGCGTGGACATGCTCGAGTGGAGCGACGATCCGATCAAACTGATTTCGACCGCCCTCCAGCCGGCTTCCATTTCCGCCGTGATCATCGTGAACGACCAGGAGCAGGTGGACGACAGCGGACGCCGCGTGAAGAAGCGCGCCGCCGTGTTCGTGGAGGAGGCACAGCGCCCCATGGCCATCGGAAAGAAGGGCCAGAACATCCGCCTTGCAACGGAACTGACGGGTTACGAACTCGACATGTACAACTACGAGGAACTCCCGGCCTTCAAGGCCAAGCTCGCGGAACTCCGCGGAGGCGAACCGATGGCGATGGCCGAGAGCGAAGTGCAGGAGATCGTCGCCGAAGGGGAGAAGAACCACGAAGCCGAGAAGCACGTCGAGCCCGCCGAGCAGTCCGCTCCGGAAGAGAGCTCGCTCACCCCGACCGACGACCAGCCATTGGAAGGCGAGGGGGCGAGGGCGGCGTGATGCATGAAAGGCAACCCTCCGGGTTTCCTTTCATGAGCTATCCTTCCGGCAAAGAGTCGCTTAGCAGCGGGGCCCACGAGACCCGCTGCACGCGACGGTTTTTTCATCGCATGCACGGGAGGTACCGAAAGTGCGGGGGGTGAAGGGGAAGCCCCGCATGCGAAGCATCTTTGCATTCGAATTGTGAGGGAAGCCTTAGACCGAACAATTCGAATGCCGCGGGGCAGGCGGAGCGGGCCATCACTTTCGGAGCGTTTCTTTGGTCCTTTCTTGTCGCCCTGACAAGAAAGGACGAGGACAATCTGTTATTGTTCGCTACTATGTGCCCCGTGAGATTGCCGCCCCTGCCCTTCACCGTGTTCGATACCGAAACGACGGGATTCGTCCCGAGGACGCACCATATCATCGAATTCGCATCCATGACGGCGCGCGGCGGGGAGGTGGTGGATGAATACGAACAGCTGCTGAGCGTGGACGGGGAGATCCCCCCGCACGTCCAAGTCCTCACGCACATCAAGCCAGAGGACATCGCGGGCAAACCGACGTTCGCGGAATGCGCCGACGAGATGACCAAGCGGATCGGCGAGGACACGCTGCTTGTCGGCCAGAACCTCGGCTACGACCTGGGCATGATGCGCGGGGACGGGATCGACCTGACGAACCGACCGTGGATCGACACCTCCATGCTGGCATCGGTCGTATTCCCGGAGTTCGAGAGCTACTCGCTCCAATACATGAGCAATTATCTAAAGTTGAACCACGCCCCCGCGCACCGCGCGCTCGGCGACGTCCGCGCGACAACGGAATTGCTCGGCCACATCTGGGAACGGCTCCTCGAATTGTCCGCGGAAGAACTGGCCTTCGCGAAGGGCGTCATGGAGCGCTCCAGCGAGGGGTACAAGATGCTCTTCGCCGCACTGCCGCCCGAGGGGGGAAAGGGCGCGACGTGGATCAAGAAGGTCTCGACGAAGAAGGTTTCAAAAGACGTTCCCGTCCTTCCGCTGCCGACGCCGCAGCCCGGCCACATCGCGTTGCTGGAAGAGAGTTTGGATCCCGACACGATCCAAAGCGCCATCAACGCGGCCTCCAAGGACGACTCCATGACGCACTGGATCGCGGTGAAGAACCTGGAGGGCGCGCTACGCCGCGTCACGCTCCCCGCGAATGTCCGTGCCATCCACCCGCCGCAGCTCTTGGCCGATCCCGAGGCCATGAAAGCGCTGCTCTCGCAGGAGGCCTTCACGGGGGACGAGGCCACGCTCGCGCTCAAGCTGCAGTGGTTCCAACCACGGACGCGCAACGACGTGGCACTGCACGGAGGGGAGAAAGACGTATGGGGAGGGAAGATCGCCTGCACGCACACGAGCGACGCCTATGTCACGCAATTCAAAGAGAAGGCCGCCGCGTTCGTCATCGACCACCGTCAGCTCTTCGCACTGCTTTCGACGAAAGGACATGCCTCCGCGGAACGCCTGAGCGAAAACGCGCACATCATCATCGACGACGCCTCCATGCTGGAGGACACCGCAACAAAGGCCTACGGCATCGAGTGCTTTTTGGATGACGTTCGCGGCGCGGCGCTGGGCAACGACAAGATGATGGCCTTCACGGACCTCCTGATGCTGTGGGCGGAGAAAATCCGCGGCATGGAAGAAACCCACTACCTCACGCAGGCCGATTACGACCGTCCGGAGACGCTCAGCATGATCCAATCGCTGGAGGAATTCCTGGCCGACAAGACGCTGCCGGAACAAACCGTCGCGCAGCTTTCCAAAGTACGCGCGCTCCTGACGAAAAACTTGCTCAAGGAACAATTGGTATGGACGGAACGCAGGATGAACGGAAGCTTGTCGCTCAACGCGGCACCCCTCCATATCGATCTGCTCCTGAAAGTCGACCTCTACGACCGCTTCCCGACGACCCTCCTTATCCCGCAGGGAACAAACGGCAAACTGCCGGAGATGGTCCCCGCATGCATGCCCGTCGATCTCATCAGCATGAACGGGACGCATCCCTACCTATGCCCCATTCGCTTTCCGCAGGATGAGACGCTGAAGGATTTCTTCGCCAATCCTCCCGCCGGCAAGACGATCATCCTGGCGGGCAGCAAGCGGATCATCGAACAGGCGTTCATCGACCATACCGAACGGTTCGAGAAAGAGGGGATCACGCTGATCTGCCAAGGCCTCAACGGCGGACAGGGGCGCATGGAGAGTGACTTCGCGGCCGCCGAAGGCACCGCCATCTGGATGCTGACGCCGTGGATGTACGAGGGTATCGACCAGCCGGAAGGCACCGTGGATCGCCTGATTATCGACACGCTTCCCTTCGACCATCCGAACCACCCCATCGCGAGCCGCAGGAAGGAACATTACAACAACGGATTCGAGGAATATCTCCTGCCGCGCGTGCAGCATCGCCTCTTCCGCTTGCTGCGCACGTTCTGCAGGCACCGCAAAGACGGCGGAGAGGTGGCACTCATCGACAAGCGCCTGCACGAGAAATCGTACGGGACGAAGCTCATGAATTACCTATCGATCTTCGCGGAGAACGCGGACATCCCGGAGCCGAAGCCAGCCTCCGCCAAGGCTACGACTGATAAACCCGCGAAAAAAGCAGCGCCCAAAAAGAAGGATGACGGGCAGCTACAGATGCCGCTCTAAGTAACCTCCCTCTCCTCACAGGAGAGGGTGCCCGAAGGGCGGGTGAGGTTATGAAGAGATCTTGCACGTAACCCCGCGGTCCTCCCCGTAGTCATTGCATCCCGGAGGCGTTTCGCACTGCGTCGCCTTGCCGTTCTTGTAGAGGATGTAACGCGGCTTGTCGTCGGCGCACTGCTCGGCGCAGGCATGCGGCTCCATGAATGAGCCTCCGAAATCATAATCGACGACGATGGGGTCCCCGATACAAGATTCTTCCTTGGTCGGTGTGACGCCAGGCAACGGACCTTCCGGCAAAAACGCCTGGACGACGATGATCAGGAGAATTCCCCCGAGGACTCCGCCGATGGCGTAGGGCATGCGGTCGTGCATGGGGTGATTATAGGATTAGGAGTAAGAATAAGGAAAGATTTGTTTAAGAAACCTAATGAAGCTAACGAAGCTGATGCAGCCATGTCCTCAATCAGCCCCCTTGCGTCCGCAAACGACGACCAATGTCCTCCACAGGATCCACACGTCCATCAGCAATGACCATTCCTCGATGTACTGGAGGTCGAGCGAGACTTCCTCGTCGAACTTCAGGTCCGAGCGGCCGGAAACCTGCGCCAGTCCCGTCAGCCCCGGCTTCACCGCGAACACGCGCCTCTGGTAATCGCTGTAGAGCTTCACTTCCTCGGGCAGGTGGGGGCGCGGCCCGACGAGCGACATCTGGCCGAAGAAGACGTTGAGGAGCTGCGGCAACTCATCGATGGACCAACGGCGGAGGAATGCGCCGAGCGGCGTGATGCGGGGATCGTTCTTGATCTTGAACAGCGGTCCGTCGGTGCGATGATTCAGTTCCTGAAGGTCTTCCTTCCGTTGGTCAGCGTCGCGGCTCATGGAACGGAACTTCAGGACGGGGATGCGCCTGCGCCCCTGCTCACCCACGCGCGTGGAGATGTAGAGGATGGGAAAGCCACTGGTGGCGACCACGGCGATCGCGATGCCGATGAGGAACGGCGACAGGAGGATGAGCGCCAATCCGCTCACGACGATGTCGAAGAGACGCTTGAAGATGCGTCCCCAGCCATCCAGGGGCGTGGGAGTGAAGCGGAGCATGGGGATGAGGCCCAAGTGCTCCACCGAGAGCTGTCGGGGCACGTCGATGAATACCGGCGGCAGGAACGCGTACCCGATGTGATGGCTGCGGCAGTATTCGATGAGGCGCATGGTGTCCTCGTTGTCCGGGCTCGGGTCCGTTTCCAATACCAGATCGATATCGTCTTTCCTGTCGCGTGCTTCCAATTCGGCGAATGTCTTCGCGTGGCCGATGTAACTGTAGCGAATATCATCTTCCAGCGTCTTCCTGGCGCTCTCGGCCAGTGCCACGCGGCCGATGGAGAGCACCGAACGCACGCCGATGCCGCGGCGCAGGAGATTGCGCTGCAAAAGGGTCAGGAACGATCGCAGCACCGCGACGAACAGCGTGATGAAGAAGAGCGAATGGATGAGCAGGATGCGGGAGTAGAAGAGTTGCTTCACGACGAGGAAGTACCAGGCCATCACGAATACCAGCCACAGCACGCCCGCGAGCATGATATTGCCGATCTCGTTCCACGCGCCCGTCGTCAGCTGCAGCGCATACATCCGCAGGAATGATGCGATGATGAGGAATAGGCACATGCCGGGTATCACGAAGTACTCGAAGTAGTACGCGAATGGAGGCAGCCCCGATTGCTCCAGGAGTTGCACGCCCGGAATAAGGTCCACGTTGGCCTGGCGCAGTTTGTAACTGAGCACCAGCGACGCCAAGACGGCCAGCGCGTCCAGGGGAACGCGCAGCGCACCGAAGAGGGCTTCGGACTTCTTCATGTAAGGGGAGTATACACTCCTCCAGAAGGCTTACACATGGCAAAAAAGGCTCCAGGAAGCGTCTTAATGAACAATATGGAGCCGCTGGCCGGATTCGAACCGGCGACCTACTCATTACAAGTGAGTTGCTCTACCAGCTGAGCTACAGCGGCTTGGAAGCCACGGAACTGTACAAGTTTCTCTCTAAAATCCCAAGGGCTTTATTGCGTTTATAGCCTATCTGTGGCACAATAGACATGCTGCTCTTTGGATGATCGCCCCGCGCAAGCGGGGAGGAACGTCCGGACATCGTGCGAACGCCATGCGGGTAACACCCGTCCGCCTGCTCCAATTCATAAATGTAGGCGCGGACCAGTGCCACAGAGACGAGCTCCCCTCGAGGGAGAGTGAAACGCCCCGGAGTACCGGGGATGCTAGCAATAGCATCGGTAAACTCATGGTGATGCAAGGAGGATTTGGGTGATCGGGATCAGCAATGGTTCCGTCGCTCCGGTCACCCCTCCGCACCGAGGTGCCGTAGCAATACGCACCCCAGATAGATGATCATCGCCCTCACGGGATACAGAATCCGGCGTACAGAAGGGCAGCACAAAACAGAGGCTTCGGCCTCTTTTTTGTATTTCAAATGCACATTTGCCATATCCCCAATATAATCTGAAATATTATATTGCACAATATAATAAAAAAATTACAATAGCGGCTCCTTTTGGTTTCCCAGAAGGTCGTTCTTACACCCATCGGACTTTTCTAAGGAGAGTGAATCCTGATGACCGACACGTACCGTTTTGTGATCAAGCCCATGAAGCCGGACAGCCAATGGATCCCTTGTTTGCTGGAAGACCTGGAGCGGCAGAAGATCGACACAGGCGACATCGCCTGCTTCCACCGCATCCTGAAACTTCCCGACGTGAATGATGACGCGGACAAGGCCCTCCGCATCTTCAAGCAGGCGGAAACCGATGCCGAACGCATCATTCTGCCGCTGGCGCATCCGCGGTTCCACGGCGACGAGTATTACCCCCTGACGCTGGTCGAGTACGCGAGCTTGCTCGACACCGACCCGCGAACGATGCTGGTATACGACATGATGACGATGCCCGCCGACGGCCAACAAGGCAGGCATCCCA
Organism: uncultured Candidatus Peribacteria bacterium; assembly: GCA_964608325.1. Classification (GTDB taxonomy): domain Bacteria; phylum Patescibacteriota; class Gracilibacteria; order Peribacterales; family Peribacteraceae; genus CAZRVH01. The sequence continues at coordinate 16,885 of CAZSMX010000009.1, forward strand.
TCAACGAACCGTCGATCGATCGCCTGGTCGGTCTGTGGCGCATCCAGCATAAGGATCGCATCGTGGAACGGGGCGAGTTCATTCGGCTTTTTGCGGAAATGAGCCAACTCCAGACCTGTTGAAACAGTCCGAACCCCTTACCAAGCGCCCTGTACCCACCGTGGTATGGGGCGCTTTTTTATGCCTTCGGGAACGTCACCGTGAACGTCGTGCCTTTTCCTTCCGCGCTCTTGAAGTCGATGGTGCCGCCCAGGCGCTCGACAATGGATTTCGTGATGTAGAGCCCCAGACCGTTTCCGTCGGTGTCCATCTGGCGCACGTTCTTGGCGCGGAAGAACTTCTGGAACACGCGCTTCTGCTCGGCCATGGGGATACCCATGCCGGCATCCGTCACGCTGATGCTGTATCCCGATCCCCGCGTTTCCAGCGACAGGCTGATATGCGATTCCGGGCGGGTATATTTCGTCGCATTGCTCAGAAGGTTTTGCAGCACGATGCGAAGAAGGGTGGGATCCGTTTTGGCAACGATCGGCGTATCGGGAAGCGAGACGGAAAAGCTGATATTGTGCTCCTTCGCGATGGAGCGGAAGTCTTCGTCCGTTTCGGCGATGAGCTGGTTGATATCGGTGTTTGCAAGCGACAGGCTAAGACCGCCTTCTTCCATCTGCGACGCGCGCAGCAGGGAGTCCAGGAGGTTCGCCATGCGCTTCAGGGAGACCCCCATTTCCTTCACGTATCCCCGTTCGTCATCCGTGAGGCGCTCCGACGCTTCGCCGATAAGCTCAACGTACCAACGGAGGGCGGAAAGCGGCGTGCGCAGTTGGTGACTGGCAAGCGTGATGAATTCTGACTTGAGATAGTCGAGCCTGCGCTCTTCGGAAACGTCCTGGAGGACCAAAATGGCGCCGAACACGCGCCCTTTTTCCTCCAGCGGACTGATGGAGTAACTGACCGGGATGAGCGTTTGGTCGGCCTTCTGCAGGTTCCAGTGCGCGTTCGCGGATGAATGCCTTGAAACATTCTCACGCATGCAAGACAGCACCGGGTGCTCTCCCTCCATGGCATTTCCCTGATGGGCCCTGAAGAGCACCACATCGCGGACGCTCTTCCCCTTCATATCCAACGCCTGCATGCCGAGCAATGCCGTCGCCGCGGGGTTCGTATCGGTGACGATGCCTTTGTCATCCACGGCAATCACTGCGTATTCGATATTCCCAAGGATGGCGCTGTCGCGGGCGTACTGTTTTGCCAATTCCTGCGTACGTTCGCGGATGACTCCCTCCATGTCCTCGTAGATCTTTTTGAGGCGCGTCGCCATGTCCACCACCACGGTATCCAACACTTCCACTTCGTCGCCCGTCTTCACCGTGCGCTCAATACCCCACGCGCCCGGGCGCAACCCCTTCACCTTGTCGGCAAGGGTGCGCAACGGCTTCGTGATAGTTCGGGAGAGAGCTACTCCCACCACCGCGGCCAAGACGAGGAGGCAGGCGCCGATGAGAGCGATAAGGCGGCCTAGCGCATCGATCTGACGGAAAGCCTCCGCGCGCTCGACGGTCATCGCAAAACCCCATCCGATGTCCGGCAGGTAACGGTAGGACGCGATTACACGCACACCTTCGTCGTCATTCATGTCAGCAACACCTTCGGCGCCGTCCAACGCGCGGATGGTGGGGGTATCGACGCCTTTCGCGAGTGGCAAGAGAGAAAAACGACGCGCCTCCGTGGACGGACGGAAGACCTGTGCATCCGCTCCGCGCATGAACGAGAGCATCACCTCCCCGGTGTCTCCGAGCGCGAGGGAAAGGGACGCAAGTTTCGCCATGACGGCGCTCGCGTCATAACGAACATGCAATGCCCCGATAATCTCAACGCCTTTGCGCACCGGCGCATGCACGTCGAACACGGTCATTCCTTCATCCGTGACCGACGGAATGATCACCGTCCGCGTAGGGGACGATGCCAATGGGGGAATGACGCGTCCGATACGCACGACATTTTTCGCCGTGTCATCCAAGGCCAACCCGATGATCGGCAGGGACGCATCCGATTCGCCCAATGCCAGCGACCATGCATGCTCTACGTCTGCCTGCACTGCTTTGGACAGCATTGCCTGCATATCTTGGTGGGTCGACAAGAGCGCCGTGCGCTCGCGCGCGTACTGCAACGATTTTTCGATGGATTCCTCGCCGACTGCCGATAGCGTAGCGATTTCCGACCGCAGCGATTGCATCACCAAGGAGCGCGCGATCAACAGCGATAGCGCCGCCAAAATCACGATCGTTAAACCCGTCAGCGCCAGCGCCTGAAGGGTCAGGCGACGCATGATGGAGCCGTGGAAGGGGCGGGGAGATAGGTACATGAACGGGTATGATGGTTTCTTCTAATTATAGCAGAAAAGTGGGATTTGGGGTAGTTTAGAGGGGTATGATTAAAGGGGGTTATTGGTGAATTTGGGGTTAGGTTTTTGAAAATTTCTTCCTAACCCTATCCCAAACCCTAACCTTAAAAAACGGCACCCCCTTTCGGAGACGCCGTTTTAGAATCAAACTGAGAACTTCTTAGCGCGTGATGCTGATCGTTGCGCCCTGTTCTGCACCCGGTGCCGTCACCGTGATGCGGTTGTTGCTGTCGCGGACGATCCAGTAGTTCGTTCCCGTTCCCGTTGCGCTGACCTGGGGATCCCTCGGCAGCTTCACAACGTAGGAACCCGTGAGGACGTCCAGATCGATCGCGGAGTCGCAGTCTGCGGAATCCGTAGCGCAGATTTGGCTGTTTGTCGTGGTGATCGTTCCGGGCAGGCTGCCGTTGTTATCGATGGAGTACTGGTACACGGCGCTGAGGATCGTGTTCACATCCGCCTTGCGCTGTGCATTGCGGGTGTCACCAAGCTGCTTGGTGGGGTTGATGGCGACGATGACGATCGACGCAAGGATTGCGATGATACCGACGACGAGGAGAAGTTCGATAAGGGTGAATCCTCGGCGGGCATTGTTGATGGAACCCATAAGGGAAGGTGGAAAAATAAGGAGATAAAAATCGGACGGAAGGTCCAGAAGTTGAACGCATTATAGCGATTTTGCTTTCTTCGTCTTTTTTTGAGCTTGACGCATATTTGAAACGTGACTGTCTTGCAGATACGCGGTCACGGACATTGCAACCCCGTCGTCACTTCCGCGCACGCGTTGTCGTTGCCGCACACCTGCCACCCCAATACGTTGGCGTACAAACACGCGACGCCCGTGCAACCGCATGCATCGCCCACGGGCGCATCCGCGGGCGGGATGGTGAGAAGAGTTTCGAAGGATTGCGCGTAGCTGTGGGGCTGCTGCAAGCGAATCGTGCGCGACAGGGAAAACCTGATAAGCACGCTGGGACGCGACGCGGACACCGACGTATTGATGACATCGAAATCAACAACGCCCACCTGCGTCGTACTCACCGTCTCCTTCAAGGCATGTTTGATCACGACGATCGCGCCGCTCTGGATGCCAATGATGGTAGGATTCGTATCGCTGTCGGACGTCTGAAGTGCGAGGTACGACCCCGACTGGCCCGGTGCGGGACTGAGGATGCGCTCCGCATGGCGCACACCGTAGGTGACGTTCTGTATCACCTGCGTTCCGTTTTGCTCGACGACGGCGATCGTCTGCTGGAGAAGTTTGTTCTCGGTGGCGGAAAAGAGAATGGGGATCGTGAGCCCGGCCACCAAGGAAAGAATGCCGAGGAACAGCAGGAGTTCGATGAGCGTGGTGCCCGGCCGGCAATCGCGGGAACGGATCATGGGCAATGCGTGAAGGAACCTACTTCCTGCCAGGAAGAGATGAGCGTCGTGGGCAGGATTTGCGATGAAACGATCTCTATACGGCGCAGCGCGGACCCGACCGTCGCCTCGATACACAGCGCGCGGTCGTTGTTCCCGGCTCCGCCGAGCGCATGCACGGTGCACGTGCCGTGCGCAAAGGAAAAGGCTTCCCCTCCGGCGTAACTGAGATCGGAACGCAACGTGCGTAACGTCCGCTCGGCGCAGGCCTGCGCGTATTCGTAGGACTGCGTGGATTCCCAGAACAGGTACCCGTTCTGTTCGGCCGCCCACGCAAGCAGCATAAGGGACAGGGCGCTGGTCGCCGCGATGACCCCGGTCACGAGGACGGTCAGCAGGAAGACGTAGCCGGGACGGGAGGTCGAACGCATCATGGGCAGGTTCCGGTGGTGGTTCCTGGACGGAAAATATGCACGGAGGTATTCGTGAACAGGAAGACCCGGTCGCGCACCGGATCGTAGAGCACTCCTCGGCCGAGCGCCGCTGCGTCATACGCCGTGAGTTCGGGCAGCGACGTTTTGTTGCGCATGTTCACCACTTGCAAAGCCTTGTGTCCGCTTTGCGCCGCAAGGAACGCGACGCACCGCGTGGGATCCATGGTGATACCGACCAGGCTTCCGCTGCCTTCGTGGTACCACGGTCCGGGCGGGGGAACGGGAACGCCCGCGCCTTCGGTATCGAACAGCACCATCTCCTGGATGCCGCTGTTGCCCTGGGTGCCGATGAGCGCGGAGGTTCCGGTGACGGCAATGCTGAGTCCGTCCGCCGTGCGATCACTAAGGTTGTATCCGTTGCCGGACGCCAAAACGATGGCTGCGGGATTGTCGAGATCGGCGACACGCAGCTCGCCCGTATCAAGACCGCTCGCGAGGTACGCCGCCGTGCCCGTGACGGCGATCGCGTTTACGGTACCCGTATCATCCATGCCGCCGTACAGCACGACGGATCCGCTGTTCGAAATGTCGAGGGCGGTAAGCTCGTGCTCGCCCGACACGGCGCTGTACGTACTGCCGACCAGCAGCGTGGCGCCGTCGGAACCGAAGGCCAAGGCCCGGCCCCGGCCGCTGCCGGGAAGATCGTACGACGCGACGAGCATTGAGTCCGAGAGGAGCGACGGCGTCGTGATGTTGTAGACCTTGAGTTCGGCCGCGGAATCGGACGTGAGGACGTAGAGTCTTTTGCCGCGCACGGCCACCGCGTAGCCCGACGCACCAAGAGTGAACGACGACGCGATGCGCGACGGCGATGCCGTACTCGAAATATCAAGCGCATAGAGGCCATTGCCGCCGCTGGAGGTGTCACCCGTGAGGAACAACGTGTTCCCCGCGATGGCGGCTGCCGTATAGAGCGGGGTGCCGCTGGTGTAGCTTCCCTCCAACGTGATACTGCCCCAGTTTCCGATGCTTCCCGCGGTACGCCAATCCGTGAGTTCGGTGAGCAGCGCGGCCGTCCCGGCCCGGCTGATACCGCGCTTCCAGGTCGCCTGCCCTGTCAGTTGCATCCATCCCGAAGCGAGTGAGGAAACCGATACCTTCATCCTGTAATTCCCCGTCGTCGTTCCCGTTCCGGCATAGGCCCATGTCGATCCGCTCAATGCGATCCCGTGCGCACCCGTCGCAAGGGAAGAGAAACTTCCGTCGCGGATGGACCGCGACGCTTCGAGTGTTTTCTGCGCGAAGAGCACGCCCCGGACGCGGTCGCCGGCGCTGATGGATCCTTCCTGTCCCTTGAGCAAACTGACGCCGACCGCGGTGAGGAAGAAGGAAAAAATGGCGATGCCGAGCATCGCTTCCAGGAGGAGTGAGCCGGGACGAGTGTGGGGAGAAGTCCGCATGAATGCGGAAATGATCGTACTACGAATAGGAGAGGGGTGGAACAAGAGAATGATAACGTCCGCCATTCATTACGAATCACCAATAAGCAATAACCAATCATCAATGATGGAATTCCATCATTGGATGTTGATAATTCGGTGATTGATCATTATGCAAATCACATCCATAACACGCCTCCGACACCGATAGAACCTCAGTTGCAGCCCGTCGAGGAGCCGAAGGCCAGCTTGACCACGGCATCCTGGAAATCCGCGGAAGCACAATTCGTACAAGAACCCATTTCGGCGACCATAAGGATTTCGTTCTGTTTGATATCGATCTTTCCGTTGGCATCAAGAACGCCCTGCAGGTACGTCTTCAGGCTGGTCTGCCCGCCGTATGCGGCGGCGGACGGGGGAGTATCCCCGTCGCGCAAGATCCTCACGTGTCCCGATCCGTCGTTCGTCGCGTATGTCTGGTCGTAGGTCAGCCACCCGCGCTGTTTGAAGTACGCGCGGAAACTGGTGTTCAGGGTAGCGCCGTTGGAAAAGCCCGTGACCGTGCTTACCTGGCCTCCGTTGCCGTTGATCTCGTCGCCGCCGAAAAGGTTGGACCAGCTGTTGCTCGGGCTCTTTTTGTACTTCGCCGTCACGTCAATGCTCGGCCCTCCCGATCCGTAGGTAAGCTGCGATCCGATGACGGTGTAGGTGACGGACAAGCTGCTGTTCGTCGTGATGGTTCCGTTGGATGACACCGTGAACCTGTTGGCGCACGAGCCGCCGCCGACTGACGAGACAGTGGAGGAAGCCGCGGAACTGGATCTGGAACTGCTGACGGCGGAGGAGCTGACGGCTGATGATGATGCGACGCTGGAGCTGGAACTCGACACGGGGCAGGGGCCATAGGTATCGCCGTGCGCGAGATGGGCCGGAAGCGCCGAATCATTCACGGTCAGCGTGTGCTGGTTTTGACCCGATGGCTTGTGGCAGATGACGATGCTATCGCTCTGCACCACCGCGAGGCTTTCCTGCTTCACTTCGATCAGGATGGTACGCTGTTCGGTATTCAAGGTCGTAAGCGTGATGGAGCCCGTGGCACTGGGGGCGCCGATGAGTTTGGAATACGTGATTTCCGTCGGGCCCGTGGACGTGATGGTCGACGGCATCGGGAAGGCCTCGTCGTACGTCGCGTCGCGCGTCTCGTACGTTTCTCCTTTGAACAGGATGCCCGCGGGTATGTAGAAACCCCACGAAGAATCCATCTCCCCCGCCTGGGCTTTCAGCCTGGCGCGCGCCAACCCCTGCGTCACCTGTTCCGTGGACGAGTCCAAGTCGCTGCGGATCTGGAAATCGCGGTACATCGGGATCGACACCCCGCCGAGCATGCCCAAGATGGACACGACGAGGAGGATTTCGAGGAGCGCGAAGCCGCGGCGCAGCATAGGGAAGCGGGAAATGTCGCTATCAGTGTATCTTCGCCGCTTTGCGATGCACGACAAAAGGGATTGACGGGGCGTGGGGGGTGGGGCGTGGGAATGATTCGACAAAACAGCCTACGCCCGACACCCTATGCCCATTCTTAGCGTCCGACGGAGCCCACGATTCCGTAAATCGGCACGATGATCGCAAAGGCGATGGTGCCCACGAGCCCTCCGATGAAGAGCAGGATCATCGGCTCCAGCACCACCGGCAGCTTCTGGGCCGTTTCGCTCGCTTTCTTGTCATAGATATCGGCCACCTTGAGCATGATATCGGCCAGGGAACCGGACTTCTCGCCCGTGACGACCAGCTGCTGCACGGACGGCGGCAATAACTTGTCGCTTCCCTTGATGCTCTGGAAGCTCTTCGAGAAGGAATCGCCGATGGTGATGTGCTCCAGCATGCGCGTGTACAGGTTGCGATACGCGACGATGGGGGTGACTTCGATGAGCGATTGGACGGACTCGATGACGGGTACGCCGGCCTTAAGGAGACCCCCCAAGATCACCCCGAAGCGGGCGATGGTCGCTTCGCGGGCCAATATCCCGACGCCCGGAATGCGGAACATGATCCACTGAAAGACGACTTTGAGACGCGTCGTTTTGTTGAGAATCATAAGAATGAACGCGCCGGCAAGGAATCCGGGCACCGCGACGGTCCCGTAATTCGTGAAAAAGTTCGTGAACGCGATCACCGCGCGGGTGACGAAGGGCAGCGGCACCCCGAGGGAGTACAGCACGCCGATGAGGTTCGGCAGGACGAACCATCCGAGTCCGATGACGAGGATGAACATGATCGTCATCACGATGCTCGGGTAGATCATGGCCATCTTCACCTTGCCCTTCAATTCGTGGTCTTTTTCTTCCTGCTGGGCCAGGTATCCCATGTTTTCCGCCAGGCTTCCGGACTCCTCCCCGATGCGCACGAGCGCGATGGCATGGAGCGAGAAGAAGTGGCGCTCATCCATCGCGCGCCAGAAGGAGCTGCCGTTTTCGACGGATGCCAGGATCTGCTGCAACAGCTTCTTCATCGCTTTGTTGCGCGTTTCCAACAGGATGGTGCGCAACGCGTCCAACAGCGGGAGACCCGCGTTAAGCATCGTCGCCATGTTCTGGATGAACATCATGCGCTCCCTGCCCAGGCCCATGTAATTCAAGGACGCGATGTAGTTGGAGAGCGCGCTGGACTTTTTTTGGATGACGATCTTCGGGATCGGTTTTTGCTCCTCCTTCTTGTCCTCCTTTTTTTCCTCGGCAACCGGAACGGCGGGCGCTTCCTTGCGAACGGGAGCCGGTTCGTCCTTCTTTTTTTCAAGCGGCGGAAGGATGCGCGACTGGGTAGGCGCGGCGGGAGCGGCAGGAGCGGCTGATGCTCCGGGCACATCGGATGCGAAGGAAGCCAGCGTGGATGCAGGCGCGGCGGACGCTTGGGTCACCGGCTCCTGCATGGACCGCGTGCCGACGGGGTCATTGACGTTCTTGCTTTGCACGCGTTTCAGGAAGGTATCGTTCGCCAGATCTTCCTTGGACAAGGATTCGGCAAGGGGCGCCTCTTTTTTTGGCGCCAGGAACGACGGCATGTCCACCGGCTGGAACAGTCGCTCCTTGATGAGACTCCATGCATTCCACTTTTTGGACGCATGGTCGCTCGTATGCAGCTTCACTTTCTGCATCCATCCGTCTTCGTTTTCGATGGCGGAGGTCTTGGCGGCGATCTCGGCCTTCGTTTCCGCCGCGCGCTTCTCGGGATCGATGATCTTCCCCCTCGGCATATCCGGCACCTCGGTATTGGCAACGACGGGTTGCGCTACTATGACGGAAGCGGGTTCGGGCATCGCCTTCGGCTTCTTCACGAAGAAACGCGGCAAGGAGATGGGGCGGGTGAGGCGGTTCTTGAGAACGCTCCACGCACCCGGTCCTTTGACCTTCTTTTCCTCGGGCATCAGGATTTTCCCGGGCAGCGAAACAGAAGCGGGGGACGGCATGGCAGCCTCCGCTTTTGCCGGTTCTGCGGCGACCATCGGCGACGCCTCATCCGCAACGGAGTCTCCGGCAGGAACGACTTCGTTCTCTTTTTCTTCCTTGGTCGTCGCGTAGATATGCACTTCGCTGTGAGACCTCTCTTTCTTCGGGATCGAGGCGCGTTTGTGAGAGTAGTGGTAATGCGTATGCTTGCGCTTTTTGCCCGTCAAAGACGGCAGCGTCACCGGGCGCTGAAGGAAGGCGAATGCCTTGGAGAAGCCGTTACTCAGCGCTTTCTTCATGGATTTGGGAAGAGGGACGTTCGGGCGGGGTGGCGACGCGCAGCAATTCTTCGATCGTAGTGGTGCCGCCGAGCACTTTCTTGAATCCGTCTTCGAAGATGGATTCCATATTCTCTTTGCGGGCCTCCGCCTCGATCTCCGCGCTCGACTTGCGCGCGATGATCAACTTCTCGATTTCCGGGGTGATGACGAGGAGTTCGTGGATGGCGATGCGCCCCTGGAATCCGATGCCTCCGCATGCTTCGCATCCCTTGCCTTTGTAGAGCAGGATCTGCCCCTTGGTACCGAAGAACTTGTCGGCATTCTTGAAGAGCTTGCCCGCCTCCTCGGGCGTCACGTTGTACGTGTAGCGGCAGCGCGGGCAGATGCGGCGCACGAGACGCTGGGCGATGACGACTTCCAGGGTGGATGCAAGCAAGAACGGCTCGACGCCCATTTCCAGGAGACGCGGAATGGAGGTGGCCGCGTCGTTGGCGTGGAGGGTCGAGAAGAGGAGGTGTCCCGTAAGCGCCGCGTTCACGGCGATGGATGCGGTTTCACCGTCGCGGATTTCCCCGACGAGGATGATGTTCGGATCCTGACGCATGAGGGCGCGCAGACCCTGGGCGAACGTGAGGTTGGTTTCGGGATTCACCTGGATGTGGTTGATGCCCTGCACCTTGTATTCCACCGGGTCCTCGATGGTACTGATGTTCACGTCCGGGTGGTTACGCAGCTTGAGCAACGCGTAGAGCGTCGTCGATTTTCCCGATCCGGTCGGACCGGTGGTAAGGATCATGCCGAAGGGCTTCCTGGAAGCGGCTTCAAGCTGTTTCCTGTGCTCCTCCGTGAAGCCGAGATCCGCAAGCGTGAGCGAACGGACATACTCGGAAAGGAGACGCATGACGATCTTCTCGCCGTCGACGATCGGGACGATGGAGACGCGGATGTCCATGGTGCCGCCGTTTCCGGTGTCATAGCGGATGGCTCCGTCCTGCGCGCAGTGATGTTCGTCGATGTGGAGGTTGGACGCGATCTTGATGCGGTTCACGACTCCCTCGTAGTACTCGCGCGGAATGCGGCCCGCTTCATGAAGCACGCCGTCCACGCGGAAGCGCACGATGACGATTTTTTCCTGCGGTTCCATGTGGATGTCGGACGCGCGAAGCTGGATGGCATCGTTGAAGATTTCCTCCAGGATTTCCGGCGCCACCTTGCGGTTCGCGTCGATGATCGTTTGGAAACGCGTGGCGAGCGGCTTCCTGTAATGCACGAAGAATCCCTCGATGGACTTGCGCGATGCGTAGACGAGTTCGATCTTCCCCGCGAATTTCGTACGATCCGCCTTCTTGTCCTTGCCACCGAATCCGAAGCGGCCGGCGGCGGCGGACTTGCGGGATGTCTGCTTGTTCTCGTCGCTTTCGCTCTCGGGGAAGAGGGAAATTTCCTGCCCCAGGTTCATACGGACCGCCTCTTCCAGCAACGCGTTTGTCGGGTCGGACGTGGCGACCGTCACCGTCTCGCCCTCCTTCTTCACCACCACCGCGTTGTAGGTGCGCGCGATGTCCTCCGGAAGCATCGACACCATCTCCGCGTTCGGCGGATTCTTGTCCACGTCGTAGTACGACATGTGGTAGTGCTCGGCGATGGCGCTCTCGTAGAGCTCCTGGCTCATGAGGTCGAGTTCGACCAGCGCATCCTTCAGCGACACGCCATGGCTTTTGGCCTGCTCTTCGGCTTTCTTGAGGTCTTCCTCGGAGACGTAACTAAGGTCCAAGAGGATTTTGCCGAGGTCGATATCGGTGAGTGCCATAATTTTTAGATGGAAGATTTCACGACTTTGACGATGTCCGCGAGCGGGACGTTGGACTTCACGAGGTAATCTTTCGCGCCGAAATCGGCGGCCTTCTTGCGATCCTCATCCTGGCCGAGGTTACTCAGCACGATGACGACCGGCTTCTTCGCCTGGTCTTTGATGGCTTCCAGAATCGCGAATCCGTCCACTTCCGGCAGGATGAGATCGAGCAGGATAAGGTCGTACTTGCCACTCTTCGCCTCCTCCAGCCCTTCGCGACCGGTCGACGCGACCTTCGTTTCGTATCCCTCATGCGTCATTTTCAATTCCAACGCATGCGCCAAGGGACGCTCGTCTTCGACGATCAGGATTTTCTTCTTTCCGGATGCCTCTGGTGCGGGTGTTTTTTCTGTTTCTTTTGGCATATGGATGCGGTTTGTATTTCTCCTAAGTATAGCAAAAAGTGCGATTTTCCGCAAGGGATGCATTTTATTGCCTAGAATAAGGATTTGGCACCATGAAAAAACCGCCCGCACCGCAAGGGTGCAAGGCGGCAAACCGTCCTTTTCAGGTTTTATTTTTTCGACTGGGGGAAGGGGCGCTCAGGATGCGCGACGCTTTCATTCATTTCGGCAACAAGGCCGCCGACGGCACGGATCCGTGCATCGAGGCTCGCACTGGTTTCGTCGAGCAGTCGTACGATCGCATCGGGGACGTCCTGATTCGCCTTGTCGTGCACGGCCAAGGCCGTCGCGGCATCGGCGGCAAGGTCCAAGGCGGAATCCGCATACTGCGACTGCTTGTTCGCCTGGATGGTGGCGAACAGCATGACGAAGTGCATGCGCCCCGAGCTTTCATAATCGATTTTTTCCGATGCATGGATTTCGTCGATCCGCTTCTGCGCGGCCCCGACGATCTGCCACATCTGCTTTTCACCTTCATTGAGCCGCCCGTACTGAGTGCGAGCGAGCAGCTCGATTTCTCGGCACCGGCGCACGTTCTTGGTTTGGACAGAAGAAGTGCGCTCCTGCGCGAATGTGGGCCGCATGCCCTCGTTCAAAACGCACAGGGACTGACCCAGCACCATCATGAGAAACAAGGCGATCGCGCAGAAAGTCGAAACGAAACGAAAAGGTTTCATGTTCAGTATGCCTCCCGTAACCGGTGATAGAAAAGGACCGTTGGTATTGAACGGCAAATACGGAAATATGTCAACTTTCCTATACATTCCTTTTCCACTCACAAACTCCTCCTTCCCGCCAGCGCCTCGCGCAATGTCACTTGGTCGGCAAATTCGATGTCCGCCCCCATCGGCAGTCCGTGCGCCAGGCGCGTGACCGACGGGACGTACGATTTGATCTGCTCGCGCAGGTACGTGGCGGTCGCCTCGCCCTCGATATCCGGGTCCGTCGCGATGATCACCTCCTTGATGTCACCCGCCTTCACCCGTTCGACGAGCTCACGGACTTTCAATTGTTCCGGCCCCATGCCATCGATAGGGGACAAGACCCCGTGCAACACGTGGTACAGCCCGCGGTATTTCGTCTTCTCGAAGGCGACCACTTCCAGCGGCTCCTCCACGACGAGCACCATGGTTCTGTCGCGCGTGGCGTCCTCGCACAGATCGCACCGCTCCTTCGTCGTCACCATCTGACACTCGCGGCAGTAGCGCAGTTCGTTCTTCAGTTCGAGCAAGGACTTGCCCAACGCCTCGGGTGACGAACGCGAGCTTCGGAGAAGATGGAACACGAGGCGCTCCGCACTCTTCGGACCCACGCCCGGGAGCTTCTGAAATTCCTCGATTGCTTTGGTGATTTGGGGCGGAAGCAGCGACATCGGAAAGGGAGAATACGCCCAAAGAACCTATCCGTCACGTTCATTGACAATAATTTTAAATTGTTTTTAAGAGTGTATACTGGATACCCATGAATCGCACTCCAGACCTCCGCGTCTTCCGATCCATCACCGGCGATCATGCGACGTTCGACGCATGCCTGTTGAAAGTATACGAAGGCTATACAAACTGGAACCGCTCGACGTTCAAGCAACCCATCCCGCTGACGGTGGACCACTTCCGCGAAGACCTGCGCATCCGCTTACGCGAATTCCTCCGGGGTTGTCCGGGCATGGCGACGCAGGATTTTTCAGACAAGCGCCTTCTGCTGCCACATCTCGCGGACGCTTATGTGCGCACCTCGGGCCAAAGCCTCCACGCGCGGTTGGATCCGGAGCGCGAAACCGTCCAGGAGATGAATGTGGCCTTGCGCAGCATCCTTGAATCACGCCACCTCAACGTCAACCCGGAGGACCACCCGCTGCATAACCATTACAAAGCCAGGCCGGAGAAATTCCAGATCCTCAAAGAAGGTGAAACCACCTTCGCATACCAAAAGGCGATCGGGGTCACGGAAAAAGACCTAGAGATCGCGCGCATGCTTTTGGGTAATTCAGACGATGACTTGCGCGACAAACTGCTGCGCATCCACCCCTTCCTACTGGAAGCGGATACGACCCACTTCCGAACGCAAGCGCAGGAATTACGCCGAAGTATCGAGGCATTCGTGAAAGCCAAGGGCCTGCTGACGGCGGAGGACAGGCACAGGATAGTATCCACGATCATCAATGACTGGGAAGACAACGTCCTTCCCGATGACCTTGATGCATTGGAGGAATTGGAACGGGAGATCTCGGCGGAACGCGGCATAGAAAAAATCCTGGATCTTCCACCCCAAGTGATGATCGACCATTGCTTCACGCCGCTTTTGGAAGGCGACGATCTTTCCGATGAAGCGAAGGAGAAATTGCTGAAGCGCCGGCCGATCTTCAACCACATCATCATGCACGCAGGCAAAACATTAGACTTCGGGTTGATGAAAAACCTGGCGGATACGCTCAAAACCTACACCCGTAAAATCAATATCACGTTCGGCGATCTGCCTCACGCGCATCTACTGATCACGGCCTTCGAAATGGAGGAGAAGCTGCTGCTCCAATTCCTGCGCTGATCATTCTTGGATACCCTTCCTCAACCTCTTCTCCACGTCGCGCTCCTTGATGACGCGGCGCTTGTCGATGTTCTTGCGCCCGCGGCCAAGTCCCAGGAGCAGCTTGATGTAGCGACCCGCACGTACTTCCAGCGGGACGATACTGATGCCTTTCTCGTTGCTCGCGCCGGAAAGTCTCTCGATCTCTTTCTTATTCAAAAGCAATGCGCGGTCGTGTCCCGGTTCGTACCCGTCCAGTCCGCTGGCGAACTTGTACTTCATGATCTTCAGGTTCTTGATGACCGGTTTCCCGGACACGAACGACACGTACGCCCCGTTCAGATCCACGTGCCCGTCGCGGCACGCCTTGGCCTCCTGCCCCGTGAGCATGAGTCCGGCTTCGACCGTTTCGGTGATCTCGTAATCGAAGCGCGCCCGGCGGTTTTGGATCGTTTTCACGGAACCGAGTATAGGGCAGTTTTGGCCTGCTTTACAGCGAAAAGAATATAATTGACAAATTTAAAAAATAAGGTAATCTGACCACAGTCGTTACATTCTATGACTTTCCCTTTGGGAGCGGTCAGGGCCACGTGCCTCTATCAGATGTAACGCCTATCTACGGGTGTTACTTCCGAATAGGCAGTAACGCCCGTTTTTTAATCATTAGATATTCACGATCAAGGGCAACTCCGGCGCGAAGAACATGACGAGGATGGCGCTGAGGATAAGGAACGGACCGAAGGCGATGCGCGCGCCTATGGTTTCTTTTTTGCGGATGAGGAGGAAGACGCCCCACAGCGCGCCGAGCATGTACGCGAAGAGAATGCACCAGATCATCTCGCTTAGGTAGCCGAGAACGAGCCCGATAGCCCCCGCAAGGAACACGTCACCGCTGCCCACCCACCGCCCGCGGCTCAGAATCCACTGAATGCCGAAAAAGGCCAGGCCCGCCACGGGTGCGAAGAGAGGAAACTGCCCGTGCGTCAGGTGGAAGAGCAGTCCGAAAATCGCCGCGATGCCCGTCAGGAGATCGGGGATGAGCTGGGTGCGGATGTCGGTCACCGCGATGAGAAGCATGGCCCACAGGGCAATGGAGAGGCACAGCGCGGGGATCCACAGGAAGCTCGCGATGGATAACGCCATGATGAACAGGAGCGCGGAAAAGAGTTCAACCAGCGGATACTGCAGCGAGATCTTCTGACCGCACCCGCGGCACTTTCCCATCTGTAGGATGAAGCTGACGATGGGGATCAGTTCCAGCGGCACCAGCACCTTCTTACAATGCGGGCAGTGCGAGCGTCCGCTGACGGACGTGCCGTGGGGCAAACGGAAGATGAGCACGTTTCCGAAACTGCCGAGCACGAGCCCGAGCACCGCGAAGACGACGAGGGAGACGAGGGGGTCCGTGGTGTAGAACATGCCCTCAGCTTATCCGACTTCGTCTTGAAAGACTACGCCGGGACTTACGCCTTCTTGCTCTTCCAATAGGAAACGATCGACGCGCGAACACTCTTGAGGCAGAGCGGCGAGAGGATGACGACCAGGAAGAGAAGCGGTGAGAATTTCAGGATTTGAAACAATGCCAACGCGACGAACGCGCCGACGACAGCCCCGAACAGCGGTGAGGAGGTGAGTTTGTGCATTCCTCTCATTGTAGCAGAAATTGTGACATAGGTTAATAGCTTCATTAGCTTCCTTAGGATGATCAACTTGACTGACTATATCTACTAATGAAGCTAACGAAGCTACTTTCCTCGCATCAAACTGCTCTTATACTTCTCCGGCTCGAACGACGGAAGCCTTTCAACGGGACAAGGAAGATCCGCTTCAACGACTCCCGGCGGCAACTTCTGGTCGTACCCGAGCAGGATGAGATCCGGCTTCACCTCACGGACGGGTTTCAGGTAATCACCATCATCCGATCCCAACATCACGACGGCGTCGGGAAATTCTCTTTCGATGGCCGCCTTGCGTTCGTCCTGGGAGTGGACGGGCAGTTTCTTCTTGATCTTCTCCACCGTCGCATCGCGCGCGACGACGACACAGAGATCACCCCGCTTCTTTCCCTCGTTCAACACGAAGAGATGGCCGGGGTGGAGGAAGTCGAAGGTACCGAAAAGGAGGATTGTAGGGCGTGGGGCATGGGGCATGGGATTCATTGGAAAATCAGGATACACGAAAAATACAACCTACGCCCGACGCCCTAATCCCCACCCCCTCATCACTGCGCCGCCGCGCTCGCGTT
>CAZSMX010000010.1:0-30538 GCA_964608325.1 uncultured Candidatus Peribacteria bacterium
AGTCTCCGCACTTTCCTATGCCGTTAACCGAATCCGCCATCAAGAGGTCCCGCCAGAACAAGGAGCGCCAGAAGCGCCTCCAGCCGTTCAAAACCAACATGAAGACCATGTTGAAGAAGGTCGCTGATGCGGCGAAGGCCGGCAACAAGGAGGAAGTGAAGGCTCTCATGGCCCAGACGTACAAAGCAGTCGATATGGCTGCCAAGAAGGGCATCATCCACCGCAAGAACGCAGACAGGAAGAAGGCGTCCGTGGCGAAGCTCGCCGCGAAATAAGCGCATGCGCATCCTCGCTCTCGATCTCGGCACCAGGCGCACGGGAGCGGCTTTTGCAGACAGCGACGTCGGTATTCCCCTCCCCCTCGACACCATCCAAACGAACTCGCCCCAGGACCTCCTGGACGAGATTTTGCTGATGGCGGACGAGCGGGACATAGATTTGGTCCTATTGGGCTTACCGCTGCTTCCTACGGGCAAAGAAGGGTCCCAGGTTGGCTATGTGCGTGATATGGGGGCCCTTTTGGAGGAAAAAGGGATCGTGGTGGAATACCTGGACGAGCGTTACACAAGCCAAAAACACGGGGAAAATGATGGTGATGCCAAGGCGGCGTGCACCCTGCTCTCGATTTACCTAGAGAGGGGTGTTGACAAGAGCCAAAAATGATATAAAGTAGCTTACTTGGTTCTTTAAACTTTACTTTCTATAACGCAGACATAACCACGTTTTGCGTCCATACGAACCAAAGGAAGATCTTTTGTTTCTGTCAATATTCTGGTAGAACAAAGGTCGTTCCTTCCCCTTCACCAGCCTGCTTATGGCAGACACCTCCTCCACCCTCACCGCACAGCAAGCAAGCCTTAATGGCAAGATCTCGGTCAATCTCCAGTCATTGCTGGATGATCTCTTTATGGTCTTAACCGAGAAAGAGGCCATGGTCATCAAGCGCCGTTTCGCGTTGCAGGGCCAGCCCAAGCAGACGCTGGAGAAGATCGGAAAGCATTTCAAGGTGACCCGCGAGCGCATCCGCCAGATTGAGGGAATCGCCCTCAGCAAGCTTCGCCGCACTGTCCGCACCACCAAGCTCAACGACGTCAACGAACTCGCCAAGGGCATCCTCCGCATCCACGGAGGCGTCATGCGCGAGGATGACCTGATTTCCCAGGTCCTGAAGCGCATGCCCCAGAGCACGGACCTCGACGGAGCGGTCCTCCGCCTGAGCTTCTCCATCGATACCGAAATGAGTACGTCCGGCCACAGCGGCACCTTCGTCCCCTTCTGGAGACTGGAGAGCCTCGCCATGGAAGACATCTCCATCATCGTCGACAACGTGGTGAAGATCCTCAAGAAGCGCCGCTCCTGCATGAAGAAGGAAGAGCTCATCTCCGCCGTCCAGGCGTTGAACCTCTTCAAGGACCGCAACCCCAACAAAGAACTTATCTCCAGCTGCATGACCATCGACGAGCGCCTGCGCGAAATCGACGAAGGCTGGGGTCTTACCGAATGGCGCTTCGTCCGCCCGCGCTCCATCCGCGACAAGGTGGAAATCGTCCTGCGCAAGTCCG
This sequence comes from uncultured Candidatus Peribacteria bacterium, assembly GCA_964608325.1. Lineage (GTDB taxonomy): Bacteria > Patescibacteriota > Gracilibacteria > Peribacterales > Peribacteraceae > CAZRVH01. The sequence goes on from CAZSMX010000010.1 coordinate 1,563, forward strand.
GTTCCCCGCTCCACTTCATGGAGATCGCGAACCGCATCCGCGAGAGCCACTTCGACCACAAGAACGTCACGGTGCAGGCCGTCCACAACGAACTCATCCGCTATCCGCAGTTCGTCCTCGTGGGACGCGGTCTCTACGCTCTGCGCGAGTGGGGCTACGAGCCGGGTACGGTCGCCGACGTCATCGAGGCGATCCTGAAGGAGAAGGGTCCCCTGTCCAAGAAGGAAATCATCTCCGAGGTCGGCAAGCAGCGCACGGTGAAGGTCGGCACGATCTCCCTCAACCTCCAGAAGATGCCGTACTTCGTCCGCGTCGGTCGCGCCGTCTACTCCTTCGATCCCTCCAAGAAATAAGTTCTTCCCATTGATTCGAACAACAGGGCTTTCGGGCCCTGTTTTCGTGTCTGGGACTGCAAAATCGATGTTTTCACCGTGCAAAGAAGTGCTATCATCAGCCTCAATCTTCATGCATTACCAGCGTCATTATCCATCGGCCAAGGAAATCGATTTCTTCGCGAGAGAATCGGTCGATCCGTCCATGGTACGCAATTCCCACCGCATTCCCGTGAGCGTGCGCCAGGTGGCGGGCGATATCCGGGATGTGCTTGCGGACAGGGGTATCAGAAAGGAGCCGACGGTACGGTTGCACGAAGACTCGATCAGGAAAATCCGCAAAGCGTACGCGAGATTGTTCAACGGTGAATTGAAGGGGGATCAACTAGCACATTCCAGAAGCTCCCTGGGAGGGATGCTGGCTGAACACATCGCGGCGCGCCATGTAAAAAATCTCATCGCGGAAAAGCATCTTCCGGTAGATCCGATCGACGTAACGGAACTCTGGCGCAACTTGCCCGACCATAGTTTCATACGGGGGATCCTTCCGGATCAAGTTACATTCCTGGAGCCAATCGGCAGGCAGGCTTTCATGGAAGTGGACCTCCTGCTTCAGACATACGCGAAGGACGCATACCTGGCATTTGATTTCTCTTCGCATCTGAGTGGAAAAGGATTGGATAACGAGGACAGGAGCGACAGGGTCGATTATGTTTCCCGTGAAATCCTGAAGTCCCCTTTCATGCTTATCGATGCTGGGCTTGGAAGAAAGGGTATGTCTCTTGAGAAGCAACAGGAAAATCTGTATCGAATGAATATTCCGTGCGAGGCGGATTTCAACGAAATCCTGAGTCGATTCTTGCAAGGCAAGAAATAACAAATATCCGATTGTGCTTTTCCGCTCCTACAGCGAGAATACGCGCATGACTCTCTCCCACCCCATTCGCTACGCATCGTTGCTGACCGTTGCCGTCCTCGGCGCCGGATTCCTTCTTTTGCAAGGTTGTACGCCGGGCGGACAGGTCATTCCTTCGGGGGTCCAGACACTGAGCGGCGCGTTGCAGCCCGTCGACCTTTCGTTGGTCCGACGCGGTTCGCACGTCCTTTTGCAGGACGGCAAGCAGATCTACTACGTGGAGAGCAGCGCGGTGAACCTGCGCAGCTACGAAGGCATGGACGTAGTCGTGAAGGGAACGGTTGAGAAGAACTCCAACGATTCGTACCTGCCCGTGTTGGTCGCGACGGAGGTGAAGGAAAACATCGTGCCTTCGCGCGAAGAGGACGTATCGTTGCTGAATATCAACCTGAGGATTCCGTTGGATTGGGTGACGCAGGAATTCGATGACGGTGTCAGCTACTCCCGCACCGTCGCGGGCCCGTCGGTCCTGAAGCTCTACAAGTCCACGATGGCCTACCTTCCCAGCGGTACGCCGTTGGTGATCGGCGGCGAGCGCGCGGTTCGCATCCAGAAGGCCGGATCCGGTTCCGTCCTGCTGCATGTACAACACGGCAAGGACTTCTTCACGATCAGCTACACGCCGGAAGCGGGCATGACCGACGTCGATCTCCTCCGCGTTCTCAAATCCATCGTCTTCACGAACAAATCTTCCTCCTCGTCCGGCTCGGGATCGGTCGTCGTTCCTTCGGGATCCGGTTCTCAGGTAGGCATGCCGTGCGGCGGCGAAGCGGGCATCCTCTGCCCCGCCGGCAGCTACTGCGGCATCACCGATACCGCGACGGGAATCGGGCACTGCGTGCTTTTGAAGCGATAAATAGGGCTTTTCGAAGCGATCATAGAAGTATAGTATTCTATGCTTTTTGCGATCCTTGAAAGCATCTTCCGTAGAGAGTCTTCTGGTTCTTTTCAACGAGGAACCAGTTTCCCTCTCTACCTTTACTGCATCAAATGGAGTGTCGTATGTTGAGACTAACGTGGGGTAACGAGCATTCGTTGTCATTCGTACAAACGGAGCCGAGCGGAGGATGGGGCACATTGCATCTTCGTAAGCAAGGAGGAGATCAGGACGTTCAATTTTCAGGATTGGAAGCTGCTCTCACCGTTGCGAAGTTGGAAGCGGCATGGAAAAAGCAGGGGGCACAATGGGACGAAATTTTCTTATTCCAAGGTCCTCCGTTCATCGCATTGCGCACGATTTGGTTGCCGGATCGTTGGTGCATTCTGTGGAGCTTGCTGCATTTCGATGCAGCACCACATGATTCGTGCAATATTGTTCGGATGAGCAAGGAAGAATGGTCATTGCATGGGAACATGCAGGCCGTTCTGCAGAAGTAGTAGAGGGAACGAGAGCAGACACCAGTCTGTTCTCGTTTTCCATGCCTTCTATATGGTGTACGATGATACACCATCATACTCTGTTCTACAGTGCAACAGTACTTTCTTGATCTTTAACGGTCGCCGAGACATAGTGGGTGTACATTCGTTTACCACCCTCCTTTCTTTACTTCCGTTCACAGTAATCCTATGAATAAGTCCGTAACCACTTCCCATTCCTCCACCATGGAATCCAAGGCAACCAAAGCATCCGCGAAGAAAGGAGAGGCAACCTCGTCCGATCCCAAGCTCGCCGCCATCCAGACCGCCCTTGCGGCCATCAAGAAGCAGTACGGCGACGGCGCGATCATGAACATGGGTGATTCCACGGTGTCTGAGATCGCACGCTTCTCGTCCGGCTCCATTTCGCTCGATCTCGCGTTGGGTGGTGGCTTCCCGGTGGGACGCATTATCGAGATTTACGGTCCGGAATCCTCCGGAAAGACGACGCTCTCCCTGCATGCCATCGCGGAAGTGCAGAAGAAGGGCGGAAAGGCGGCATTCATCGATGCAGAGCACGCATTGGATCTCTCGTATGCCAAGAAGATCGGCGTGGATGTGGACGCGCTCCTCGTTTCCCAGCCGGATGACGGCGAACAGGCCTTGGAGATCACGGAAACGCTCGTGCGCTCCGGGGGTATCGATATCATCGTCATCGACTCCGTCGCGGCCCTCACCCCGCGTGCTGAAATCGAAGGCAGCATGGGAGACAGCCACATGGGTCTGCAGGCTCGCCTCATGAGCCAGGCTCTGCGCAAGCTCACGGCCATCGTTAGCAAGACCAACTGCTCCGTCATCTTCATCAACCAGCTGCGCATGAAGATCGGTGTCATGTTCGGCAACCCCGAAACGACCGCCGGAGGAAACGCGCTCAAGTTCTACTGCTCGCTGCGCTTGGACGTCCGCCGCATCGATAAGATCCTGGAGAAAGCAGTGGGAGAGACGGGCGACGCCCAGGAAATCGTGGGAAACAAGACCCGCGTCAAAGTCGTGAAAAACAAGGTCGCTCCCCCGTTCCGCCAGGCCGAATTCGATATTCTCTACGCCCGCGGTATCTCCAAGGAAGGAGACATCCTGGATACGGGAGTGCGCTTCGGCGTCATCGAGAAGGCAGGCGCCTACTTCCGCCACGGCGAAGACACGCTCGGGCAGGGTCGCGAGCAGACGAAGCAGTACTTGGTTGAGAATCCCAAGCTGACGGCCGCCCTTGAAAAGGAAATCAAGGCGCGTGCATCGGAAGCAGCCGAGTAATCCCCTCCTCCATCGCATCCATCAGGCCTTGTTGGTACAACCCCTTCTTCCGGGGTGAACCTGCCCGCACGTTTGTTGCGTGCAGGTTCTCATCGTATTTGCACATCTTTTCAACATTCCGTCCACGGAAGACACCCCGAAAGATTCCCCCTGCAAGTTCAGATCATTGTATCCCCCGTCCGATCATCTAGAATGAATAGCCCACGCACCTATGGCCGGAACCATGTTCGATTCACCGCCGCATTCCCCCGAAGCAGAACGCACAGTCCTGGGTGCGTTGCTGCTCGATCCGGATGCGATCATCAAGGTGTCGGACTTCCTGAAGCCCGAGGATTTCTTCGATCCGGCGCACCGCCAGATCTTCGACGTCATGTTCCAGTTGTACAACTCCCACGTCCCGATCGACTTCATCACGGTGACGAACAAGTTGGCGGACAACCAGGCCATCCAGGCTATCGGCGGAAGCGCCTACCTCGCGGATCTTGCCGCCGCCGTTCCGACGTCCTCGCATATCTATCAGTACGGACAAATCGTGAAGGCGAAAGCCGTGCATCGTAATATCATCGAGGCAGGACGTAAGATCACGGGATTCGGGTACGAAGTGGACCGTCCGATCCCGGAATTGCTGGACGAAGTGGAAAAGACCGTTTTTCAAATCACGAACACCTTCCTGAAGGAGAAATTCGTCCATATCCGAGACATCCTGGACGAGCGTTATGAAAAGTTCGCGGAACTGCATGCGTCCGATGATTCGACGAAGATCAAGGGCGTCCCCTCCGGTTTCGCAGGATTGGATGCCAAGCTCTCCGCATTCCAACCGAGCGACCTCATCATCCTGGCTGCCCGCCCGTCCATGGGAAAGACAGCTTTGGCGCTGAACATCGCCACGAACGCAGCGATCAAGTACGGCAAAACCGTCGGCGTGTTCTCGCTCGAAATGAGCAAGGAACAGCTCGTGGACCGTTTGTTCTCCTCCATGCTCGGCGTCGACTCCTGGAAACTCCAGCGCGGTAAACTCGATGACAGCGACTTCCAGAACATGGGTCCTATCATGGACGACCTCAGCAAGGCGAACATCTTCATCGATGACACGTCCGCTTCTTCCATGCCGGAGTTCCGCACGAAAGCTCGCCGTCTCCAGATGGAACACGGCCTGGACATGCTCATCATCGATTACCTCCAGCTGATGTCGACGGGAAACAGCAGTTACGCCGGGAACCGCGTGCAGGAGATCTCCGAAATTTCCCGCACCGTCAAACAGATAGCACGCGAGCTGCGCATCCCTATCATCGCCCTCTCGCAGTTGTCCCGCGCCGTCGAAAGCCGCCCGGACAAGATCCCCCAGCTGTCGGACCTGCGCGAATCCGGCTCCATCGAACAGGACGCGGACATTGTGATGATGTTGTACCGCGACGATTACTACAATGAAGACACCGATCGCCAGGGCATCTGCGACGTGTACATCCGCAAGCACCGCAACGGTCCCGTCGGCCGCGTCGAATTGCTCTTCAAGAAGGAGCAGACGCGCTTCTACGACATCGATCGGGTGCACACCCGCGATGATGAATAAGCGGGTTTGGCAACGAACGGATGGTTGGAGTATCTTGGGGGCATGACACCCGAAACCACCCTCATCCGTCCCGAAATCTCCCTGATCGGCATTGCCGGTTACGCGCTCTTTACCTTCGGCATGGTGCTCTTGCTCACGCCGTGGTTCGTATCCTTTCTCCGCAAGAACAAAGTCGGGAAACAACTGCGCGTGGAAACGATCGACGGACGCGATCCGACGATTTTCCGCGAGTACCACCAGAACAAGTTCGGCACGCCGACGATGGGAGGGGTTCTCATCTGGGGAAGCATTTTCCTGACGCTCTTCTTCTCGCGTTTCCTGGCGTACATCGGCGTGGTCGACCACTCGTTGCTACAACGCGGGGAAGTCTACGTGCCGCTCTTCTTCATGCTCACTTTGGGCATCCTGGGCGGATTTGACGATTACCTGAACATCAAGGGGATTGGAAAGAAAGCGGGTCTCAACGCTCTTCCCAAGCTCGCGTCGCTCCTGCTCATCGCCGGGCTCGGCGCGCTGTGGTTCTACTTCAAGTTGGATTACACGTCCGTCTACGTCCCCTTCGTCGGGAATTTCGAGATCGGTGCATGGTCTATCCCGTTCTTCATGCTCGTGATTATCGGAACGGCGAACGCCGTGAACTTCACGGACGGGCTCGACGGACTCGCGGGCGGCCTCCTGGTCATCGCGTTCGGCGCCTTCGGCGCCCTTGCCTATGCCGAGGGACTCTACATTCTCTGCGCGTTCTGCGCGGTCTGCGTGGGGGCTATCGCTGCCTTCCTGTGGCACAACGTCCCGCCCGCCATCTTCTTCATGGGTGATACGGGTTCCCTGGCGCTCGGCGGCACGCTCGCCGTCATCGCCATGATGATTCACCGCGAATTCCTCCTCCCGCTCATCGGTTTCGTGTTCCTCATGGAAATCCTTTCCGTGATCATCCAGCTCACCAGCAAGCGCCTGCGAGGCGGCAAGAAAGTGTTCCTCTCCGCTCCCATCCACCATCACTTCGAAGCGTTGGGCTGGGGCGAGAGCAAAGTGACGATGCGCCTGTGGATCATCGGCGCGTTCTTCGCGCTCTTCGGCGTCGTCATCGGGTTGCGATACTATCCGAGCCTTCTTTCGTAAGAGTTTCGATAGCTTCCTCGATTTTTGCGCTGAAGTCATTGTCCATTCGGATAGTTTTTAACTCGTGTTTTTTCGCTTCTGATTCAATGTGTTTGGAATATCCTGCGATCATTTGTGCTATTTTTGAGAAAGTATCGGTATTTCTTGTTTTTCGTAGTATCCAATCGTCTGGCGCGTCCGATTTATGAAAGTCCTCAATCATTTTCATTTCATTTTCTTTTAGGAGAAAGATGGATCGAATGTTTTCTCTTCCATGAATATCAGCTAGGGAGCGCGCAATTGCCGGAGTTATTTGATGTCCTTCAATAATCAAATCGGTCCCATTTTTAATGTAGCCCTCGATCGTCTCGCGAATGACTTCATGAGTAGCCGTTCCTTGTTTTATATAATCTCGAATGATGTGTTCAGTGGAATATTTAGAATAAAACTCGTCATTGCTATTGCCTTTGGTCACTGCATGCGGAAAAAGAGAGGGAAAATTCTCCTCGGAAGTACGTTCCATTACTTCATCTTCCAATTTATCCGCAGAAAAGACAACAATCGAAAGAAGTTCGCCCATCTTTTTTGCCAATGTTGATTTGCCGCATTTAGGCGGGCCTCCTATGAGATATGCAGGCATTTTAATCCCAGTACGGCTGCTGCAGCGCCTTCTCCATGATTTCGTCGAGGGTAGCGGTCGGAGGTTCGTTGTGGATCTTTCCCTCGATCTTGTAGATCTTCTTCATGGAACGGTACGTACCCCACGGGTAGTAGCGCACGCGCGGCTTGCGAACACGCCCTTTCGCTCCCGGCTTGGCCGGCTTTTCTTCCTCGTCGTCGGCCTCTTCCGTCGCCACTTTCATGGCAAGGGGCTTGGGGATGTCCTTCGCGTCGAATTCCACGCGTCCCACGACCACGCGTTCCTTGGGATCGACGTACACCAGATCGTCGTCCTTGTACTGGGGCTGTTCCTGCTCGGTGGCGATGGGTTCCGTCGTGTCCGTCATGGCCGGAGTATAGCACCAAAAAGACGATGGGAATCCTTATTTATTGGCTTTAAACAGGGATCGTCAGCTAAGAATCCCAGATTAATGCAGATTCGGGTGCGTTGGATGGTCTTCGGGTTCCAGTGGAGGCGGAGCGGGAGGAGGCGGCGGGGGCGGGATCGTGGATTCGACTATGTCTTCCACGGGGCCCGTGTCTTCGGGGTGATGGAACACTTCCTGGCCTTCGTCCCTGCGGTGTTCCTGCCACCTCAGGAAGCTGTAGAGCGTGGCGACCAGGCAGCCGATGAGGGTGAGGTAAATGCCGAAGCGGATTTCCATGCGCGTGAACTCGTAGGTGATCTTGGTGAGGACGGACAGCGACGCGAGGACGAGGATCGTTGCCTGCGCGGACAGGAGAAGGCGCGTGATGTCCTTGTACTTCCTCTTGAGGATGATCGGTCCGCCGAGCATGGGCGACAACGTGCTTGCGACGATGACGAGCAGCATCAGGAAAATGACGACGCCCAGGAATGACGTGTAGAAACTCGTGCCCGTGTAACTCACTTCGTCGCCCCCCAGCCACTCGCCGGAAATCCACGGGAAAAAGATGGATACCATTCCGACGATTGCCGACGCGTTGAGGATGCGCTCTTCCAAATCGATGCCGTGCCACATGCGCATGAATGTTGATTCCATGCGCGGATAATAGCACTCCCGTGGGCGAAAAGGATAGACAGTGACCTTACACTCGTTTGCGGCTACACTGGATGGCATGCACATCGGCATCGACGTTCGGGAAGCTTGTTCCCCTACCCGCACCGGGAAGGGTCAGTGGACGTACGGTTTCATGACGGAGTTGTTGAAGCGCAACATCGACATCACTCTTTTCACGGACCGTTCCTTGCCCGACGAATGGAAGACGCTCATCGTGTCGCACCGCGGCGTGTGCGCCATTCACAAAAGCGATTTGAAAGGACTGGCGTGGCACCGCGACGCCGCGACGGTTTTCACGAAGAAGAAAGACATGGACGCGTACCTCAGTCCCGTGAGTTTCATCGTTCCGTTCCTGGTCGGGAAGAAAAAGAAAACGATCCCGGTCGTGCATGACATGATCGCCTTCCGCGGGGAGCCGCATGACAAGCGCGCGGTGTTCATCGAAAGGTTCACGCTTAAAAGAGCGTTGAAGCATGCGCCGCTCGTCCTCACGATCAGCGAGACGACGAAGGCGGACATCCTGAAGAAATTTCCCTCGGTCGATCCGAAGAAAATCACCTGCGTGTACGCAGCGGCCGATTCCTCCGTCGTTCCGCAGGCGAAGGAGGGTTCTTCGATCGTGATGGTCAGCACGCTGAGCCCGAGGAAGAATCAGAAGACGCTCATCGAAGCCTACGCCATGCTTCCGGAAGAACTTAGGTCGAAGCACCCGTTGGTATTGATCGGCGGACGAGGTTGGCAGGACGATGACATCGTCGCGCTCGCGAAAAAAACGAAGGGCGTGTCGTACAAGGGATACCTGTCATCGGCCGAGTGTGCGAAGGAAATGGAAAAAGCGCTCGTCGTCGCGTATCCGTCGCATTACGAGGGGTTCGGTTTGCCGCTTCTGGATGCCATGAACGCCGGTCTCCCCGTCCTTACGTCGGACGTGGGAAGTATGAGGGAAGTTGCGGGGGACGCAGCGCTGCTCGTCGATCCGAACAACGCGCAGTCCATTCGGGATGGTCTTTCCGACCTGCTGACAAAGAAGGATCTGCGTGACGCGCTTCGCAAAAAAGGATTCGCCCGATCCAAGGAATTTTCCTGGAAGCGGTCGGCGGATCTGTTTTTGGAATCTTTGAAAAACGTTTCCACCCTATCTCAGTGACTGCGTACCGCAACGTTGGCCTGACCGTGAAGCCGTCGCTCGACGAGTGCGAAAGGATTGTCGGCTCGGTCATCTCCATCCTCCAAAAAAGCGGCGCGTCCGTTTCGATCGATGCCACCCACTTGGAAAACATCGGGTGCGCGAAGGGACTCCCGGCAATCGACGGCGGCATCGATCTCCTCGTCGTGATCGGCGGCGACGGCACCATCCTGCGCGCCTCGCGTCAGTTTTCCGATTATGAAGTCCCGATCCTCGGCATCAACAGGGGCGTCGTCGGATTCCTTGCCGAAATCAACGCCGATGAAATGGAAACACTGGTCCCCGCGATGCTTCATGGTGGCGGCGTCATTGAAGAGCGCGGAAAATTGGATGTCCGCGTCCTCAGGAACGGTTCGGAAATTTTTCATGCGTCGGCCTTGAACGACGCGGCTATCTCGCAGGGAACCATTTCGCGCCTCATCGAACTGAACGCGTCCGTGCGCGGTGAACAGCTTTCCGTGTACCACGCGGACGGCCTGATCATCGCTACTCCCACGGGATCGACAGCGTATTCTTTGGCCGCGGGCGGCCCCGTGGTGCATCCGTCCATCCCGGCAGTTATCGTGACGCCCATCAATCCCCAAAGCCTGAGCCAGAGGCCGATCGTGCTTTCCGGAAGCGAAAAAATCGAAGTGCGCGTTGTCGAAAGGAAACACGATCGCCATGAGCCTCAGGTGGGATTGACCGTGGACGGGCAGGTGTATCAGGAATTGAAGGGCAACGATACGGTGGTCGTTTCGCTTGATGCAAAAAAAGCGCGCTTCCTCCGCAGGAAAGAAGATACGTTCTTCCACACGCTGCGAACGAAGCTGAAGTGGGGCGGATGATCAGATTTTTCCCAGCAACCCTTCAATCAATTCCTCGTACCTTCCTTGCGCATCCTCCACTGCGGTGAATTGGATGAAATCCTTCGTCGTGAGTCCGACCTTGGGGATAAACAGGTTTCCCTGTTTGTGCATTTGCAAAGGAAGATGGGGAAGCTTCCTTGGTGCCGGCCTAAGCGAAAGAACTTGGATCGCAGAGTATCTGCTCTCGAAAATGAATTGGCTCAATTGCGCCGCGAGCGGCGCATCCACTTCTTTTACGACGATCGTGAGAAGATCTGCTATCGCAGGCTGGAGTTTTGTATATCCGTTGACCCTTTGTACGATCGTCCTATCAACGATATCGATCGACGCCTCGGATCGGCATGCGGCGATTTCCCACGCTTCGGCAACGTTTATGATGTCTTCTTCCATCGTGTCCTGGATCGCGGTGTCTGATTCGTAACCGATGCTGTTCGTGATCAATCCCATTGGCTTTTCATTGTATCCCGACTGTCAAACGACCCATTTCTCCTGATCCTTCCTGCATTCGATCACGTAGCCGCAGCAGTATGGATGTTCCTTCGCCTGGGTGACGATTCTTTTGAGGATGTCCGCCCCATCCCCTCCCCCGAACAGCGCGGTGTGAGGCTCGAAGTCGCGCACGTCTTTTTCCAATGCGAATGAATCCGGGATGTACGGCGGATTCGAAATGATGAAGAACGGGACGCGCATGTCGGCGAGTGGGTCGAGGTCGTACCCCCTTCTGAACTCCATGTTCGCGGCGGCTCCCAGCATCGCCGCGTTCTTCTTCGCCGTGACGATCGTCTGGTCGTTGATATCCGTCGCAATGACGTGGATGTCCGGGCGTTCGCAGGCGACCGTGACGCCGATGCAGCCGCTGCCCGTGCCGATATCCGCGACGGTCCTGACGGTGCCGAGGTTTTTCCAGATATTCACCGCCGCGATGATGTCCGTGTCGATTTCCTTCGCATGTGCCGTCGGTTCGGCCGGTTTTGACAAAAGGTCCAGTGCGATTTCAACGAGCCGCTCCGTGGCGGGCCTGGGGATCAGCGTGTGCGTATTGATGATGAACGGGCGTCCGTAAAATTCCTGGGTCTCTACGATGTACGCGACGGGCTCGCCTTTCTCCCTCCTTTCGAACCATACGGCCAGCCGTTCTTCCTCATGTGGGGCCAAAACATGCTCCCCATGGGCTAAAATCCAGGTCCTATCCTTGCCTAAAAGTGCCGAAAGCAGTATTTCCGCTTCGGAATTCGGTATTTTGCCTGAACTGAGTGCATCGGATACGCGCATGACGCTATCATGCCACAGTGAAGACGATTCTCATCGACTGTCGTTTTGCGGCTACCAAATCAGGTTTGGGGAGCTATACGCGCGAACTCGTCACCCATCTGCTGAAGTTGGAGCTTCCCTTCGAAGTGAAGCTCCTCACGCGTTCCGCGCATGAGTCGTGGATCCCGAAGGGGCACAGGCCCGTGGTATTCGACGTGCCCCATTATTCCCTGAAGGAGCAGCTCCAATTCCAAAGCGTCCTTTCCGAAACGAATCCCGACCTTCTTTTCTCCCCGCATTTCAACGTCCCGCTCTTCACGTCCGTTCCGTACGTCGTCACGATCCATGACCTGATCCTGCATCGCTATCCGAACCAAGCGTCGCTCCCGAAGCAGCTCGCATACCGTGCGCTCATCTGGCAGGCCATCCGCCGCGCCCGGTCCGTGATCACCATCAGCCAGTTCGTGCGAGGGGAGATTTGCACGCGCTACGGAAGTTCGGTCGCGAAAAAAATGACCGTCATCCGCGAAGGAGTCAGCAGCGAGTATGTTCCCCGTTCGGCGGAGAAAGTGGAAACGTTCAAGAAGAAATACAACATAGACCGCCCGTTCTACCTGTACGTCGGCAATGCGAAGGAACATAAGAACGTGCAGACACTCTTGGATGCATATGCCGAACTGAAATCCCCCACGCACGACTTCATCCTCGTCACGGGCGGCCCCGAGGCCTCGTCGCTCCGCATTCCCCAGGGCGCACGCTTCCTCCGGGGTTTGCCCCAGGAAGACATGCCGTCTCTCTACTCCGCTGCCGATTGCCTGCTCACGGCTTCCTTGTACGAGGGGTACTGCCTCCCCGTCGCGGAAGCGCTGGCGTGCGGATGCCCCGTGATCGCGGCGAACAGGACGGCGATCCCCGAAGCGGCGCATGGAAAGGCCGTACTCGTGGAACCGACGAAGAAGGGGTTCCTGGATGCGCTACGACAGCCCCTGCCCGAGCGTGAAGTATTCGCTCCAGAGCGTTGGGAGCGTACGGCCGAGGAAACTCTGGCCCATCTCAAACGCGCGTTGTATATCATATAAAACTAATTTTTTGCGATCGTGAGTTGCGTCGTCATGAGCTGGCCAGGGGCAACTAAAAAAGCCCCGCACGTTTCCGTACGGGGCTTGCGATGTCATTGCGTTATTGGATGGTGACTGTCGCGGAGTAGGGGTCGAGCAAGGGTGTTGACGAAGGATTGGGTCCCGACAGGTCGACGGCGAATGTCTCGCCCGCGTCGGAATTCGTATCCTTGATGATCGTCACGGAAATGACCTTGCTGTATTCGTTTGGCGCGAAGGTCAGCGTGCCGTTGGCGATGTTGAAGTCGCTTCCGGGCGATGCGCTCAGGCCGGTTGTCGAATAGTTCACGCTGATAGTGTCCGTGACTTTTCCGACGCGGAGGACCGTCAATAACGCGACTCCGGCGCTTTCGGTGACCGCGTAAGTGCTCTTGCTGAACTTGATCGATCCCGATCCCACGGTAACCGTTTCATTGTCCGTGACGGAGACCGTCGCCGTTCCCACCGATCCGATATTCGCGCCGCCCGTCGGCGAGGACAGGGTGAGATTGAAAGTCTTGCTTCCGTCGTTTTGCGAATCGTCGTTCACTGCCACAGTGAATGTCTTGGATGTTTCGCCCGCGGCGAACGAGAGTGTTCCGCTCGTGGCCGTGTACTCGCTTCCGGATTGCGCCGTGCCGTTGCTGGTAGTGTAGTTTACCGCCACGGTGCCGCTTGTTCCTCCCGTGCGGGAAACAGTTACCGTGAACGAGCCGCCGTTTTCCATCACGCCGTATCCCGATGCGTTGAAGTTCAACGTGCCGTTCGGATTGGATGAGGTGCTGCCCCCCGTGGTCGTGGACGACGAAGAATTGCTGCCGTTGGAATTTTCGTTATCGAGGATCGTGACCACGGCCGCGGACGGTGAGCCGAGGGAAGCGCCGCCGCCCGGGTTGGAAAGAGTGATGTTCAGGTTTTCGGCACCCTCGGAAAGCTGGTCCTCCTTGATCTTCACCGCGATCGTCTTGGACGTATCGCCCGCGTCGAAGCTCAGCGTTCCGGACGCGAGGTTGAAGTCGTCTGCGCCGGCCGTACCCGCCGTGATCGCGTAATCAACCGTAACGTCACCCTGCGTTCCGCCGGAGCGGATCACGCTCAGGTTCAGCGTCGGGGTGGACTCCGGGATGGAGAAGGTGGAAGTCGTGAAACGGAAGATTCCTTTGGAGTTCGAGGAGACCGCGGACGTAGCCGCGCTGCTGCTGGACGTACTCGTCCTGCTCGACGTCGACCTGGCCGAGGACGCGACCGTGCCCTGGAGCTCCTTCTTGAAGCGCGAGAGCATCAATGCCAACTGGCCGCGCGTGACCGGATCGTCCGGTCCGAAGTTGCCGTTCGCATATCCCGTGATCACGCCGTCGCCGTACATTTCACCGATCGCGGCGTCGTAGTACATGCCCGGGGTGATGTCCGGGAAAATGGAAGAGCCGAGGATCGCGGCGATTCCGGTACCCGCGGATCCGACGAGGAGTCCGGCGACGAACGGAACCGCGGCAAGACGCTTCAGCGTTTTTGCATGGTTCATAAAAAATGGGGAAGAAGGATTCCATTGTGGGAACCCCTGTATTTGAATGCAATAGACATGGTTTCCCATCGGTTGTCATTGCACCTTCGTGCCCCGAAGAGGACAATCGAAACAACTAATGGACAAAGCTTTTTCCCTCCTTTCCGGCGTACTCAACAGGCGCGGCCTCAAGGACCATGCCATTGGCGCGTTAGCCGTCCACAAGGCGAAACACTGGCTGGACGAACGTTTGCCTGCTTGCAAGGAAGCGTTGAGGATTTCCAAAGTGTCCGACGGCGTCCTTTATATAGAGTGCGAACACGCAGTGGTCCTGCAGGAATGCGCCGGCATCGTTCCCGAAATGAAGGACTTTATGGCCAAAGAATGCCCCTTTTTACCCATTTTGGACATTCGCATCACTAGAAAATGACCATCCTGCCCAAAGAAGGGCTTGCGAAGCAAAGGAAGCTTCCCTAGACTCCCCCGGCAAATGTTAGTTCTCCGTCTCCAGCGCACCGGCCGCAAGAACCTCCCCACCTACCGTATCGTGGTGGCCGAGAAGTCACGCCCCGTGAAGGGCAAGTTCCTCGAAATCGTGGGACACTACCTGCCTGCTGGCAAGACGTCGACGATCAAACTTGAAAAGGAGAAGATCGAACAGTGGGTCGCCAAGGGTGCAACGCCCAGCGACACGCTCGCCCGCCTTTTGAAGAAGGAAGGCCTGAAGAATATGGACAAATTCATCCAGCGTTACACGAAGCAGCGCTCGAAGAGCGCACCGGCCGAAGAGCCGGCAGCCCCGGCTCCCGCAGCCCAGGCCGCACCCGCCGAAGAACCGGCTGCCGCCACGGAAACAAGTGGTGACACGCCTGCAAACTCCTAATATACTGTCGTCATGACATCCGACATCCCGGGACTTTCGTTCCTCCAGTACGTCCTCTCTTCCATCGTGGAAGATAAGGATGCGCTTCATATTGATGGGAAGATCGACGAGCTCGGCGTTTTGCTGACCGTGAGCGTCAGCGACCGAGACATGGGAAAATTGATCGGCAAGAGCGGACAGACCGTGAAGGCCCTTCGTACCCTCCTACGCATCATCGGGGGTTCCTCCGAGCAGCGTATCAACCTTAAAATTTTAGAACCCGCTTCCTAATCCCTTCCTTTTTTATCATGCTACGCGATCTTCTCGACCAAGGCAGTCCGTTGGACATCTTTGCCACCTTCATCGCCCTCGCGCTGATCGTCGCATCGTTCCTCTGCCTCATCTTCATTATCATCGGAGGTATCACCTTCATCCTCTCCGCGGGAAACGAGGACAAGATCAAGCAGGCCGTGCAGACCATTCGCTATTCGATCATCGGACTCATCGTCACCTTCATCGCTTTCTTTGCCGTGTCGTGGTTGGCCAAGCTCTTGGAGATTCCGTTCGAACTGAACTTCGGAACGATCGTCGAGCTCATGCGCGACATCTTTGCGTCGTTGCAGGGATCGTAAATCAGGATGTAGCTTGTAGCTTCGTTAGCTTCTTAGAAGGCGCCTCGAAAGGGGCGCTTTTTAGTGTGAAACGATGGTGGGCGCTGAGGGATTCGAACCCGCGACCTACGAGGTGTAAGCTCGTCGCTCTAACCAACTGAGCTAAGCGCCCGTGCTTTCAATGTTCTGATTATACGTATTACTGCGAGTCGCAACTTTTCTTTTCGCCTCGCGCAAGCGCTCGGCGGCCAACTGAGCTAAGCGCCCTTTTTGTCGCGGGGACTATAATGGTTATTTCCCTGTTTTAAAAGAGTAATCAACGATTCCTTCCTTATCTGGTTTTTTGCTCAATGGCTTGAATCCGACCGCTTCGAAGCACTTCACGCTCGCCACGTTGTCCGGTTCGATCCCCGCTTTGATCTCCGCGTACTCTTTGATGAAAGACTGGTCGAGGAACTGTTTCAAAATCGCTTTTCCGAAACCCTTGCCGCGCAGTTCGGGATTCACGGCCATGCCGATCCAGGCGTTCTTATCTTCCGCATGGATCTCAAAATCCACGTATCCGACGATCAGGCCGTCGTGGATCGCCAGCCAGCACTTCCTGTTTTGGTCCTTCTGCATGATTTCCCAGAGTTTTTCGGGCCACGCGCGGCCGCCGTACCGTCCGGCCAATTCCGGATCCTCGTGCCAGCCGTGAATGACGGGGACGTCGTCCTGTGCCAATTCCCTGAAGTGAATGATTGTCATACATTCCCATCATAGCATGCTTTCGGAGGCGGATTTTACCGTCGAAATATCCTAGACCTCCCCTCCCCTTTTCCCTACACTGGACGCATGAATATTTTCCTCGTCATTCAGTCGGTTTTGAGCGTTATTCTGATCCTCTGCATCCTGCTTCAGAGCAGGGCCGCTGGCCTTACGTCCGGTACTTCCGGAGTCAACCAGACCGTCGTGCAGCGCCGCGGTGCGGAAAAGCTGCTCTACCAGGCGACGGTCGTCATCAGCATCGCGTTCTTCGTGCTCACGGTTCTCCAGTGGTACGTCTAATGTAATGCCCCGTTCCATCCGACCATTCTTTTCGAACGTCCTTGGCTTCGTCTTGCAGTGGGAGCGCTGGCTCCTAAGCGCCTTGGTGGGCGTTTTTTTGATTAGCCTCACCATACTTCTTACAAAATTCTACTACCAAAACACCATCCTCGTCCCCGCGCTCGGCGGTACGTACAGCGAAGGATCCGTAGGCGAGGTGTTGCCGTTGAACCCGTGGTTTACCGTCGCAAACGACGTGAACAGCGATATCGTGTCGCTGGTATTCGCGGGTCTCCTGAAATACGACCCGGAAAAAAACCAGATTCGCGACGACCTTGCGACGTACGCAGTGTCGAATGACGGGCGCACGTACACGGTCACGCTGAAGGACAATTTGTTCTGGCATGACAGTACGAAGGAAAGTCCGCATCCGGTGACCGCGGAAGATGTTTTGTTCACCTACAAGACCATCCAGGATCCCGAGTTCCCCAATCCCCTCCTGCGCGAGAACTTCCAGGGTGTTAGCATCGCTTCCACGAATGCAAAAACGGTCACGTTCAAGCTGGACCGCCCGTACAGTTTCTTTCCCAGCAACCTCACGCTCGGACTTATCCCAAAGAAATCATTTGAAGGCGTCCCTGTGAACCTGCTCGACCAGGAACTGTCATTTGGCTTCAAGCCGGTCGGCGCAGGCCCCTACAAGCTAAAGAGCATCATCGAGACCGAACTCAGTACCGAGGTCACGCTTGAGCGCTTCGAGCGCGAGCTGAAGCCCCAGTACCGCATCGAAAGGATTATCTTCCGCGTGTTTCCGGATTACCGCAGCCTTCTGTCCGATATCCGCAACCTGGACGGCATCCGCCTCGTACCGCACACGGGAGACGGCAAGGCCGCCGTGCCGCGTCGCTTCCGCACCGAGAATTACACCCTCCCCCAGTACGTCGCGCTCTTCTTCAATTTGGATCGCAAAATTTTCGCCGATCGTGAATTGCGTTTGGGATTGCAGTTGGGAACAGACAAGGAGGAAATCGCGAAGGCCGTGAACCCCTCGAAAATCGTCGATACTCCCCTTCTCGAAATTGACAACAGTGACTGGAGGTATAAGTTCGACCTCAAGGCCGCGCAAGGCGCGCTCTTCGAATCGGATTGGGTGTTCCCGGAAAAATACCGTTTGCAGCGCATGTTGGAACAACGTGAGGCGAACGAACGCGGCGTCTTGAAATCCCCGCCCGTCGCGTTTTTGGAAACGGGAGCCATCCTTACGTTGACCGGCAGCGGCAACGGACTCAGCGGAAAAAATAAAATCCAAGGCATTCCTTTGTCCGCGCATCCTACGCAGTCCGGCAGCTGGATCGTGCGACTGCCCACGTCGGGAGGTTCGGGAACACTTGTGTCCGGCACGAACCTCATCAAACTTACCGACGAAAAAGGCGCTATCGTCGATTCCATCTACATCTTCCGTGCATCCTCTCCTGACGAGTATGCGCGCGCCACCGCGGAGCAGGCACTCATCGACCAATTCCTGAAAACCCGCGGAGGATCCGCTCCCGCCGGCCAGCAGATCACGGTGCAGGACATGTACCTGGAGCGAGGGTTCCTCCGCAGGCGCAAGGAAAACGATCCCATCGGTTTCCGTACGAACGAAGCGGGCCAGCGGCTGACCATCACCCTGCTCACCAGCCCCACGCCGGAAAACTATTCCGCGATCGCAGAGATCGTGAAGAAACAGTGGGCGACGCTCGGCGTGGAGGTGAACGTCGTTGTGCCGCAGGACAAATCCCAATTCGAGGACAAGCTCCTGAAGCGCGATTACGATGTCCTTCTGTTCGGCCAGTCGTTGCTCGACAACCTGGATGCATATTCGTACTGGCACTCCGCCAGCGCGCAGAAAGTGACATCGAATCGGTCGGACCTTCGCATCGATGCCTATAACTTGTCCCAATACACATCGTTTACATCGGATGCGTTGCTGGAAAAGATCCGCGGCAACCCCACGGAAAAGGAACGCAAGGATGCATTAACCAAGCTTCAGGAAGTCATGAAGTCCGACGTACCCGCCGTATTCCTCTACTCTCCCGAATACACCTATGCGCACCGCGAGGATATCCTTGGAATCGACCTGGGACACCTTTCTTTGCACTCAGATAGGTTTTTGACCCTCTACAAATGGTACGTCCATCAGGACCGTATCTTCGTCCCGGGAAAGGGTTGGACCACATTCTTTACTTGGCTGTCAAGCTTACTTTAGTCATTTTAGCCAATAGAGCCCGTCTTAAGCATTGCAACGCGTCCCACCCATTGACGCGGAGCCGCTCATCCCGTAGGATTTTTTAGCTCAATTTCTCAAGCACCAATGGAAGTATTACTCCTTCAAGATATCAACGGCATCGGCAAGAAAAACGACCTCCTTGTGGTCGGTGACGGATTTGCCCTCAATAATCTCCTTCCCAGGAGAGCTGCCCTCGTGGCAACGCCCATCGTTCGCAAGCGCTACGCCGAACTGATCCGCAAGCGTGCGGAAGAGCGCGAGATGGAAAAGTCCGCCCAGTCCAGCGCTGCCGCAGCCCTGTCCGGCAAGACCGTCCTCTTCACGAAGAAGGTCACGAAGGCCGGCAAGCTCTACGCAGGTATCACCGAGAAGAACGTCGCGGAAGCTCTCAAGGAGCAGCTTAAGTACGACGTCTCCGAGGATGACATCCAGATGGACGAGCACATCAAGGCCGCCGGCACGCACCAGGTGATGGTCCGCATCGCAAACCAGAACGTCCCGGTGAACGTGAAGGTCGACGCCGAGAAGGCCTGATCCCCTCTTACTTCGATCAAACAAGTGGCGTCCGCGAGGGCGCCATTTTTATAATTCATTATCAATCGCCATCGCCATTTCCTCCTTCTTTCAAGTGCACTTTTGCATTTTCTATTGCCTGTTCCAAATCCGGCAATTGGGCGATGTGCGCGGCGAAAGCGATATCAACCGCGCGCTGCAACTGCGGATTCGTATTTAAATTTTCACCAAAGCTCTGCGTAGCGTCGCCAGTCGTAACGAATGCGAGCAATTGCGTGCGTTCACGGGGTGGCAACGCATTGATGATTCGGATCATTTCCTCCATGTCATTGCCCATCGTAACGTTTTCCAGTATCCGTAACGCATCTTCATGAAATTCACGCGATGTTTGTTCAAGTGCCGTAAGCAGTCCGTCCGCCAGCTCTTTATCTGGTGTCGACAGTACGCTTGTATCCTGGTTTCGGATAGCATCTAGGAATTTCAACGTATTCATAGTCGTCCATTGTATAAGCCAAATATTGCGAAAAGAAGCGTTTTTGCTTCGGATTGTAAGTTGGTGCGCCGGGGGGGATTTGAACCACCGACCGCAGGTTTATAAGTCCTGAGCTCTAACCAACTGAGCTACCGGCGCACGTATGCCAGAATACAGAAGAAAAATGAATGAAAATAGATCTTCGAAGGATGATTTCTGCTACGATCGATTCCGTGCCCAAGCTCCTCGCACGATCATTCGCGGTACTGTCGCTTCTTGCGGCGTTTCCTGCCCATGCCGCCACCGTTTCCTTCCCCGACATGGAAGGCAGGTGGTTTGCGTACAGGCAGAACGTGGACTACCTCGTCGACAAGGGCGTCATTTCCGGCTATCCCGACGGCACCTTCAAGCCGACGCAGACGATCAATCGCGCCGAGTTCCTGAAGTTGGTATTCAGCGGGCGCAGCGACACCCAGCCCATCGCGCGAAGGTGCTTCAGCGACGTGTCGCCCCGCGAGTGGTTCGCGCCGTACGTGTGCGCGGCGAAATCCCGCGGCATCGTGGACGGGTACAAGAACGGAACGTTTAAGCCCGCTCAGGCGGTGACGTTCGCCGAGGCGTTGAAGATCGCCGCGAATGCCTATAACTGGGACGTGAGAGAATCCAGCGGAGAGAGTTGGTTCAAACCGTACGTCGAATATCTCAATGACAAAAAAGTCTTATCCAAGCATTCATACCTTCCCTGGCAGGAATTGAACCGTGAACGCGCGGCCGACCTTCTGGCGCGTATGCTGAAATACGACCATGACAAGACTGTCGGTGGCATGTCCCTTGGATGCGGCAGACCCGAGCCGCTGTATCCCATCACCGCCGTGACGGTAGACGGCCAAGACCGAACGTTCCTTCTGTCCCATCCGAACGATTATTCGCAAAACACACCCGAGCCGCTCATCATCGCCTTCCACGGACGTACGAACAGCAACGAGCAGGTGGAACGGTATTACGGTCTGAGTCGCGAAGCGGAATCTTCCATCGTGGCGTATCCGGCGGGGTTGCCAAACGGTGGCGGGTTTACCTGGACGTCCTCCGGCGACAAAGGCTTGAACCAGAACGTCGTGCGCTTCTTCGACGCCATCGTGGAGCAGCTTGCGACCCAATACTGCATCGACCTGGACGATATCACGGTTGTGGGACATTCGTTGGGCGCCTGGGCATCCAACACGGTTGCCTGCGCACGAGGGGGCATCGTGATGGCGTCGGCAACCGTTGGAGGCGACGGAGGCATCGCCGATTGCCCGGGCCCCTCCGCGGCGCTCATAGCCCATAATCCCGACGATAAGCTTGCATCATTCGACTCTACGAAACGCATGATGGAAAATCGGTTGAAAGAGAACGGCTGTTTCGATCCGCCCGTCCCCATGCCGAATAACGCCTTGAATTGCCAGCAGTATTCCTGCTCCAACGGAACGGACGTGCTGTGGTGCCCGCACGAGCTGGATACCGACGAACGCGGCACGTACTACCCGCACAACTGGCCGCAGACGATGGCGAGATACATCATGGATTTCTTCAGCGACCTCGCCCGTTGATCATTTCGTTGCCACCAGGAAGTACCCGATCGGATAATTATTCGATAGTCCCGCGTAGCGCTTGCTGCAGCGCTTCATTATCCATTCCATGGCGACGGCGAGATCCTTGTACATGATACGCAGGAATCCCGGCAGCAGCCACGACGTATGGTGGTATGCAACGGCGAACGCACCGTATGCCAAAGGCTCAAGCGTTTGGATTTTGAATCCGGCTTCCTCGAACATCCGCCTGAGAGCCTTGTCCGTGAAGCGGAAGTAATCATCCGGATTGTGGTGCACTTGGACGAGGAACGGGTTCGCGCAGACGACGGTGCCTCCCGCTTTCAAGACGCGATGGCATTCCTTCAAAGTCGTTTCGTAGTCGTACAGCAACTCGAGCACGTTCAGGAGCAGTATGTGATCGTAGGATGCATCGGGGATCGGAAAGGGCTTCTCCGCATCGGCTTTGATGTCGTAACCGTATTGGTCGCTGATGTTCATCACGGTAAACGAATGGCTCCCCCCGAAGAGCGTCTGGTAATGACCATTCTTCGTTCCGCCTACATCGAGGACGGTGCCGTTGAGGGTGATCCCTTCCAGCTTCTTATGGTATTCCAAGCGGAAAAGACTATGCGTCTTATTTGCCATGCAAGCAGTATACATACAGGCTTCGTCGTTGTTTCAACGGTATTTGCTTGGGTATTTCCGGTCCATGCGTACAATTTACGGTATTCTTCCCCTTCTCCCATGGCCAAGCTGCACGTCCGAATGCTCGCGATTCTGTCTATCACCGTTTTCTTCGCAGGGTGCCAAACGCCACAAACACCTGAGCCCGTGACGGGGACGGGCAACGTAGCCCTTCCCCAGCCCAAGCTTGTCTTGGACGAAGCGACCGCTCCGTCCATCAATGACGAAGACGTCACTCTTTCCGCGGCTTCGAACCGCCGTGAGGTGCTGTCTTTCCTCGGAGCGACCCTGTCCGATGCCGAGTCGTCCTATTTGGAAAAGAACAAATTCCTCCTGCTCCCCGTCGACCGTACTTCCCTCGCCTCCACCACAAAGTCGGTGAATTTCGATGGAATGCTGAAAGCCTTCGACTCTATCCAGGGAAGCGGACTCGTATGGGAGCGCAAGCCCGAAAACGCGAAGCTGGTGAACCCCGATCTCGTCTTGCACGCCTACCACCGCTTCTTCGAGCAATCGCTGGAACAACTGGAAAAGACAGACCTCCATGCGACGCTGTCGGATTTTCTGAATGGCATGGTCGAAGGTTCCCTGGAATTGGCGAAGAGTCCCGATGTTGAAACAAAGGAGCGCGGACAGTGGATCTCCGCCCAATTGATCACGGCCCAGATCCTGCTCGCGAACTCGGTCGCGAAGCCTGATTTCTTCCCTACCCCCGATGAGGAGACGAAGTGGACGGATT
Source organism: uncultured Candidatus Peribacteria bacterium (assembly GCA_964608325.1). Classification (GTDB taxonomy): domain Bacteria; phylum Patescibacteriota; class Gracilibacteria; order Peribacterales; family Peribacteraceae; genus CAZRVH01. The sequence continues at coordinate 24,479 of CAZSMX010000010.1, forward strand.
CAGAAAATTCCTCGGACTCGTATGAGAATGCGGAAAAGATGGTGCCGGAGAAAGCGAAGGCGTTGTCCGCGGACATGCAAGAGCGCATCAAGGAAGAGCTCAAGCTCATCTATGCCGCTTCCGGAGTCGCGAAGTCCCCTCTCTTCAACCAATACAAGACGGATATCTTCGCGGATTACACGCAGTACACGCCGCGCAGCCATTACACGAAATCTTCCGTCCTTCGCTCGTACTTCCGCACGATGATGTACCTGGGAAGAAACAGTTATTTCCTGAAAGAAGACATCGGCGTCCGCGACGCCACTCTGGTCACGTCGTTGCTGGATAGGAAGCCTTCCCTGGGCCTGACGCCGAGGGAGCATTGGAACAAGATCATGGAAATCACCGGCTTCTACGCCGGCCAGAGCGATGACCTGACACTGAAAGAATGGGACGCGTACGTTTCGGAAATTCTGAAAAAGAAAGCCGACCAAGCCAAGGCATCGGACATGGCCGCACTGGGCGCTAACATCTCGAAGCTCCGCCTTCCGAAAGTATTATCCGATGTGATCGTGAATCCGGATGTACTGGGCAAAACGAAGGAAGACCTGTTGCGCGATACGCTCGCCGTACGCGTTTTCGGACAGCGATTCACCTTCGACGCGTGGGTCCTGAACCAGCTCACCGCCGGCGACGAGATGACCAAACCGAAGCTGCCTTCCACCCCGTCCGCGTTATTTGTGAATGCGGCCCTCGGTGGCGCGCGCGCCGAATTGCACATTCCCCGCTTCTTGAAAGAATCCGCGCAATTCACGGACGAAGAGAGCGCAGCGTTGATCGAAAAAATGCACGGCCTGCGCGATTCCCTCATGAACGTTGGCACGGGGGAATGGTTCTCGTCGCTTGGAACCGCGTGGACCTACGTCCTTTCCAGCCTGACGGGTACCTTCGGCAAGGGATACCCCGCCTACATGCAGTCCGCGCCGTTCGCAGATAAGCAGATCGAATCGTTCCTCGGCTCGTATACCGAACTGAAGCACGACACCCTGCTGTACGCCAAGCAGAGCTACGCCGAATTGGGGGCCGGAGGACCGGATGAGAAAACTCCCCCGCCGGTTCCGAAGGGATTCATCGAACCGAACCTCCCCTTCTGGAACAGGATCCTGCAACTTGTCGCGAAGCAGAAGGAACTCTTCACCCGTTTGAATCTCCTTGCCGATACGAACGCGCCGTACCGCCTGCAGCAGTTCGAGGACACGGTCGCCTTCTTCGCATCGCTGGCACAGAAGCAACTCGCCGGCACGCCGTTGACGGAGGAGGAATATGAGCGGCTCCGTACAACGCCGATCGCCTACATCGCCGATCCCATAGACATGAGTGTCATCCCCGACGAGGAATCTGGTAAAACGGAATTGATCGCGGACATCCATACCGACGCGAAGAAAGGGCAGATCCTCTACGAAGCGACCGGACGCCCGTACGTGATGCTTGCACTCGTCGGTAATGAAAGCAGTCCCCGCCTGGCAATCGGAATGGCATTCAACCATTACGAATTTACCGCTCCGCTGGGCGGCAACAGGCTGACGGACGAAGATTGGAAGAACACGGTGTACAACAAGCCGCAGAATCTGCCCGCCAAGAATTTCTGGTACGATTCCCTGCTTGCGAAGTAGCCCCGATATCCGGCATTTCCTGAAAGTCCTGTTGCTCGCAGCGGGGCTTTCGGCGTGCGCTCCCGCAACATCCGAGGAAATCCTGCCGCGGCAGTACGCGGACAAAACCTTCTTCCTTTCGGCCATCATGCAAAGCGATGAGCGGCCGTTGGAGCAAAAGGTCACGGGCATCACCGTACCGCACCATCTCCTGGCGAAGGATCTCATCGCCGATACGGTCGCCATGGCATCGGTGAACGCGTACGATCGCATCCTCTTCCTGACGCCGGACCATTTCTTCAAGGGCAAGACGGACGTATCCGTATCGACCCAGTCGTTCGATACGGTCTTCGGTACGCTCAGGGGGGATGCATCCATTGCACAGGCATTGAGAGGAGTTGAGAACGTTTCTGTCGGGAATTTCTTCGCATCCGAACACGGGATCAGTGCGGTTACCCCGTTCCTCAAATATCATTTCCCCGATGCCACGATCTCCGTGATCGCCTTCCAGGGATTCGGTTCGAAAGATGAGTTGCGAAAGGTTGCGGATCGCTTGCTACCTCTCGTGACCGATACGACGCTGATCGTGCAGAGTACGGATTACTCCCATTTCCTTTCGGCAGCGTACGCGAAGGAAAAAGACCAGGAGACGTTGCGCGTGATTGCGGGAGCCGCTCCGGACGACATATTGGGCCTCGAGCAACCGCAGCATATGGATGCGAAGGAAGCGCAATGGCTGCAGATGACCTTGCAAACCGAGAAATGGAATGCCAAGCCGACCGTTGTCGAAAACAAGAACTCCGCCGCATATTCCCAGGAAGCCGTGTCTGAAACGACGAGTTACATCACGCAGGTGTATGCTCCCGAACCAGTCGCAATGTCCGCGCCGGATTCGTACGTATTTGCCGGTGATACGATTCTCGGGCGCGGGATGAGGGAATTCGCGAGGGATCCGGCGAAGAGGAATGCCTTCGTCAGAAAGGTTCTTGCGCTTACGGGCGGCGCACCCATGATCGTGAACCTGGAAGGTGTCATGATGGAGCTCTGCCCGCCGACGGATGATCCGTGGATTATTTGCATGGAAACGCAGGATACGTTGCCCATCCTCAAGGAATTGCGCGTTAACGGCGTGAGCGTGGCGAACAATCACTCCATGGATTTTGGAGAAACGGCGTACGAAGACATGGTCCGGGAATTGCGACGCAACGGAATCCGCGTGATAGAGCGCAACAGCTATGAGGATTTCGGTAAGTTCCGCCTCTTTGGATTCACGGATATCGATAACTCGCCCGAACCGAAGCGCGACCTGTTGTACCAGCAGGATATCGATGCCGCCTTTTCGACCGCCTCGGGAAGCGGACTGCCTCTCTTCGCGTTCCTGCACTGGGGTACCGAATACACAGACGGTTTGGATGCGAGGCAGGACGCCTTGCGAAGCAAACTCCTGGAAAAAGACGTGGAGTTGATCATCGGTTCGCACAGCCATCGGTCGTCACGAATGCAGTGCGATCGCGCTTCCTGCGTCGTCCCGTCCCTTGGTAATTTCCTTTTCGATCAAAACGGGTCGAATGTTTCGGGGCATATGCTGAAAGTGACGTTCTTCCCACAAGGAACCTACTCCGTAGCGGAATTGCCCTTAGAGTGAAAGTCCGCGGATAAACGCTTCCGCCTCTTTCTTCGTCGTCACCTTTTTGGTCACTTGGGCTTCGTTCAGAGCCTCGAGTATCGTTCCGATTTTCTTTCCGGGAGGAATGCCCAGGATTTTCATCACGTCCTCGCCTTTCAGGAGCGGTTTCGGCGGGCGCGGGTGGCTGTCCAGGAAGGTATCGCGGTCTTTGACGATCTTGTCGTACAGGCTGAAATCGCTTGGGGTGGTTCCCGCGATATCCAGCCAGAAAAGCTGCAGGAGTTCCGGCATCCATTCGTGGAAATACCAGTGCGACTTTCGTTCGTCCGGCATCTCGAAGAATGACGTCATCATCATATGGTGTTCGATGAGCCATGCGATTTTCTCTTTGCGCTTATTCGAAATATCCAACCGTCCCAATGCGTTTTTGGCGATGTCGGCGGAAATTTCGGCATGATGGTCGAACCTGATCCTCTCCTTTAGGCTGAACGTTTCCGCCTTCCCGCTGTCATGGAAAAGCGCCGCGAGGCGCACGTCGATCCCGTGGCTTTCCTGGAAGGCTTGGATGCATTGCAAGGTGTGGTTCCACACGTCACCTTCGCGGTGGTAATCGGCGGGCTGCGGAATGCCCTTGCACTTGTAGAGTTCCGGCACGACGTGTTCCAAAATGCCCGTTTCCCACAGGTCTTCCATTCCCTTCGCTGCGTTTTGCGTCAGCAGCAGCTTCTCCAGCTCCTCCAGCTTGCGGATGCCGGACAACCCTTCCACCAGGGCGCAGTTCGCTTTCAAGGCTGCATAGGTATCGGGATGGTACTGACCGTCGATCTTCGCGCGGATGCGGACGGCGCGCATGATGCGCAGCGCGTCGTGGCGGATGCGTTCGACGGGATCGCCGACGAATCGGATGAGGCGCTCCTTCAAGTCCGCCTCGCCTCCGAACGGGTCGTACAGTTCCCCCGAAACCGGGTGGAAGTACATCGCGTTCACCGTGAAATCGCGGCGCGCGGCGTCTTCCTCCTTGTTGCTGTATTCGATCGATTCCGGAATGCGCCCGTCGGACACGTTTGATTCCTTGCGGAAGGTCGTCACTTCGAACGTGTACTTTCCCTGCTTGATGCGCACGCTGCCGAGCGGGCGCGGTACCTCCTTGCCTTTTTCGAAGCAGGCCAGCACCTGGTTGGGATCCGCGGTCGTGGCGATGTCTATATCCTTCGGAACGTACCCCTGCAGCATGTCGCGGACGCATCCTCCCACCCACCAGGTGTCGTACCCCGCGTCGGACAGTATGTCGACGACCTTGAACGCCGCTTCTCCGTAGGGAGTGCGAAGCGTGGCGTCTGCGATATTGCGTTCCATCGACATGGGATCATGATAGCATAGACCCATGCTGCGAATCGCCACCCCCGGCGTCCCTGAAAAAACGCCCAAGCCGGGCGGCATGCTGAAGGGAATAGAATTCGCGCATTCGCTGGGATTGAGGGCGTTGGAAATGGAATGGGTGCAGAGCGTCCCGAAGAATCCGGAGCATATGGAAAAAATTCGCGCGTTGTGCGAAAAGCTCGAATTTTCCCTGACGGTCCACGCCCCGTACTTCGTGAACTTGAATTCCGACGACAAAGAGAAACTGGCCGCGAGCAAAAGGCGCATCATCGATGCGTTATCGATGGCTCAGCTTGCAGGTGCCGAGTCCGTCTGCGTGCATGCCGCCTTTTACGGGAAGACGCAGGACAAGGCGCTGGATAACGTGCGCCGCGCGACCGACGACATCCTGAAGAAGAAGGCGAAGCTCTTCCCGGACGTGAACCTTGCGTACGAGACGATGGGCAAGCATTCGCAGTTCGGCACGCTCGACGAAGTTCTGGCAGTCAGTAAGGAATTCGACATCTACCCCTGTGTCGACGTCGCCCACATGCATGCCCGGGCGAACGGAAAAATCAATTCCACGAAGGAATGGAACGAGTTGTTCGACCGCTACGAGAAGGCGCTCGGAAAGAATTCCCTGAAGCACATGCACCTGCACGTCTCGGGCATCGCATACGGCGAGAAGGGGGAAAAGCATCACCTCACGTTGGACGAATGCGACATGAAGTGGAAGGATTTTTTGAAAGTATTGAAGAAGAGAAAAATCGGAGGGTTCCTGGTTTGCGAATCTCCCGCGATGGAAGATGACACCTTGCTTTTGCAGGAAACGTATGACGCAATATAATTCGGATTTCTTTTGAAAAGGATGACGGTCTGTTAGATTGATCATCCACTTATTTCTTCTCCTTTTATGAATCTCACGATTAACGGCTTCGGCCGCATCGGACGTCAGGCTCTCCGTATCATCCTGACCAAGCACCCCGAGATCAATGTCGTCCTCATTAACGATTTGACGAGTCCGGCGACGCTCGCACACCTCTATACTTTCGATTCCACCTACGGACGCGCCCCCGAGGAAGCGACGGCCACGGCCGACGGCATCAAGATCGGTTCCCGCGAAATCAAGATCACGGCAATCAAGGATCCCGCCACGCTGCCGCACAAGGACCTAAACGTGGACGTCGTACTGGAGTGCACGGGTATCTTCACCAAGCGCGAGGATGCCGCCAAGCACCTCACGGCCGGCGCGAAGAAGGTCATTATTTCCGCTCCCGCAAAGGACAAAGTCGATGGCACGTTCTGCATCGGCGTGAACGATGAAACGTACGACAACGCCACGATGCACGTCGTTTCCAATGCGTCCTGCACCACGAACTGCCTCGCCCCCATGGCCAAGGTCCTCAACGACAGCTTCGGCATCGTGTCCGGATTCATGAACAC
>CAZSMX010000011.1:0-18015 GCA_964608325.1 uncultured Candidatus Peribacteria bacterium
ACCACACGTCCCCCGTCCTCGCCGACGTGCTGAAGGAAGAGGTCTATCCGCATGCGTTCCTTGTCGAATGCAAAGGAGATCTCCCGCAGAAGAAGGAGATCGAGAAGTGACCCATGAACCCAGGGCCACCCGGAGTTCCAGCGCACCTATCGCGTTGGAACTCCTTTTTTCATGTATACTCTTTTCCATGAACATCCTCACCCTTGTCCTTGTTTTGCTTCCGCACGCGTCGGCGGCGACTTTTCCCGATATGTCCGACACGCATCCGGCGACCCCCGCCGTGGAGTGGCTGACGGAAAAAAACATCGTGCAGGGAAATCCGGACGGCACCTTTAGGCCGCAGCAGAACCTGAATAGGGCGGAGTTAGCCAAAATCCTCGTCGGAGCCTTCGGCACGCAGAATCTCTCGGCAGGTACATGCTTCACCGACGTCCAAAACGGGGAATGGTATGCACCCTTCGTCTGCGGGGCGAAACAGATGGGCATCGTGGAAGGATATCCCGACGGCACCTTCAGACCCTCTGCCGACGTCACCGCGGTGGAAGCAGCCAAGATGATCGCGAAAACGTTGGACATCGACATGACTTTGGCGGCAGGCGACGCATGGTACGCGTCCGCGATGCGCTACCTCGACAGCCGCAACGCGATTCCCGATACCCTCTATTTCCTGGACGACCAGGTGAACCGCGGCGAGATGGCCATCATGATGCACGGCGCATTCTCCACAAGCACGGCGCCGGCAACCACGTTCGCCGCATTGCAAAGACACTCGACTCCTCCGGTTTGCGGCGACAATATCTGCCAACGCGGAGAACTGGATTTCGAATACCGCCTCGTTTCCCCCGTGGGAGAAGGAGAATACAAGAGCGTTCCGGGTCCCCTCGCTTGCCATGCCGACTGCGATAGCGAGATAGTACGCTGCGCGGGTTACGACGAAAGCCTCAATACCGATCAGATGGGATGCATGCAGGATTCCGACTGCATCATTGCGAACGATCGGATCATGTCAGTATCGGAATTGCGATGGATCAACGATCGCGCCTCCAAAACCAATGCCTATTGCGGCGTGCCAATCGGGGGTGTGCCGATGCATTGCCTTGGCTGCGTACATGGCGAAAACGAGCCCCCTCCCGTATGTTTCGAAGGAAAGTGCGAATCGAAAAGCCGGGCCGATTGGCTGAAAATGGCCCGGGACAACGAACCTGAGGAGGTAAAAAAACACAGGGACGGCGTATGCGAAGCATCGGACATGTATTGCGCAAGGGGTGGATTGAAAGCGTATTGCACCGCTTTCGGCGAAGACTGCGGCAGTGACGAACTCTCGGCGTCCCCATTGATACAAAGGTGCATAGAGGACGGAGGAGTGCTTGAGCAAAAATCGGCGAATGCGCGCGGAGCTTCCTGCAAACCGAAGACCTGCTCCAACTCGGATGATTGCGGCGGGAGCAAGGACTACCCCGTTGATTTGTGCGTGATGGAAGCCGATGACCACACCGTGGGCGTGTGCACGAAATTGCACGCGGGCGATTGCATACGGTTCAGCGAACGAACTCGGAACTACGTGTGGACCGAAAATTGTCCCGCGACGTGCAGTGACGATTCGCAGTGCCCCCGCGGCATGGGATGCCTCGGCACGGATCGTATCGGCCCGCAGACCAATCCGCCCACGTACACGCACATCTGCTTCCCCGACTGACCGCCGGGAAAACGGGATCAATTGCTCGATTGAAAAGCAGGTCAAGCGTATGATCATACTTATGACGCAACTCGCACACTTCGGCATGGGATGTTTCTGGGGTCCGGACGAATACTTCTCCAAAGTCCCGGGCGTGATCCGCACCACCGTCGGATATTCCGGCGGGGTGAAAGCGAACCCGACGTACAAAGACCTGGGCGACCACACGGAAACCGTGGAGATCGAGTTTGATCCCGCCGTGATCACCTACCGCCGGCTGCTGGATCATTTCTTCGAGCAACACGACGCCACCTACAAGGCCAAGACGCAGTACAAGAGCGTCATCTTCACGCACGGCGATGAGCAGGAAATAGAAGCCAAGGCACGCCTAGGCGAAGAAGAGGCGAAGGGATTCAACATCGTCACCGAGATCACGCCCGCATTGAAGTTTTACAAAGCGGAGGAGTACCACCAGAAATACCTGGAGAAGAATCGGGGGGCGGTATGTTAGGAGATTAGAAATTAGCTTCGTTAGCTTCTTTACAATGAAAAGTTTGATCTCTTTATGTATACATGATCAAATATTTTATTCAATAAATAAGGAAGCTAATGAAGCTAAAACCTCCTAATCCCCTCGCTCAATGTCCAATCCCCAACGGCTCCTCGTGCTTTGGGAAATGCTCCACGCGCGGTTCGAACTTCCACAGGAACAGCAGTCCGCCCGCGGCGATGAACACCACCGCGATGATGGTGGGCATGGTGATGCCAAACCACGCGGCGAAGACGCCGGAGAGGAGCGGGGGTAATGCGTTGGACAGGCTCTGCACCGACGCGGCGATGCCCATCACCTGGCCCTGTTTGCGCGGGTCCGCACTGTGACTGAGGATCGCCATGAAATTGGCCATGGTGAGGCCGTTGTTGATGGCGAAGAACGGCGTGATGACGTACAGCCACCAAGCCTGGCGCGGCAGCAGGAAGAGTAGCACGAGCACGCTCATCAGCGGCAGCGTGATACGCACCACCTGGTAATCCTTGATTCCCCTGTTGGCCACGGCGCGCGTGATGAACCCCTGCGTGATGGCGATGCACACGCCCAGGAACGCGAAGTAGAACCCGATATCCCCTTCCGTGTAGCCGAACCTGGCCGTGAGGAACACCGCGAAGAATGACACGAAGAAGGAAAATCCTCCCTGGAACAGGAATGCGACGGTGAAGAGCACCCGCATCTCTTTCAATGTGAAAGCGGTCGCGATGTCGCGGATGGACTTGGTCCACGTCAGCTTCTCATTCTTCAGATGCAGGTTCGTTTCCGGCAGGTAGAAGAACACCGCGATGGCGTTGAGGGTAGCGAGGATGGCCGCGAACCAGAACGGAACGGCCGCGCTGAACCAACTGACAATCGAGGGATCTGCCAGAACACCTCCCAGGAACGGACCGACGACGAAGCCGACGCCGAACGCCATGCCCATGAGACCGAAATTCTTCGCCCTATTCTGCGGCGTAGATACATCCGCGATCGCCGCCTGCGCCACCGAGATGTTTCCTCCGGTGACTCCATCCAAGATGCGCGAGGCGAAGAGCAGCGGGATATTGCGCGTGAGAATGGCGATGGCGAACACCACATAGCCGAGCGCCGTTCCCGCCAAACAGAACGATAGCACCTTCTTGCGGCCGTAGTGGTCCGACAGCTGTCCCAAAATGGGCGCCGCGAAGAACATCATGATGGGGTAGATGGCCGTGAGGAGCCCGAGCAGGAAGTACCCCTGGTTGATCGTCCAGCCCGCGGGGAGCAGGTAGTGCGGGGAGTCCGGATTCGCCAGGAGCTGGGGAATGACCGGGATGAGGATGCCGATACCGATGAGGTCCACGAAGATCGTGAAGATAACGGCGAAAAGCGGATTACGGGTTTTTGCTGATGTGGGAGCGGTGGGCATAGGTGGGAATGGTAGCAGTTTTTATTTTTTATTCATGATAAAAGTATGTTTTATCGAATATTCCAGCTACCCGCTCTTTCATATCGTTAAAATTTTGCGTTGGCCATTTTTTTCTATCTCCTATTACCAATGTTAAATTATAAAGAAATAGTGAATGCGCAAATGAAGTAGCAACGGGCAAATTATCAATTTCTTCCCAAACGTGCATTGGAAAGGCATCTTTTAAAATCTTCTGCAAAATATCTTTATTTGTTATGACAGAAACTTTATTTCCCATAAGAAATAACAAAAGAACAACCAAAGCCAATCTTTTGTTCCCGTTTTTAAAATACTGAGAGCCCGCAATACTTGTTATGAGGTATGCAGCTTTTTCAGAGAAACTAGAATAGTAATCATCTACCGTCACCATATAAAGAACCTTTCCTAAGTCAGCCATCCCACTTTCATCCAATTCATAATTTGGCGCTGGCTCGCTATCAATAAGTTCTGCGTAGATATAAGGAAAAGCTAATCTTTTACAAATATCCACGCCAAAATATTGAATATTCTTCATCTCTTACTTAACTCCCTGATAACCATTCGATAGCTATCGTCCAATTCATTCAGTGTTTTAGGCAAAGCCTTATACTCTGCCTTATTTTTTAAGGCAGCTTGAGGACTCTTCCTTACCCTCCTCACCCAACGATTTTTCAAAAACTTTAACATAGTTGTATGATATCTTTTACATTCAAAAAGTCCATCAAATTGTATTGATTAAGTATCATCTTTAGAAATTTCTCAATTATGGGCAATATTTAAGAGTCAGTTAAAAATCCTTTATTCTGACATTCGGCCAGTTTGTCCTTCAGATATATCATCGCAATGCAGTCATCCTCGTTGTAATCGAGAATGCGCTGCAGCTTCTTTGAATCCTTATCCTTGCACCATTCGTTATACCACTCGATAGATGCCGCGCCGGATGGATGCGAATCTCTCCATGAAAATCCGAGCAACTGAGCCAAGGTTTTCACAGAGTAATTGTAGGTTGGCCAATCGGTACAGGGCAGAATGATGTCGTAATAGAGATCAATCGCAAACGCAGGATCGAAAAATGCTTCCACCTCTTCTTCAGTAATCACATCAGGGTATTTTTGCTGCAAGTTACGGTACTGCGTTCGTTCATACTTGCTGTAGTAGTAAACAGCCACATCATCTTTATTAAACGAATTGATGTATTTCCAAAATTCTTTCCATGCCTGCCGTTCTGCCTCTGCACTCACTTCCTGAGCCACGAATGAGTGAAAAGTCCTCTTTCCTTCTTTTTGCTCTACAACACCGTGTAAATACACAATATCCTGTGTCGGATCACCTTCAAGATCGAAATACAGTTCGATTGGTTTCTCAGGAAGAAAGAAAGGTGCGCGAATGAGGGGTTCCTTCGTTCCCGATGTAAGCAACTTCGCTCGACGCACGTATTTTTCTAGTGATGCTTTGCCGATACCCGGTACTCCGGTTTTACCTTTGGAATCACAAATGGAATCAATATCCACGGCACTCAGTTTTTCTACGTCCAGAGCGATAGACAGCATGGCCTCTTTCTTGGAGCGCCCAAGCTCGGGCACAAGCGAGATATCTTTCTTCTCAATACACTGTTTCTTGCATGTGCTCTGCCACTGACATAGTTTGCAGATACTGATCATCGCAGGCTCGCTCTTCATGGCGCCTTCTATCAGCGCCTGAACAATAGGCACGGTCTCCTGATACAACTCCCACCACGTCTGCGTATTCTTCACGCCCTGCGGCGCATTGAGGTTGTAGTCGACGATATTGCCTTTGCTGTCCCAGATCTTTCCTCGATGATGCGTGGCATATCCCAGCCGATTCAACGCATCTGTATAGAGAGCAAGCTGCAAAGCGTAGTGCTTCTTCGGCTTCCCCTCGGTTTCGTCATCTTCTCCCTCAAGACCCATACCAGATTTGATATCGACCGGAAGGTATTCGCCGCTTTCTTGTAGTTCGAGTAGATCCGGCTCTCCAACCAGCTCGCCTACTTCAAGACGACCCTGGTAGATATACGGCGTCTTCTTTTTCATTGCCTCAATGGTCGGTTGAAATCGATCCTGCTTCGCAATGCCAGACAGATCCACCATATCCATGGAACCCTTGTGCGTGTCGATGACTTTCTTCTCGTACTGCGTTCCTTTCTCCCACAGCATCTGGACAAATTCGTTCACTGGATCTTTCAAGCTTGGATCGTCATGAGCATCACGCCAGATGCGATGCGGACATTGTGTGTATGCGTAGAGGTGGGAGGCGGTTATATACATCACTTAATGAGCACTATATTGATCCCGAATATAATCATTAAAGTATGTTCCTTTAGATGCTGCATTCATTAATCCTAAATAAATAGATTCTGGAACGTTGTAATAAGAATATAAACCAGTTTCGTGGAATTCGATTACAAGTATTTTTGAGATCCGATCATACCCAACTGCTTTAATGGCCGAAGATGATACGGGTTGCATCTGCACGATAAGTAATAAGTTACACTATATTCTGATAATATTCATGTCGAGTTTTTGCTGATGTGGGAGCGGTGGACATGACGGGGGGGTAGCAGAAGATTGATTTCATAAGAATCATTTCTTGATTTTTTATTTATAAAGTCCAAACTAAAACTGTGACAGAGGTATCTGTCGAGGTAATGCATCCAAATGTCCCTCAATCCGAGCGGCAATCTTTGGGATCTATAATAAGTGGGGAGTATGATGGCAATTGGTTTTATGCAATCAAAGCAAAAGCTTTTATAGCATCAGCTATTGATGGTGATATCATCGCAACTATTTTAGAACAAAGATGTATTGCAACATTAGGCTTATTCCCTAGCAAAGAAGAAAAAGAATCTTGGAGAAATTCATTACCTGCTTTGGCAAGAGTAATGAAGTTGGCTCAATTGAATGAACAAATTATCTTACTGGAATATTGTCCACCTTCGCGAGATAATATTCCAACACGAATTGATGCAGTAATTTGTGGAGCAGATAGAAAAGGACAACTACATGCAATCCTCATCGAATTAAAACAATGGGCAAATATGCCTATGAAATTATCAGATAAAGACGGATATATAAAAATTCAAATGGGAAGGAAGTGGATTAATAAACGTCATCCAAGAAAGCAGGCAGAAGATTATAGAAATCATATGCAAAAAGTAATGTCTATCTGCGGATTAGATGCTAACTACATTATTTTTCACGCATATGCATATCTTCATAATGCAATTAATCTTTCACAGGTAAAAAAGGATATTCTTTTTGGAAATAAAAGTGAATTCGACGAAGATAGTCGTCTATATACAAATGATTTTGCTGGAATTCTTGCAAAAAAATTCAGCGAATTTACAGGGGCAGGAAAGGGAGAAGGTGCCTTGGTTGCAATACGAACAATTCAGAATTTATCATTAAAGCATCTTGATAAACTGCCCATAAGACCAAAATCTGACGATAATTGGAAAAAGTTATATAAGAGAAAAATTTGGAGAGGTTATTCGGGTTGGCAAGATTCTAAGATTGCAAAATTCTTTTGGGTATTTGTTTGGACAATTTTTATACCACTTTGCTTATTGATTGGTGGCTTGGCATATATATTTTATTACAAATAAAATTATTTGATCGGCCATCCCCCATTCTCCTTAATCACCTCATCTATCTCCTCCATAAGCCTCTTCGTCTCCACAAGCGCCACAACGATCTTCTGGTAGTGCTCTAGATCATCACTGGAAAGAGTACGGCCCTTACGATCTTTCAACCACTTCTGTAGAGGTTGGTAACCACCAATGGGGAAGTTCCAGGCAGCTTCCGGTACACCGCCGAAGTATTGAGTGGGATTAATAGATACGCGCTGAGATGCAGAATCGTACGATACTTTTTCCACCACATTATCCCCTGCCACGGGATACTGCGTGATAAAGTTATACAATTTCGAAGACTCCATAAGATGCAACAAGCGAATCTCACGACCAAGAAGGACGAGCCTCCAGAAGAGGTCTTTGTTCGATGTAAACGGCACACGAGGGAAATTAATCTTCAAAAACTCTTTGTATCTCTCGCGGTAAGTGGGTGAATGTAAAATTGCATAGATGTAATCAAAAATATCTTCTGGCAAAAACCCAGGTGTGGGATCATTTTCATAACACCACTTGTAAGTTAACTTTAGTATTTTTTCAATTTCACAAACTAATTTCTTATTAAGATTCGGCACTTTTCCGTTTTGTGATTTATCTCCAACAAGAAGAAAATCCTTTTCTTCTAGGTATAATGGGAAAATATAATTGTATTCTCGTGTCTGCATAGAAATAGTATTTCCATCAATCAAATTTTTGGCGGCAAACACATGTTGGAATGTCTGAAGAGATAATTGACGAGTTAAGATAATTCCAAAGTTATCTCCTAATAAAAAGTTCTTCATTACAGAATCTCGCGGATAAGCCATAAAACCTTTTGAATTGCCTGTATAATATGTTTTTCTATAATCAAATGGACGATAAAGAATAGGGGTTTTGATTGGATTTTTATTTACTAAATCTTGAATGGCATTAACTAAGGTCCAATCCCTTCCATCTGAAGGAAGATCATACTTAATTCTAATTTCATCGTCTTTTAAATGATTTACATCTTGCTTAAGAAGCTCTAGCTCTTTATCAGAAAACTGAATGCAAAAAGAATCTCGCTTGGTTTGTATTCCAGAATTCCATATTGGAAACAGTTCATTTAATTGGACCGAATTTTCATATTCCAATTGCAGATTAAAATCCTTCGGAACAAAGAAATAATTGGGCGCAGGTGCTTCAAGTTTTTCCCATTTTGTATTTTTTTCGTCGTGAGCATTCAACCAATCATATTTACTATCACGCTTTCCATAGAGATCCACATGATGCACAGTCCCGAGACCCATTTTCTTCTCAGAAGTTTTTACAAATAAAACAATGCTCACTCCTTGCATGATATCAAACACGTTCTCATCCTTTCCGCCATCAGGAGCTTTTTCTTTGCGCTTACTGTTTCCATGCAAATCGACAACATAGATATGATCAAACGTCTCCAATAAACTCTTGCGCATCTGACGATGTGTGATTCCATCCAAGAACGAATTATTCGTGATCATCGCCACGATACCCTGTCCGTTTTTCTCGATGAGATGATGGGCAAAGCGAATGAATTTGATGTAATCATCATCCAAATTCAATTTCTTCTCGTTCAAATCTTTCTTGTAGTCATCAATCAACTTACCAATCCACGTCTTCCGCTTTTTTCCATCCGGACCGATTTCAATGGATGCATTCTGAGAGCTCACGCTATACGGAGGATTTCCCAGAACGACCATGATCGGCAAGTCACGCTTCACTTCCTCAGCAGCCTGGGCTTCTTCCGTCAAAGCACCATCAAGTCCCAACCCACGGAATAACGTGTCATCCTTGGGAGGAGCTTCTTCCAAACTATTCGTAAGGAAGATCTTAAGGCGCTTCGTCAGTTTCTTTACCCCTGTTTCTGCCAGAGTCATGCTGAGTTTCAAGTGGGCGATCGTGTAACTCGCCATCATTAATTCAAAGCCGTGCAATCGTGGAACAAGATGCTCATTAGCGAAGGCTTCCCATTCGCCCGCACGATCCTTGTATCTCTCGTGTACATTGCGGATCACTTCATTCAAAAAGGTTCCGGTTCCTACGGCAGGATCTAGGATCTGTACTCGGTCTATCTTTTTTGTGGAGGTTTTATTCTGTTCCGTGTATTTCCAGTCGATCTGTGCCCTATCTGCAAGACCTTGGGGCAAATCGAAGTGTTCTTTCAGCAACGCGTCGACTGAGCGAACAATGTATCGCACGACCGGAAGAGGCGTGTAAAAGACGCCGCGTTCCACGCGAAGTTTCGGATCATACTCACGGAGGAAGTCCTCGTAGAAATGGATGATGGGATCGTGGGTCGCGTCATCGCCCTTCTCATACAGACCGTGTACGAGTGCTTTCACATCCGCATGAACGAACACGTCACATAATTCATCCACAATGAATGAGAGCTTCTTTTCGAAGTTAGCACCTGCGATATGGTCAAAAAATTGCTGCAGTAGATGGTTGCTTGCAGGGATCTTTTCTCGCGCTTCTGTACGAGAAAAACTATCCGGCGTTTCATCATTGTAACGCGCCACAAACAACCCATATACGAGCGTCTGTGAATAGAGATCGGCAAAATTCTCGTCATCCAAATCATGAATAAGCTTCGTTTTTAGAATATCTCGGATCTTCTCAATATCGCCTTTCATGCCTCCAAATCCCGGCGCAAGGATCTCGGAAATATTGTCACGCAACCTGCGTGCCTTGCCTCCCATGATCTTCGCCAAATGCTGTGCGGAACGAATACTATCAACTGGCTCCGTTACGAAATCCGCAATAGTCCTCTCCAGCGTACCGAACACATCAGGCTTCTGGTCAATTTTGCTTTCATTCTTCACCCCGATAATAATAGGATCGCCGTAACGCTGCCCATTCTTATAGAAACGGAATTCAATTCCATTTGTTAAAATAAGGTTCGCATATCCGTAGTACCTCGCCATCTGTTCCCCTTTCTCGATTTTATCCAGATCCACGTAGATATCCTTGGCTTCCACCCACGCGATGGGAGTTTCATCTTTTAGAAAAATGAAATCCGGACGGCCGTGAGCGCTTCCTTTTGGCTCATTCACAATCTTAAGATTTGTTGTGTCTTTGAATAAAGTCTCCAATGCAGGTCGATAGCTATGTTCCTGCGCATGACCCGTTTCCAGGGCAGATTGGATTTGCGATAGATAGGACGCTATTGAGGAGCTCATTTAGTTAGAAGCTAGCGAAAGATTGGTATAAATGAAAGGAAACCGATCCCCTTACTCCAACACGTAATCCCGGTGTCCGTCGCGGTACACCAACCGTTCCGCTTCAGACTTGGAGAACCGCAGGATCTGCGCCGCCAATTCATCCGGTGTGTGCATGATCTTCTCCTTCTCCTCCAGTGCCTTGCCGGTGACACCGTGGCGGGATAGCTGCGTATCGGTAGGACCGGGGAAAAGAAGCTTCACGCGCAGGTGCGGATACGTCTTGCGCAGGATCTGCGCGAAGTGCATCGCCGTCTGCTTCACCAGCGTATAGAGCGCGGGGTCCGTGGACTCGCGCAACGCATGGACGGAGGACATCTGCAACACCAGGGCATCCGGTGCGAGCTTGGGCTGCAGCGCTTTGGTCACCAGCCACGCGCCTTTCACGTGCACGGCGAAGAGCGCGTCGAACTCCCCTTCCGTACTGTCGAACAGGGTGCCGCGCCGCATGATGCCGGCATTGTTGAAGAGCACGTCGATGGGTCCGGGAACGGACGCAGCGGCCGCTTCCACGCTCGCGGCATCGGTGATGTCCGTCGGGACATGGTGGAAATGCTCCGACACCGGGGATGCCGGGGCGTGCGTATCGAGCGCGTACACGCGGTAGCCGTCCTGCAGGAAGGCCTTGGCGGTGGCAAGGCCGATGCCGCTGCAACCGCCGGTGATCACGACGGTCTTCATGCTATTAAATGCAATTCGCGGGGACCTTGGGTTCCATGGCGGCCATGCCCGGGTACGTGTAGGTGTAGTTGTTGTTCGCGTTCCACACCTGGAAGCCGCACATGCCCGAGTCGTACACGGCCTGCATTTGGTCCATCATGTCTTTCTTGTCCACGTAGTAGCCTTGGATCCACGGGCGCAGCTTGTGCTTGTGTTCGTCACCGAGCAGCTCCTGGTAGCCCGTGAGCGTGCGGTACACGAGCCAGTACATGCGGCTCACCGGATGCTTGGCGGGGTTGTAGTACTCCGGCGAGGTGAAGGTGGCGGGGTAGGCCATGGGGGAGATGACATCCAGGAGGGGGGCGAAGCGGACCACGTCCTGGCCCAACGTCTTCACGTTCACTTCGTAGTTCCATCCCAGGATAGCGTAGCTGGAGATGCCCAACTTGGTTCCGGGTCCGCAGCGGTCGACGGTCTCGCGCGCTGCCTTGATAAACTTCTCCACTTTCTCCGCCTTCTCTTCCATGCTGAAGACGGCGAGGGCGCCGAAGCTGGCGGTAGAGAAGCGGATGTAGTCCATATTCACCTCGTCGATGCCGCTCTTGGCCAACTCACACATGATGTCCATGTTGTAGTCGATCGCCTTCTGGTTACTGGGGTCGATCCAGTCTTCGACGATGAGGTTGCCCTTGGGTCCGTAGACGCGCGTTTCGGGCAGGATGCTGGTGATGATGTTGTCCTTTACCGCGATGAAGCGGCCGATGGTGTAGAGGCCGTTGTCATGCGCCTTCTGCACCACGTCCTTCACGTTGTATTTGGCGCGCACGGTGCCGTAGTGGTTGGGGAGTTCTGCGTCGGTTTCGAAGTACACGAAGGAACCCTTCACGTCGAAGACGAGCGCGTTGCCTCCGTTCTTCTTCAGGCTTTCTATGGTGGCGTCCAGGAAGTCCGTGTTCTTCACGTTGGGCGGACCCAGGTACACGGCGCGCCTGTTGTACGGGTTCATGGCGGGCTGCGTGATGGCGGACGGGGGTTTCACGTCTGCGGCGGATCCGTGGATCCCCTTCTCTTTCATGCGTTGCAATGCCCTGTCGATGCGGCTTTGCATGAGGGACATCATGCCCGCCTTGGACGAAGCCGAGGCCCCCTTGATGGTCGCACCCGTTCCAACGACGGCGGGTTTCATGTTGGGCACCAGCGCGTTGAGCGCGATGTCCGCGGTACCGTTCGTTGTCCGCATCAGCTGCGGCAGGAGGATCATGGTGGCGCCGAAGAAAACGGCGATAAGGATCTCCGTTAGGACGCGCCGTGATGTTCTTGGTGTAGGAAGCCCGTGAAGTTGCATAGAAGGAAAAGCAAGCACGGCTCCAATCGTGCCTACGGATCGCCGATCCATCAAGAACAAATTTTTTATACGGAATGCAAAGAATAGTAGACGCATTTTTGTACGAAATGACGAGTGCTCATCGTCTTCATATCTGGGATACTTGCTTCTATTCATTCCCTTTGCCTCTTATGAATGACACTACCCGCACGGTCGCCATCACTGCCATCGTAGTGATCGCCATCCTCATCATCGCCTTCATCGCATTTACCAATCCGTCCTCCCCGCTCTACACGGGAAACGGCGCCGCGTCGTCCAGCTCCTCCGCGGTATCGTCCGTGATGCCGTCGTCTTCCTCCGCGAGCTCCCGGGAGGACGCGTCTTCCGTCTCGTCCGCGGCGGTTTCATCCGTCGCTTCCTCCGTGACGGCGAATTCCTCGACCGCGACCAGCGGCTCGTCGTCTTCGTTCGAGCAAAGCACGCCGCGCGAAACGGTGTCCCGCTTCTACTTGGAATGGGCGACGTACGGCGGCTTCATCAATAACGAACTCGCGGCGACGAGCTCCTTCCTCACCGAACGCATGAGGACCACCGTCGACGAGGCATCGGACATCTTCTGCAACGACCGCCAGCCGCTGAACTTCACCACGGTATTGCTCGTGAAGGGCGACAGCGAGGCGACGGTACAGGTGAACGAGCGCTACGCGAACAACGTGACGGTGTCGCCCATGGTGACGGTGCGCAGCGAGGACGGAGCATGGCGTATTGACGGAGTGACCTGCCCGGCGTCATCATCGAGCAGTTCCCTGTAACTCGTTTCCCCCTCTCCATGAAACAATTCTTCTTCTGGAAGAACGCGAAGGCGCCTTCATACCCCTGGCGTCTTTTCGCGTTGTACTCCGTCTTGGGCGTCGTGGCCGCCATCAGCATCCTGCCATACCTCCTGTCGCTGCTGGACCTCAGCGGCAATCCACTCCCCATCCCGCTGCGGCAGGTGGTGGTGGAACAGATCATCCAGTCCGCGATCATCATTTTGCCCGCGGTAGGGCTGGGACTCCTGATGGCGCGCCGCGTGAAACTGGGATCCCCCTACCTGGAGGCATTGCTCTATAAAAAGAAGATGCCGCACGGCTTCGGCAAGGTACTCGGTCTGTCGATCGTCCTGGGATTCCTGGCCAGCGTGACCATCGCCATCGCGGACCTGCTGTTCATCCGCGACGAAGTACTGAGCAACATCGGGCAGGTGAACGCGATTCCGGTCGCATGGAGGATTCTCACCGCGTTCTACGGCGGTATCGACGAGGAAATCCTCATGCGCCTCTTCTTCATGACGCTGGTGGCGTGGATCGTATGGAAAGTGCAACGCTCCCCGGAAAAAGGCGCGTCGAATACGGCGATGTGGATCGCGTTGGGACTCTCCACGTTCTTCTTCGGACTCAGCCACCTGCCCGTCACATCGGCTTTGACGGACGTCGGCCCCTGGGTGCTACTGCGCGCGCTGGTCCTCAACGGCATCGGAGGCGCCGTGTTCGGATGGCTCTACTGGAAGAAAGGATTCGAAGCCGCGATGATCTCGCACTTCACAGCCGATATCACGCTGCAGGTACTGGTGCCTGCCGTGGTGGGGGCGTTCGCGTAAACGAAAAACACCCGACGTATGTCACCCTGAGCCTGTCGAAGGGCGAGGGTGGCATCGTTTGGCGAACGGAAAAATCGAGCGGTGCGGGATCGCGTACTCCTTAGAAGGAGACGGGAACCGACACGAGCGTCGACAGGGAAATTCCGAGGATGCAACCGATCATGATGAAGAGTGCGAAGCGGTTGCCGGGGGAGCGACGTTCCATATGAACAGATGGTAGCGATGATTTTCCCGATTTCGAGCAGATCAACTTGCGAAAAACCATGCGTTGTCAGTTCATTTTTTCACGTATGTTTACGCGCGGGATTCGTATGATTCCACGGTGTTTATGGATCGTTGTATACGTGTTTAATTTTCGATGCATAGAACGATTCATTTCACGCGCGGATAATCCTGATCCTATTCGGCGATTTGGAAAATATTTTTTATGCACTACAGTGTCCGCATGCTGCACATCGCGCTCACCGTATTGCGGGATGAAGAAGGAAAATTCCTGTTCCAGTTTCGCGACGGCAATGCTCCGACGAACAAACTGCGCGTCACGTTCTTCGGCGGCAGCATCGATGCGGGTGAAGATCCTGCGCAAGCCGCGCTGCGCGAACTGAAGGAAGAGTTGGAACTCGACGTGGGGCCGGGGGAGCTGCGGCTCGTGGTCGCAAAGCCATGGCACCAGGAGGAATTGCACGAAGACGAAACGATGAACGTGTTCGAAGTGACGAAGCGCGTGTCGTGGGACGATATCCGCGTGCGCGAGGGGGCGGGCGCCGTATTCCTCACGAAGGAAGAATTGCTGTCGCTGGAGATCGCCACCCCCTTCGTGAAGGAAGTGATGGCGGAATGTTTTTAAGACGGCAGATGCGCGAGGATGTATTTTTTGATTTGCGGCGGGACGATGTTGATCTTGGATAGCTGGTCGACCGGCACCGTCACCACTTCGTAGAAATCCTTTTCATCGGACGCGAGCATCTTCGCGTCCTGCCCGCTGCCGATGACGCCGCTGACGTACTCGCAAAGGAAAAATTTCTGTTCGGAAATCCTGTCTTCGGATTCGCGCGTCAGTTCCATCACGAATTCCCCGACGTTGATCTCGATGCCGATCTCTTCACGCACTTCGCGCTTCACGGCTTCCTCCAAGGTTTCCTCGCCCTCTACTCCCCCGCCGGGCGTCACCCAGTATTCCTTCCTACGCCACTTGCGGTGGATCAGGATAAGACTCCCGTCGTGGAAAATGATCGCCCGTGAGCTGACGCGATGTTCTTTCATAAAAATGGTACCCGCGGCAGGAATTGAACCCACGACCTTCTGGTTCGAAGCCAGACGCTCTATCCAACTGAGCTACGCGGGCAGGTATCCCTATTATAGCCTAAAACAAGCCAGATACCGAGCCCATCTAATTCCACCATTTGATCATCCAAGGCACCGGATATTGAGTAAAGCTAGGAAAACGGTATCGTAATCCACATGAAAACACTTCCTGCTTTTCAAAACCTGAAAGAACGGATCCCCGCGAAATGGAGAGCGTTTATCGTCGGCTGCATGATCCCCTTCGCGGCGGTCAGCATTACTGCGGCACCCCTTCCGCTCACGCTAAGGGGAATCGCGGGCCTCATTTTCATTCCCATGTTCCTGCTCGATGTGGTGTTCCAATGGTTAGGCGCCCCCGTCTCGATTCTTTCCGATACACACCCACGCAAGGCATGGCTCATCGGCTTGATCCTCTTCGCGGTGATGACATTGATCTACGGATTGGTCGGCATGCTCGTAGCGCCGTTGTTCCGCAAAGTACCTGCTACTGTCGCCACGACGTTGGGATACATTCTCATCGTGTTAAGCCTCATCGGAGTGGCATACCTTGCGATGGAAAGTACGCGGTATATCTGAGCATTACCATCCCCCCATCCAAACAATGGAATCATCCAAATCCCTGACCAGTATTGCACCTTGGATCTACGGCGCTGCCTGCGGATTCTTCGCCGCATGGATTCCACTGCCTCCGTTTCCATACTGGTGGGCAGTACACTATTACGAAACATACACGCCAGGAAATTGGAATGCGCTTGTCTTTCTATTTCACCTGACACTGCTGTCCGTAGGCGGCTTCATCGCGGGCGGAATCCTCACGAATACTCTCTACGCGAAATACAAAAAGGCTTTCCAATTGGTGGGAATCGCAAGCATCATCGGAGGCCTCTGCGGATTGGCCACCCTTTCGGACATACTGTCGCGTTCCTAATTTTCCTTCTCCTCCAAGCTCGCCTTCACGCGCATGACGCCCACGATGGCGGCGCGCTCGGATTCGTCGAGCTTCATCTTAATGAACTTCACCGTGTCCTTCAGATCGGGGATCATCTTGTACTCCAGCGCGTTCACGCGGCGGCGGGTGGTTTCCAGTTCGATCGCCATGTTCTCCGCCTGCTTCTCGATCTGCGCCAGCTGCACGAGCATATCGAACACCGTTTCTAGCGAGGTCACGGCATCATCCAGCAGCGCGTTGGTGGTCGGATAGCCGTAGGTGCGGATGGATCCTTCGCGCTTCAGCTTGAAGACCGGAATTTTCACGCTCATCACGTTCTTGGTTTCCACCGTCAGTTCCACGGTCGCCTGCGGGCTGCTGAGGGCGTTCTCCATATATCCGGGCGGCATCCATGCGGACGCGATGAGGAAGTTGCGGAACGCCGCCTGCAGTTCCCCTTCCACGCGCACGCGCAGCTGGCGGGCATCGCGGATGATGGCCATGAACGCCTGCATGAGTCCGTCCTGCTTGTCTTTGAGCAGCTTGTGGCCTCGCTCCGACGCTTTGGTGCGTCGCTTGAGATCCATGAGGGCCATGCGGGTGGGATTGACGTTGAGGAGGGCCATGATTAAGGGTTGGGGTTAGGGTTGGGGCGTCGGGTTACTTCTTCGGCAAATACTTCTCGATCTGCGCGCCCTTCACGCGCTTCAGTTCGTTCTTCGGAAGCTCGGTGAGGAGCGACCATCCGATGGTGAGGGAATCGAAGATGGAACGGTTCTCGGTATCGCCCTGCGTGATGAACTCGCGTTCGAAACGATCGGCGAAGCGCAGATAGGCGCGGTCGACGTCATTCAGGGAGGATTCGCCGAGGATCACCGCGAGTTCGCGCACTTCCACTCCTCGGGCGTAGGCGGCGGTGAGCTGGGCATCCATTCCCGAGTGGTCTTCGCGCGTGACTCCGTCGCCCTGCGCCTTTCCTTTCAAGCGGGAGAGCGATCCCATCGGGATGACCGGCGGGGTGATACCCTTCTGGAACAGGCCGCGATCGAGGCGGATCTGCCCTTCGGTGATGTATCCGGTGAGATCCGGGATCGGATGGGTCACATCGTCTTCCGGCATCGTAAGGATGGGGATCTGCGTGATGGAACCCGTGCGTCCGCGGATGCGGCCGGCGCGCTCGTACATGGTGGCAAGGTCGGTGTAGAGGTATCCCGGATAGCCGCGGCGTCCCGGCACTTCCTTGCGGGCGGAGGACACTTCGCGCAGCGCTTCGCAGTAGTTCGTCATGTCCGTCATGATCACGGTGACGTGGTAGCCTTTCTCGAAGGCGAGGTACTCGGCGGCGGTGAGCGCGAGGCGTGGCGTGGCGATGCGTTCGACGACCGGGTTATCGGCGGTGTTCATGAAGAGGACCGTGCGGGACAACGCACCCGTGCGTTCGAATTCCTCCTGGAAGAAGCGGGCTTCTTCGTAGGTGACTCCCATGGCGGCGAACACGACGGCGAACTTCTCGTCGGTATCGTCCTGCTTCTCTTTCGGCTTGCCCGTTGCTTCCTCCACCTCCTTCGATGTCAGCACGCGCGCTTGGCGGGCGATCTGCGCGGCCAATTTGTTGTGCGGCAGACCGGCACCCGAGAAGATCGGGAGCTTCTGTCCGCGCACGAGCGT
>CAZSMX010000011.1:18115-28715 GCA_964608325.1 uncultured Candidatus Peribacteria bacterium
TGTGCGGCAGACCGGCACCCGAGAAGATCGGGAGCTTCTGTCCGCGCACGAGCGTGTTCAGAACGTCGATGGTGGAAATACCCGTTTGGATAAAGTCGTCCGGGAATTCGCGCACCGCGGGGTTGATCGGGTTTCCGTTGATGTCGAGCTTCTCCTCCGGAAGGATCGCGGCGCCACCGTCGATGGGGGTACCGGATCCGTTGAACATGCGCCCGAGCATTTCCTCGGATACGGCGAGTTCGAAGGTGCGGCCGAGGAAACGGACTTTCGTCCCTTCGGTGGCCGCGCCCTGCGTGGATTCGAAGAGCTGGACGACGGCCGTGTCCTCGCGGGCTTCGAGCACTTTGCCGAGGCGGCGGGTGCCGTCGGCGAGCTCGACTTCGCAGAGTTCATCGTACGCGACATCCTTGATGCCCTTCACGATCATGAGAGGGCCCGTGATGTCGTTGACGGTCTTGTAGGCGATTGTAGACATAGGGGTTGGGGAGTGGTGAGCTTAAGCGGAAACGGCAAGGGCGGAGATCTGATCTTCGATCGCGCGATCAAGCGCGTCGAATGCGTTCATCTGGTCTTCCGGAATGAAGTGGGCCTTCGCCATCTCTTCGCGGACCGCGAGCTGGCGGATGCGGTTCATGTCGAAGTCTTCCTGCTCGACGACCGGCAACGCGAGATCGAAGAAGCGGAGGATTCCGCCGAGGATACGGGCCTGCTTGGCGAGGGACGTGTAGGCGTCGGTGGGATCGAAAGCGTTCTGGAAGAGGAAGTCCTCGCGGATCATGCGGGTGACTTCCAGGGTGAGCTGGTCTTTGGGCGACAAGGCTTCCGTACCGACGAGACGAACGATTTCCTCCAGCTTGCTTTCCTGCTGGAGCATGGAGAGGGCGCGCTCGCGGTTGCTCATGAATGTCTGGGAGACCTTCGAGGCGTAGAAATCACGGAGGTTATCGGCGTAGAGCGTGTAGCTCTGGAGCCAGTTGATGGCGGGGAAGTGACGACGGTACGCGAGCTTCGCGTCGAGTGCCCAGAAGACCTTGGTCACGCGGAGCGTGTTCTGCGTCACCGGCTCGGAGAAGTCTCCTCCCGGAGGCGACACGGCGCCGATGACGGTGAGGGACCCCTTGCGGTCGTCATTGCCCAAGCATTCGACGACACCCGCGCGCTCGTAGAAGCCCGCGGTGCGGGATCCGAGATACGCGGGATATCCTTCCTCACCCGGCATTTCTTCCAAGCGTCCGGACATTTCGCGCATGGCTTCCGCCCAGCGGGACGTGGAGTCGGCCATCAAGGCGACGTCGTAGCCCATGTCGCGGTAATACTCGGCGATGGTGATACCCGTGTAGACGGATGCTTCGCGCGCCGCCACCGGCATGTTCGACGTGTTGGCGACGAGGATGGTGCGCTTCATGAGGGGTTCGCCGGAGTTCGGATCGATGAGGTGCGGGAATTCCGTGAGCACTTCCGTCATTTCGTTTCCGCGCTCGCCGCAACCGATGTACACGATCACCTGGGCGTCGCAGTACTTCGCGAGTCCCTGCTGCGCCACGGTCTTTCCGGCTCCGAACGGCCCCGGGATCGCTCCCGCGCCGCCCTTGGCGATGGGGAAGAGCGTATCGAGGATGCGCGTTCCTGTTGCGAGAGGTTCGGTGGGAAGCAGTTTTCTCTTGGTCGGACGCGCCATGCGGATCGGCCACTTCTGGAGCATGCACACGTCGACGTCGCCTTTGTCCGTCTCGATGACGGCGATAACGTCTTCGATGACATGGCTGCCGGACTTGATCGATTTCACAGTTCCCTTGATACCCGGCGGGACCATCACTTTATGCAAAATAAGGGTCGTTTCCTGGACGGTGCCAAGCACGTCTCCCTGCGCCACTTCGTCCCCCTTCTTCGCGACCGCTTCGAAATCCCACTTCTGCGTGCGGCTGATTCCCGGGACGGAAATACCGCGCGTGATGTACGGGCTCTTCGCCTCCTTTTCGATGAGCTCCAACGGACGCTGGATACCGTCGTAGATAGAGGTCATAAGACCCGGGGCGAGTTCGACGCTGAGGGTGGCGCCCGTGAGTTCCACCGGAGCACCCGGCTTGATGCCGGATGTTTCCTCGTAGACCTGGATAGACGCCTGGTCGCCGTGCAACTCGATGACTTCGCCGATCAGGCGCTCTTCGGCCACGCGGACGACTTCGTACATCTTCGCCTTGGACATTCCTTTGGCGACGACGAGCGGGCCGGAAACTTTGATAATGGTTGCGGACATAAGAGAATGGAGAATGGAAAGTGGGAATTACTGGAGGATGTTCGAGCCGATGGCGTGCTCGGTGATTTTCTTGAGGCGCTCGAGCCCGTAGCCCGTCCCGCCCGCGACGGCGGGCAGCGGAATGATGGCCGGGAGTGCGCCGCGCGAGAGGCGTCGTTCGTCATCGGGACTCAGGGCGGACATGATGTCTTCCGTCGCGAACACGATTCCGTAGACGTTGCGTGCGATGCCGCGCTCTTCCACAGCGTCTTTCTTCAGGCGATGCAGGGCGGCGATCCCCTCCTGCGGCGTATTGACCGGAACGGTGTCCACGCCCAGCAACGCGAAACCCGAGATGGATTCCTGCGGGCCGACGATGGCGATGCGATAGGTGGACATGATCAGGCGGAATAATGGGTGGAAGGCAGGAACGGCGGAAGCACGCGCTTGATTTCCTGGGGGGACAGTTGGTTGCGCTTCCCGATGAAGATGAAGCGGATGAGGCGGATATGCGCCAACGCGATCGCCGCGAAGGCGAATGCCGGTTCGACCGTGAGAGGCACGCTCCACATGCGTCCTATATCGCCTGCCGTGATACGCGCGGAGGCGCGCTCGAACAGCACGGCGTCTTTCGCGAGATCGAAGACATCGTTTCCCAGGATGGCGTAATACGGGGATCGCGAGACCGCCGCGCGCAGGGATTCCTGCGTGGAACCGAACGACGCGACCGGCATGAGCCCTCCTTTCAGAAGCGACGGGGCGACATCCCCAACACCGCCGTTGATAAGGCGCACCGCGGTACGGATATTCGTGAGATCGATGCGGTGCCGCACGTACCCGAGGATATCTTTGCTGCCGCTTTCCTTGGCCAGGGCCAACTGACGGTCCGCGATGTATTGCATCGCAAGGACATCGATGGAAGCGGCCGCCGGGTTCTGGAGTGTTTTCGTTTGCCCGACGAATGCGACGAGCGCCGCGGGGAGCGACGCATGGGCCGATCCGTCCGCCACGAGCGTTTCCACGAGCGCAGTATCGAACGACGTGACGCCCCGTTCCGGCTTGGCGCTCACGGGACTCGTGAGGCCGTGGTGTTTCTTCAGGAAATACGCGAGGAACGGCAAATCCCCGTCCATCCACAGGATATCGAAGACGGGGCGCTTGCTCTCCGGAGCCATGGAATCGGCCTCCTTGCGTACCCACTGCTCCAGCATGGCCAGCAACGCATCCGCGTTCTCCGGGAGTGCGCCGAGCCTGCTCGTCAGTTTCAGCTCCGTCATGATCCTTTCGCATTCCGCGAGGTCATGGCTGCCCAGAAGGCGGTCCACGTCGGACTGTGCCAGCAGCAGTTGCTGCAGCACCGCAGTGCGTCCGGTAGCGAACGCAAAGTGTTGGCCGACGCTTGCTTCAAGCAATGCCATTATCGGGAAGAAGAGAAAAGGGTGCGGAGGGTTTGCATTTCCGTGCGCGGACGGAAGACGTTCTGTACGAGATTCTCGTAGGTGCAGTCGCGCTCCTCGTGCTCGCCCTGGAAGAGGAAGCCTCCTTTTCCGGGAACGTCCTCGCCGAGCGTGAAGCGCTTATCCGCGATTTTCTTGAGGATCGCGCGATGCGCGGCGGTTGGACGGATGACGCCGGAACCGGGAATGCCGTCGAGCAGCGCTTCCAACAGTTTCTCCGCCTTGGCGGAGGGAAGTCCTGCAAGCGCATCCACCGTCCTATCGTAGACGGCATCGAGCAGGTCGCTCTTCATTTGCGTCACCTTGCGGCGGCGCTCCTGGAAGGCGTGTGCTTCCGCTTTCGCGAACAGCTCGTTCTTTCGGTCGTTCGTCCGGCGGACGATGTCCTGTTCGCGCTCGGCGATCCACTCCTTCGTTTCGCGCCTCAACGCTTCGACGCGTTTGGCATGCGCATCCTTCAGGCGTGCGATATCCGCATCCGTTTGGGACACAATGGCGTTGAGGAGATCGTGGAAAGGCATGGGAAAGGAAGAAAGGAATTAGGCGATGCTCGTCTGGAACGCGTTCAACATGAAGAACGAGATAAGGAAGCCGAGGAGGGCGTACGTTTCGACGAGGGCAGCGAGCGTGATGACGCGTCCTGCGAGGCGGCCGTCCTTGGCAAGCATGCTAAGACCGGACGTACAGACCTTCGCCTGGTACGGGGCGGACGTGAGACACGTCACCGTAACCGGGATGAACGCGGCGAACAGGATGAATCCCTGCGTAAGCGAGAGCGGCACTTCGCCGGAGATCACGGTTCCGTAGGAGAAGATGAAAAGAAGCGAGATAACCATTCCGTACAGACCCTGGGAACCCGGGAGGACGGCGAGCGTAATGACCTTGCCCGCGAGATCCGGCTTTTCCGAGAGGAGTCCGGAACCTGCCTGTCCGATCATGCTGACTCCGAGGATGGAGCCGATGCACGGAAGGATGGTCGCCATGCCAGCGCCGATGAAGGCGATGAGCAACGCGAGCTGGGAACCCGTAACAACCGACGTGCCGGTCGTGGCAACCGCATCGGCGACCTGCTCCTGCGCGAACGCGAGGGAGGGGAGAAGCATGAGGGCGGATCCTGCGATCGCAGCGGCGCCCTTGGAGAGAGAAAACTGTTTCATAACAGTGGAAGAGAAAGGAAGTAAGAAAGGAATAACAAAGGAAATCAGGACTGCTTCGTCGGACGGGACAACGGGGAAAACGGCCTGCCGCCGCCCTCGAAGAACTGTCCGAAGAATTCGATGAATTGGAGGCGCCCCGCATGGATGAAACTTCCCAACGTATTGAGCGCGATGCTGACCGTGTGACCCCCGATGGCAATGACGATCATGACGGGGATGGCGAGATACACGGGGAACAGCTTGCCCATCTCCTCCGCGACTTTGTTCACCGCGAGCGCCATGGCTCCGGTCACGAGTCCGAGTGCGAGGATGCGCAAGTAGCTGAGGCCGTTGCTGAGCAATCCGATGGCGAAGTTCATGAGTCCGAGGAATCCCATGATGGGCCGGATGTACCACGCCGAACCATACCCCTTACCCCAGATATTCAAGGCGACGACCGCATACAGGACATAGGTGGCGACCTGCTTCAGATCGGCCGGGGCGAACGCGGCGAACAGGGCGGCGCCCAACAGGAGATGGCTCGTGAAGTTGACCCAGAACGCCTCGGCCTTCGCGCCATGGATCCACTTGTGCCATCCGGCGAGGAACATGCCGAAGAACAAATGCGTGATACCCAACGCCAGCGCGAGGTTCTGCAGGAAGGTGATGCCGTCCTGCTTGCCGAGATTCCACACCTGTCCACGGAACCACATGACTCCGTCGGCACGGGTCTCCGTCATGAACGATGGCGCCTGCTCCGGCGTGAGGCCGAACCATCCTCCGAAGGGAATGCCGACGAGGATGGATACGATACCGCTCAAGAACAGGGTCCACAGGAGCGGGGACTGCTCGGGCGTCGGCTTCTTGAGCAGCAGGACCGTACCCATGATGAGCGTGAGCGCGAGACCGTATCCCCCGTCCGTGAGGCAGAGGGCAAAGAACAGCGCGAAGAACGGGGACAGCGCGGACGTGGGATCCATCTCGGAAGACAACGGCAATCCGTAGAGCGTCGTGACGCTCTGGAACGGCGTAACCCATACCTTATTTTTCAAAAGTACCGGCGCCTCCTCCCCTTCCTTCGGTTCCACGTGCAGCAGCACGACGGCGGGATCGATCTTCCTCAATTTGGAAGACAATTCGTTAATCTGCCTGCTTGGCATCCATCCGATAAGAGTCGACGTGCGGTTGGTGAGCAGAAGCGTTTCTCGCGCCGATTGCTTCGCATGCAGCCACTGGGTGAATGTTTTCACGCGGGAGAGTGCGGGAAGCTGGGCGGAAAGGGCGATCCTGCGCTGCGCGTTTTTCTGGAGCGTCTGCTGCGCCTCTTGCGTACGAATGAGGGCTTCTTCGTACAACGCCGACACAAAACCGTGACCTGCGGGCGGCTCGACCGTCGTCCAGCCGAAGCGCGTGGCCATCTCCTCGAATTTCACCAGATCATCCTTCCATGCGATCACCTCGAGGATGGATGACTCCCCTTCCCCGATCGCACGCACCGAGCAGCGCGGCAAACGCGATTCCATTTCGGCCTTGAAAGAAACTACGGCGGGCGGCGGCAGCAAGCCGAACAACCGCTTCGTCGTGCGAGTTTCGCGAACCGACTCCAGGGGAAGGTCGTACGAGCGCCACGGAGCCAGCGTTTCCTTCGTCTGTTCGGCTGCCTGCGCATCGCGACGCGCCTCTTCGTCGTCCGCCTCCAGGGAATGCAATTCATCGACGATGCCCCGCACGTCGGCGGAACTTGATGCGGCAAGAACGTCCTCCTCCGTCACCGGGCGGGCTACCTGCGATTGCACCTCCTTGGGCGCGATATCGCGCAGCGTCGCGATCGCATAGTCTAGTTCCGCGATGCGGAAGTTCGCTTCGGAATGGTCTACTGCACCGCCAGCCAACGCATCAGATACGGCTACCTCCACCATGCCCGCCTCCTGCACGCTCGCGAGAACGTCCTCCTGCAAACTGCGAGGAGTCACGATAGCCACTTTTTGCATGCGGACGATTGCCATACGGCTGTATCAGTGGGGTAATCCGGATGAAAGAATCGAATCGACGAGGGATTCAACTGTCGCTTCGACCCGGGAATCAAATGACTTCTGCAAATCCCCGCACTCCTTCTTTGCCTTCGCCTCGTGCTCGTCCGCGATGGCCGCTATATCCGTCTCGGCTACGCGCTGCAAAATAGAACGGGAATTATCCTTGGCGACTTGTTCCGCGATTTTTCTCTTCTCTTCCTCGGCTACGCGCGCTTTCGCCTCTTCTTCTTCGAATTTTTTCTTGGCGACGCTTAGCCGCGCTTCTTCTTTTTCCTCCAGTGCCAAGATTTCGTCCTGCCCTTGGAAGGAATGCGTACGTACCTGGGTGTCATCGGAAGAAATCGCTGTATTCATGGGAATTTGGGGAGAATGACGGCTTCGTATACACACATATGTGAAAAAAATCAACCGTCTAAGAGACTACTTTCCCTTACATTCGCTCTGCGGAAAAGAGGCTATATAAAGGAAGTCGCCCTCTCTCCCCTCGGATACGTGCTCACCCTCCCATGATCTGCCCCAGGAATCCCTGGCCCTGGCTGGCCGAGCGATCGCGCAGGAACGGGTTCAGGCTTTCGGCAAACGACTGGAGATTGCGGGTCTGGAGGTAGATTGCGCCCTCGCCCTCGAAGGTGCAGGCCAATCCCTCGCCCGTCGTCACCATATTCGCAACGCCCTCGCCCACGCGGTGGATTTCGTAATTCAACGTTCCCGAAAACGCGACGATGTGTCCGTTGTCGACCGTGAACTTCTCCCCTTTCTTCAGTTCTTTCTTGATGATGCCGCCGAAACTGGAAACGAAGAGCGTTCCCTTGCCGGACGCCTTCACCATGAAGATGCCCTCGCCGCTGAGGAATCCCTTCCATCCCGTGAACTTCGCGTCGGTGACCACGCCATCCGTTCCCGCCAGGTACGAACCTCCCTGCACGATGAACTCGCCTCCGTTCAACTCGATGGACTCGATGTCCCCGGGCGCGCGCGGAGCGAGCATCACTTCGGTGTCGTTGGCATTCGCCGTGACGGTGGTGACGAAGAAGCTCTCGCTGGTTAGGACCGTGCGCTTCAACGCCTGCAGGAAGCCGCCCTTCATACTTCCTTCTATGGAAGCACCCGCGTCCATGGCGAGCATGGCGCCGGATTCGGTGTGGATCTTTTCGCCGTTATCCAGGAGGACGCGCAATGCGCTGTAGCTGGGACGTGCGACTATTTCGTGTTTCATGGGAGGGGTTGGGGAGGGTTAATTGGCTTCGACGTAGGATTTAAAATTATCGATGATGGACTGCCATCCGGCCTTCTGCATTTCAACGGAGTTCTCGGTCTCGGCATCGAACGTTTCGGTGACGGTGGTGGCGCCGTCCTTTTCCTGGAAGAGAATCTCCACCTTGCGTCCGTCGCTCATCTCGTAGGCGATCTTCTGCCCGTCGATGACTTCGGAATAGACGCCTCCGAAATCAAATCCGGCGCTTCCGTCTTTCGCCTCCATGCGGCTCGTGAACGATCCCCCGGTGCGCAGGTCATTGGTGGCGCTGGGCGTATGCCAGTCCGGCGAGGCGTTGTTCCATTGCATGATGTGCTCGGGCTCGGTCCACAGCTGCCATACCTTGGATAGGGGGGCTTGGACGGTCGTTTGGACGGTAATCTGCTGTGCCATGGGAAATCAGTGGAAGAGGATTTGGTGAAGCTTGATGATACCACGGCAAGCCCCGTTTGTTGATCTTTTTCAAGGAAATGATTGAATGGCCCGCATGCATCTTCTTTCCGGATGGAAATCCGTTCCCATGGTTCTGCTGGCGGTCGTCGCATTGGGAATCGGCGTCAATGCCGCACTCAGGAAAACATACGTCCACGAGAAACCCGGGGCACCGCGCGCGAATACCGTGACTGCGACCGGGACCTATGTTTTCGGCGATGATACGGTAAACGTCACGATGCACGCCCCCTTGGAACGAGGCGCCGTATCGGGATTCCTTTCCGGCGCGTGCGAAGGAACCATCGAGGGAATCACCAGGGGCGACGGCCGTATCAGTGCAACGGTATCCGGCATCTGCAAACGGTTTTTGCTGAATATACCGCTTCAGGGCACGATTGACGGCGCGATCAGCCTGGAAAACAAAAGCATCATGATCGCCTTTGAAGGCAAAAGCGGCGGTTTTACCCTTAAGGATGAGATAACCCTCGTGTACCCCTGAATAGACGGCGGAAATGGCTGGCCACGTCATTCGCGAATGACGTGGCTGGGGAAGAGGGATTCGAACCCCCGAATGACCGCTCCAGAGGCGGTTGCCTTACCACTTGGCGATTCCCCAATTCAGGCCCGCGTATCCTAGCACAAGAATAATGGTATTCCAGCTCATTTCCATGTGCAATTAGGCGTTTAACCCAAATTGCAAAGCACTGCTTGTACCAACAGTTGCTTTCCAATGTAACAAAGACATGAAAAATCTCCTCCCAAACGCTGTCGGAGGGCTTGTGGAAGCGCTACACTGCGCGGGCTATGCGCGCGTTCTACCTCGTGATGGGCAACACCGTGCTTGTATCCGTGACGAGCGCGTTCGTTTGGTTTGCCATGACGTTCTGGCTCTATCTTGAAACAACATCCGTCCTTACGACATCGATCATGGGAGGCGCCTTCACTGTCGTCTCTTCCTTAGGCGGGTTCTGGCTGGGTTCCATCGTGGACCATCACAAGAAGAAGACGGCGATGCTCATCTCCAGCGTCGCGACCCTCATCCTCTTCTCCGCCGCGCTCGCTTTAGTGGCTTTCCTACCGGACGAATCATTCCGCTCGGTGACGAATCCAGCCGTATGGATCATCGCGGCACTGGTCATCGGCGGCGTTACCGCGGGCAACATCCGCGTGATCGCCCTGCCCACGCTGGTGACCTTACTTATCCCAGCGGACGAACGCGACAAGGCGAACGGCATGTCCGGCATGGTGATGGGCGTCTCCACCTCCGGCGCGGGTATCCTCTCCGGTCTCGCTCTCGGATTCTCCAGTATGTTCTGGGTACTTTTGTCCGGTGTGATACTTATGATCATTGCGATCGTATTTCTCCTTTACATCGACATCCCGGAAAAAGACATTGTCCACACGGCGGAAAAGCCAAAGAAGGTGGACGTAAAGGGAACGATCAAAGCGATCAAGGGTGTCCCGGGCCTCTTCTCCCTCATCTTCTTCACGACCTTCAACAATTTCCTAGGCGGTGTGTTCATGGCACTCATGGACGCGTACGGCCTGTCACTTGTGTCAGTGCAAACGTGGGGAATACTGTGGGGCGTGCTGAGCTGCGGATTCATCCTGAGCGGCTTGTACATCGCGAAAAAAGGACTCGGCCCCACGCCACTCAAGATGCTCTTCCTCATCAACACCATCACCTGGACCACCTGTATCTTCTTCGTCATCCAGCCGAACATCTGGCTGCTTGCCGCGGGCATCCTCATCTGGGTGTTCTGCATGCCGTTCATCGAGGCAACGGAACAGACCATCGTGCAGCGCGTGGTGCCGCTGGAGCGCCAGGGCCGCGTGTTCGGCTTCGCGCAGAGCGTAGAGTTGTCAGCCTCGCCCGTCACGGCATTTCTCATCGGCCCCATCGCGCAGTTCATCTTCATCCCGTTTATGACCACAGGCGCGGGAGTGCAATTGATCGGCAGCTGGTTTGGAGTGGGAATGGGCCGCGGCATCGCGCTGGTGTTCATGATCGCCGGAGCGATCGGCCTCTTTGTGACGCTTCTCGCCCGCAG
>CAZSMX010000012.1:0-27878 GCA_964608325.1 uncultured Candidatus Peribacteria bacterium
AGGCGGGGAAATCTTGCCGTATACGCTACAAAGGACTATAAAGTGCTGCTATGTCGCTCGCATCATTCCATTTCGACCAGCCCCAAGACGACGAGGGCCTCCTCCGGCTGTTCGAAGGGGGAGAGGAATTCGTCAGTTCTGAAAAAAGGAAGAAAAAGAAAGGCGGGGAAGAGCGCGAAGATGCATCGGATGAAGAGGGTGTCGCTGCTTACCAGCAAAATGCCGAATTCAACGATGATCCCATTCGGATGTATCTTACCGAGATCGGCCGCATTCCTTTGTTGAGCAGGCAGGAGGAAATCGAACTTGCGAAAGCGATCGAGGACCGGCGCTTGGAATACAACACGAAGCTGCTGTCTTTCCTTCCCGCTCAGAAAAAACTCTTCGGGCTGGTGCAGGGCGCGCTCAACGGGGACGAGCGTTTCGATACGATCATCGACGTGCCGAACGACGAGATGGCGCAGAAGGAAAAGATGCGCCTGCTGATCGCCGCGAACCTCCCAACAGCCAAGCGCCTGATCGAAACGAACGAGTCGGAGATGCTTCGTCTTCGCGGGCTTTCTCCGGAGTCAAAGCTCCGTGCCAAGATCGAACAGGAAATCGCGTACAGGTCCGGCAAGATAGCGGTCCTGCTCACCGAATCGGGCATCAAGCAGGATCGCCTCCTGGAAATCCATGACCAACTCAAGAGCGAAACGAATTTCATGGCCAAGGATGAGAATGCCAATGAGGAAGAAGCCGCCCAGGCGATGGCGGACGAGTTCGCGCAAATGATGGAAAGCCTGAGCGGGCCGGAGTCCGACCTTCTTGAAATGCGCAGGAAAATGTCCGCGGCGAGCCTGCGCCTCGTCGTATCGATTGCGAAAAAGTATCGCAACAGGGGGCTTTCGTTCATGGATGTCATCTCCGAGGGAAACACCGGTCTCATGCGCGCCGTGGATAAGTACGAACACGAACGCGGCTTCAAATTCTCCACGTATGCCACGTGGTGGATCCGCCAGGCGATCACGCGCGCCATAGCGGACAAGTCCCGCACGATCCGCATTCCGGTGCACATGCACGGTCTCGTCGGAACCGTGAGGAGGGTGCGCAACGAGCTGGAGCAGAAACTTGGAAGGAGGCCGAAAATGGAGGAAATCGCGGAAGCCGTCGGCATCAAAGTGGAAGAAGCGGAGAAGGTCATGCGTATGAGCTCGAACATGATCTCGATGGATTCCCCGTTCGGGAGTCAGGACAGCGAACAGCGCTTCGGGGATTTTGTTCCGGAGGAAGAGAAGGGAAATACGTCCGGATTGGCGGAAAGTGATTTGGTTCATTTGAGCGAGAGGATGGGCGCTATGCTAAAAACGCTGACGTACCGCGAGCGCCAGATCATCATCTTGCGAAACGGACTCGGCGATGGCGTCCCTTACACGCTGGAGGAATGCGGACAGGTATTCGGCGTCACGCGCGAGCGCATCCGCCAGATAGAAGCCAAGGCCATGAAGAAACTGAAGCACCCCGTGCGAATCGCCAAGTTGGGCGATTTCAACGAGGAATAACAACGATATTGGGCATTCCAAGATGGTGCAAAGGATGCCTTTTTCTGCTATAATTAGGAGAAAACAAAATGAGCGCAAAAAATACGATTGCAGGCCTCTGGAAGCGGATCCGATTCATCCTCGTTCCCATCGTCGTGCTCTCCTGCGCCGCGGTGCTGGGTTTGTATTTTTTCTCACGCGGTCAGCACATCATGCAGGAGGAATTGAAGGATCACCTGCGCACCACCGCAACGGTCGCTTCGCACATCATCGATCCCGCATTGGTGGCAGCCGTGAAAGACGAGGGTGACATCGGCTCGCCGGCGTTCAAGGCCCTGTTGGAACAGATGCGCCATGTCCGCATGAGCGATGACATGATCCTGTACGCGTACATCATGCGCAGGACGGATGATCCGAACATGCTCGCATTCGTCATTGACGCGGATAGCGGCCTCAGCGACGCGGAACTCGACGTGAACGGGAACGGAACGGTGGATGACGACGAGGCTCCCGGTCTGCCCGGCGAGCTATACGACGTATCGGCAGGGAATTTCATCGCGCTGCGCGAGGAAGCCTTCAAGGGTCCGGCTGTCGACGCGGAAATACTCAGGGACAAGTGGGGCGCTTCCATTTCCGGATACGCTCCCATTCGAGACGCTTCGGGAGCGATCATCGCCGTCCTTGGCATCGACATGGACGCTGGCAAGTTCGTCTCAATCTCGCAGAGTATTTTCTCTCCCATTGCGCTGCTGCTTTTGATGTTGGCGGGAATCATCCTTGCGTCGTACATCCAGTACATGTGGAACCGCCGAAACATAGAGACGTTGAAGCAGCTGGATAACGAAAGAACCGAGTTGCTTGATCTTGCTACGCACCAGCTTGGCATGCCTCTCGCCACGTTCAAGTGGTGGTTGGAGATTTTGCGCGACAAGGACGGCGGCAAGTTCTGCGACAAGAACGGAGTCTGCGAAGAGATGCAGCACGGTATCGACCGTATGGACATGATCATCCAGTCGCTGCATAGCGCGAACCACCTTTCCAAAGGCAGCATCTCGTACCATCCGGTCACAACGTCGATCGCCGATGTGATCCAGCATTCGATCGACGAAATGAAGCCGGATCTGCTGAAGAGTAACCAGGTAATTTCGTTCGGGCAAAACGGCGATGTGCCCGCCCTTTCGATCGATCCGAAGCTGATCGGCGGGGTCATCAGCGAGCTTATTGAAAACGCACACATGTACTCGCCTGCGGGAGCGCACATCGATGTTCAGCTTTCCCGCAAAGGCAACAAGGCATTGATCGATGTCATCGATACGGGATATGGCATCGCACCCGACGAGGTGAACGCCGTGTTCGAGAAGTTCAAGCGCGGGCGCGACGCAATGAAGCGCAAGCCCGTGGGCAACGGCCTCGGCTTGTACATCGCCAAGGGCATCGTCGAGCATGCGGGCGGGACCATCACGCTTAGCAGCAAGCTGGGAAAGGGAACGCACATCCGCATCATTCTGCCTCTCACATGAAGATGAAAACCCGCAACACCTGGCTGGGATTCTTCTTCTCTTCCATTACGAAGGGGGAGCGCCTGCGTATTTTCCTGGCGCCGTTCGTCGTGGTGATTGGCGCGGTGCTGATGGGATACCTCCTCTTCGCACGCAGCGAGGAACTCATGAAGAACCAGCTGCGCGAACACCTGCGCGTCACTGCCGCGGTGGGGGCGTTGCATATCGACCCCGCCCTCGTGCAACGGGTGCGCGGCGAGGAAGATATCGATTCGCCCGCGTTCCGAAAGCTCTTGAAGGAAGTGCAGGCCATCCGCACGCAGGACCCGCTCATCCTATTCGCGTATGTCATGCGCAAGACGGAGGATCCGGGCACGCTCGCCTTCGTCATCGACGCGGATAGCGCCCTTACCAAGGAGGAATTGGATGACAACGGAAACGGCACCGTGGATGACGATGAAGCTCCCGGCCTGCCCGGCGAGGAATATGACATCAGCGACGATTCCTACCTGCCGCTTCGTACCGACGGCTTCGCC
The DNA here is from genome assembly GCA_964608325.1 of uncultured Candidatus Peribacteria bacterium. Classification (GTDB taxonomy): domain Bacteria; phylum Patescibacteriota; class Gracilibacteria; order Peribacterales; family Peribacteraceae; genus CAZRVH01. The sequence goes on from CAZSMX010000012.1 coordinate 3,556, forward strand.
AAGCCCGTCACGGACCAGGAAATCACCGAGGATCGCTGGGGAAGCTACATTTCGGGCTACGCCCCCATCTTCGACGCCAACGGCAAGGCAGTCGCCATACTCGGCATCGACATGGACGCGGGGAATTTCTTCCGCCTCTCGCGCAGCGTCATCTCGCCGTCCATCCTGTTGCTTGTCATCCTCTCCGGATTCCTGGTCGCGGGATACCTCCTCTACATGTGGAACCTGCACAACGTGGAGTCTCTGCGGAAGATCGACAAGGAACGTTCCGGGCTTCTGCAGCTTACGTTCCACCAGCTCGGCGAGCCGATCACCATCATGCAGTGGTCGCTGGAAACGCTGAGTGACAACCTAACGCTGCAGCAACTGGAGCACGTCGTGCCGGAACACATCACGACCATGAACGAGGGCCTGCGCCGCCTCAACGGCATCATCGACACGCTGCAGTTCGCGGAGAAGATCGACCTCGGTTCCATCGAGTTCAAGATCCAGCCCACCGAAGTGTCTTCGCTCCTGAAGGAGGTAGCCCAGAAGTATAAGACGATCCTGGAGGCGTCGCAGCAACAGCTGACTATCCAGTGTGATGACTACATCAAGGTTCTTGCCGATAGGGAATACCTGCGCGTACTGCTGTCCGAAGTGATCGGCAACGCGATCGCGTATTCCAACAAGGCTTGCACGGTCGACGTGCGCGTGCATCCCATCCACCGCACCATCCACATCGATATCCAGGATCACGGTTGCGGCATCCCGACCGATGACATGCCCCGCCTCTTCGAGAAGTACATGCGCGGCAAGAACGCCCGCCTGCACAAGCCGGATGGAAACGGTCTCGGCCTCTACATTTGCAAGGGCATCGTGGACGGCATGAACGGAACCATCGCGGTGGAAAGCATCGAGGACGTGGGAACCAAAGTCAGTATTACCCTTCCAGGAGTCGCATGATTCATTTTATGAAACACATCGTGCGCTATCTCCGCGAGAGCAAGTCCGTCATTTCGATTTCCGTGCTGATCGTCACGGTCATCGGCGCGATGGGAGGGGTCTTTTTCTACCAGGGGAAAAACCTGATGGAAAGCGAGCTGAAGGAGCGCCTGCGCCTTTTGGCTTCCAACTCCGCACTGCTCTTCGAATCCATGGAATTGGAAAGCATCCGCGAACCCAAAGATGCTTCGACGAAGACGTACCGCCGGTCCGTGCTGCTCCTCGATCGCGTACGTGCTGACAATCCCGACATTCGCTTCATCTACATTCTGCGTCCCACCCAGGATCCCGCCACGTTCGCATTCGTTTCCGATGCGGATTCCCTGAACCCGTTCCCGCCGTACTACGACCTCAACGAAGACGGCACGATCGATGAGGAAGACGAACTGGCGCCTCCGGGCACGCCATACGACGTTTCAGAAATCCCCCAAATCCCCGAGGCGATGCAACGCACCGTCATCGTGGACGAACCCTATTCCGACCAGTGGGGAACGTACATGTCCGGGTTCGCTCCCGTGAGGAATTCCAAGGGGAAGACAATCGCCGTCCTGGGAGTGGATATCGACATCGGGCACTACAAGGAACTCTCCACGCGCATCTTCTCTCCCATTGCCTTCTTGCTCGTGCTGCTCGCCGGATTCCTCCTGACAGGCACCATCATCCTCTTCCTTCGCTCCCGCAAACTGCAGTCGCTTCTGGAGATGAATCGCGAAAGATCGGGCCTACTGCGCCTTACGTTCCACCAGCTCGGCCAGCCCATCACGATCCTCAAGTGGTCCTTGGAGATGTTGCGCGACAGCGACGTGTTCAAGAAAAACGCGGATGACCAATCGCTCACGCAGCACGCGGACAACGTGAACGATGCCATCAATCGCATCGACTTCATCCTGCAGGAATTGCATGTGGTGGATCAGATCCACGAGGGAATGCTGACGTATGAAGCGAAACCGGTGGATCTGGCGCCCGTCATCCGCAACGTCGCCAAACTGGCGGCACCGCGCCTGGCCAGCATGGAGCAAGCGCTGGAAATTTCCTTGGAAGACGTACCGCCCATCCGCATCGATGAGAAGATGATCGCCGCGGTGGTCCAGGAACTGCTCGACAACGCTATCGGTTTTTCCCCGGTGCACGGCAAGATCCGCGTGGCATTGCGCAGGCACAACGGATTCGCCGAGCTGACCGTGCAGGACAGCGGTTGCGGCATACCCGCGAAGGATGTTGCGAATATCTTCAAGGAATTCTTCCGCGCATCCAACGCATACACGATGAAGCCGGACGGCACGGGTCTGGGGCTCTACATCGTAAGGGGCAACGTGGAGCGCGCGGGCGGCAGGATCTCTATCGACAGCAAGGAAGGAAAGGGGACGACCGTGACGGTTTCGTTGCCGATGGCCTGACGAAAAAACGCATCGTATGCAATGCGTTCGGGTGTCATTTGAAATTGGTGGAAAGGATTCAATTTGAGTGGAACCGCTTACAAAAATTCATCATGCAATGGCATGCTATTATTTCACCCGATTATTTTTGAAATAATTCTGGAATGACGCGATACATATCCAAACGCGCCTGATAGAAGGGCAAAACGGAATCGTCGATCGGATATTTTGAGACTGCGTCGCCATGCCCGCCTTCTTCGGTATCCAACTGGATGTGTCTTTCCATGAAATGTCTGTAGGCGAGCAATGTTTCAGTCGTCCAATGTTCGTTCTGAAGAATCGCATCAAAGATCGCGCCGAGTTCGTGCTCACGGCTGAAGACCGTGTGGGCACGTACTTTGGAATCCATCTTCCTACATGTCTCGATGTATCGGTTGGCGGAATCTTTCAGGCCAGCATCGGGTGTATATCCTGCCTTTGTTAAAAAGTGATCGAGGAATTCCCAGTGATCTCCGCGTTTCTCGTAATCGGAGAATCGCAAATTGTCCGTCTTCAATTCACCGCGTGCCATTCCCTGTAAATCAGGGTCTTGCTTATACACTTTTAGCCCTTCCCTCAAGGCTTCGGCGAATTCGACGGCTGCGGCACGGGAAAGGTACATCAGGCGCATCAATTGGGGCTCCTCCAAAGATTTCCAGTTCAGGTTGGTAATGTCGCCAACGACTTTCTTATACTCCAAATCCATGGAGTTAAATTATACTATTTAAATATATTGTCAATATGGTGGAGATGCCGGGACTTGAACCCGGGTCCAACGTGGATGGATGCAGCTCATACGATCATGAACCTTTCGTTCTCACGCCCGGTAAGAAAGGAACAAAGAGACGGGGTGAGTGATGATGCTGTATTCCGGCGTCCGTCGCATCAGGCGGAAGCCAACCTCGCTAATGACGCCCCATCCAAATAGCGAGGATCAAAGGTGGGACGCGTTTCCGGTAAGGGGAAACTTAAGCAGCGAAAGCGTATGCCGGGGTCATGCTCGCGAGAGCAGACTGGAAGCGTGCGCCGAGCGTGCGTACAGATGTTTTTGCATCTATTGGTGCAACAAGTGGGTATCGGGAACCGTTGCCATCCCGGATCGAAGCATAACAACCAACGTATTCACGCTGTCGAAGCCTGTCATCCCCATATGAGATAGAGCCCTAAGGCTAGGCTAAAAAATTGAATACATTATTTGTTCTTCGAGAGAGCCTCTGTTTTCACGGAGCAGAAGGCAAGTATAGCCGTATGTCCATTGCGGCGCCATCCAAATCCCCATTAAATCGGATCCTTTCCAATCCTCACTTCTTCTTGTTCTTCCCCCGTATCCACTTCTGCGTACTGCTGAGTTTTTTGTCGGTGCGATGTATGCATCCGATCCAGCAGCACGGGCGGCGGTCGCCCTCCTTCAATTGCTCGGGCACGCGCCTCACGTGGTCCGCGCGCGTTTCGGGTTTCTTCACGTACTCCACCCAGCAGATCCACTCGTTGCGCGAAAGGGGAGTGAGGCTTTCCCAGTGCGCGAGCGCTTCCTTGTCCGCCATCAGCGCCTTCTTCAGGTCCGCGGGGACCTCGTGTACCACGCCGCCGGAAATGTTCTTCGTAGCCATGCTGTAATTTTAGTCCCTGGCATCCGCTTTTTCCATCAAGTCCAGCAGTTTCACCGTCGTGTTCCAGGTGCGGATGGTCATCGTCTTATAGAAGGGGGTCGACATGATCTTATTGAGCCGGCTCTTGGTGCGCTGCGCACTCAGTCGTTGCGAGTAGATCGCACCTTTCCCCGGCCACACGGTATCCACGTCCGGGTTGGGGCTGAACGCGGCCATCGCCTTCTTCGCCGTGCCTTCCATCAGGAAGATCACGTCGCTGTGGTACGTCGCCGGCTCCTCCCCGAATCCCTTCGGTTTGTTTTTCACGATCGCTTTCAATTGCGCATGGCTGAGCACCGTCACCGTGATCACCGGCGATCCTTTCTTGAAGAGCGTTGGCAATTCTTTCTCGATCATTGCTTTGATCTGCGCGGGCGTCTTGTCCGACCGGACGAGCACGTTGCCGCTCGCGATGTACGTCCGCACGTCTTCCAATCCCAGCTTCTCCAGAAAGGTTTTCAGCTTCGCCATCGGCAGGATGCTGTTCCCGCCGACGTTGATGCCGCGCAATAGGATGACGTAGGGTTTCATATCGCCCATGCTATACTCGCCGCATGCCCACCCTCAACCCCTACATCAACTTCAACGGAAACGCCGAGGAAGCGTTCACCTTCTACAAGTCCGTCTTCGGCGGGGAGTTCGGCCCCATCGTCCGGTTCAAGGACCTGGGCATTCCCGGCATGGAGGCGGAAGCGGAGAAGATCATGCGCATCACGCTGCAGGTCGGCCCTACCGTGTTGATGGCCAACGACGTCCCGTCCGCCATGGGGCCCGTGAGCGAGAGCGAGAACAGGTCGAAGATCACCGTGTTCGCCGATAGCAAGGAAGAGGCGGAGAAGATTTTCAACGGACTATCCGCGGGCGGCAGCGTGGAGATGCCAATGGACCAGAGTCCGTGGGGTACCTTCGCCGCGATGTTCCGTGACAAGTACGGTATCGAATGGGTGGTCGAGTTCGATCCGCAGAGGGGATAAGCGTGTTTCCGTCCTCATGAAATCATTCCTTTCGCCTTTTTGCCGGTGTTTGGGATATTTACAAACGGGAAATTGGCGTCACAATGGGTGACTTTATGGAGTACGCAAAGCAATTGCCGCCTTTCAACCCCGACGTGCACCTCACGGGTGCGGACCTGCGCCGTCTCGAAAAAGAGCACGGGTATGAAGCCATGTCGCAGCCCGACACAGACAGCGCGGGAAAAATCCAGAAGGCGTCGTACGAAGTGGGGATGATGACGGAGGCGTGTTTGCGTTTCAAGCAGCAAAGCATCGATCATCCGCCCTACGGCCTGTCGGCTCCCCTGGAAAATCCTTTGGAACTCGCGCTCATCTCTCCGGCGAAGGTCGAGGGTTCGTTCATGACCGAGGAAGAAACGGCCATGGCCCTGGAATGCCTCCCGCTGAAGGGCGTACAGGCGCTGTCGGATCTCAAGCTCCAGCTGATCCTAAACCAGCTCGTGGTGGAAGCGTTTCCCACGCCCGCGTTCGCACAGGTGCTGCCCGCGGCACGCACGTACGCGCAGACCGTGACCGGCGGGCAGATAGACAGTTGGAAGCTCATCATGCAGTCCGCGGCTTCGAACGCGAAGCGCAGCGAGTTCATCGTTCTGAAGCACATCGTCATCCAGTGGATGAAGCAGGTCGGGCGCCTGCCCACGCGCGAGGAATTCACGGAAGTCGTCTCGCACAGCGAACCGCTTCTGGAAACGCTGGCGACCACTCATCAGGAAGTCTTCCGCGTTCTCAACGCCCCGCTGATCCTGGACGAACGGCGCCAGCAGTTCCATCGCCTCGTGAACAAGGATGGCAAAGGGCAACTGGCGATCGACAAGAGCATCCTGGATCTTCCGCTGAAGTTCAACGTTAGCCAGCCCAAGGTGCGCACCATGTGCGCGGCATTGCTAGCAAAGGACGCCGACGGCGTCAGCCTGCTGGAGCACAGCTACCGCGAGGATGCGGCGATGGTGACGGAAATGCTCTTCGACGGCGATACCCCCCGCGCGGAACGTTTTGAGTCCATCCCGAACGAACGCCTGCCGCAGCAGTCCGTCCATATGTATCTCAGGCTGAGGAAACAGGAAACGCAGTGAGCGGATTTACGATAATGCCGCCAACCGCGCGGTCTTACCGTATGTCATGCGCAGCAGCACGTATGGCGCGATGTTCCGCGACAAGTACGGCATCGAGTGGGCGGTCGAGTTCGATCCGAAGAGGGCTTAAAGGGTCATTCCGAGAATGGAGCCAATCACAAGGTTTTTTGTTATCGCGTAAAATTATAGATGAGTGTGATTATTATTGAGACAATTACTAGGAATACGAAAAACGAAACAATGATACGGATTGCTCGATAGAGCACATCCAATAATTTCCTGAAGAACCCGATTCGCTTTTCCTGATTGAATGTCGGCGTCACGAATTTCATCTGTGCTGAAATTTCTTCATGCCCCATAGTCTCGATATTCATGAGGGCAGCCTCTCTTTTTCCTAGTTCATCAATTTTCAAGGTAGTAATAACAATTCCTTTTCGAACATCGTCCCTAAGCATGCATCCACCCAATTCGCGGATAACTCTAACAGGCAAAACATTTTCTGCACCAAAACCAAAAGCCCATCGTTTGCATTGAACGTAAATTTTTTCACCACTTTTTCTCATGGTTATATCTATTCCCCCGTCTGCCTGCCTTTCACCATGTTTCTGTGTGACAGCTACGCTTTCATATCCTGAGTTATCGAAGAAAAACTTACAGAACCATTCGAAATCTTTGGGTGATAGCAATTCGATATCAGCCATTGATTGAAGTTGCCTGAAGTTGTCCTGCGTAAACATAAAATTAGTTTAGGCAATCGACGCCGACGATGAAGAAGGAGAGGGGGCCGGTGATGATCCAGTAGGTGAGTTTCATGAGTAGAAATAGATGAATATCAGAAATAAGGTGGATGGTGATATACCGTATCAGGTGCTGTAATTTTGTTTACCCATTGAACTGCAAATTTATAAGAAGATTTATGCATTTTTTGAGCTTTTTTTCGTAATCTTAAATACTCAGATTCAGTAAAGATTCGTTTTTTATATCCATGCAGATAGTACATAGGAAAATGGCCAATCATTTGAGTTCCAAATTGCATGCACATTAAGCCCACAATATACCCTTCGCAGTAAGCTACATCAGTGTATGAATTCTCTCTTTTATGTTTTTTAATTCCAGCAACATAAGAGTGAATTAAATGTGCCAAATGAGGAAGGTGAGAATATTCGCCCGTTTTTCTTTTTACTAAGATTCTCTCAAATGCATGAGTAATGCCGTCTTGATACGAAGCTAAGTAAATTGATTCGGGATTCTTTTTAAAGTTATATTTTCCTTTTCCAAGTTTTGCGTGCTCTATTTGTATTTTTTCTAAATTGTACTTAATGACATGATAATTATCATCGTTTGTTAAAAATTTTTCATCAGTGTAATGCTCTCTTATCTTGGATAAGAAATAAGTTGCATCCGTATCGATTCCAACAGCATTAAATTTTTTAAGTTTTTCTTTTTCTTTAGTATTAGGTGAAACAATAAAAATCTTCGGCATAACTTTTCCAATTAGCTTCGATAGAGTTTCATAAATTTTATTAAAATCTTCGTCTTGAAATGAGTAACCTACAAAAACCATAGTTTTTGTAGCAAGCGATAACTTTAAATTAGCTCCGATTAGCCCATCTCTTAAATGTCTATACTTTTTATTATATTCACTTTTTGTAGCAACGATCGAACCATAATTATTAATAGAGCCATGTAATTTAAAAACTTTCCTATCCGGCAAATCCCAGAATGCGAAATCAGAATCACTTACAAATGGAATTGCACCACATTCTCGTTCAAAATAATCATCCCAATTAGTAGTGATTATTTCTTTGATAAAAAATAACGTAGATAACTCTTTATGAAATCTAGTTGCATTTCTATACAGCTCAGGAAACGAATCTATATAGTCGAATCTTTGTTTTATTTTTTGTACAAGAGCCTTTTTGCCCATAGTTTCTTCATACTTACTCATAATTTCTGAGAAGCTATGATCAGAATTTAAAGGAAGCTCAAGATCATCTTTTGTTTCTTGGTAAAAAGTTAAAGGAAGTACAGCCTTATTCTCTGTAGAAATTCCTGCGCCTGCAAAAATCACTAAGTTTTTGCTTTCTATTGATGCATAGATTTCACTAGGCATTTCAAAATCCTTTTTGTTTTTACATATATAACAATCTGCATGCTGTCCTTTATGAGCTTCAGATTCTTTTTTCATAATGAGAAATAAATAGAACAAGCATAAAGCAGTGCGAAGATGCCAAGGATCACTAGAAGTTGGCCATTAACTAAATCGCCTTTGCCTTTCCATTTTTCTATACCCTGTTCAATACCCATCAATCCAAAAAATAGAGCTGCAGTTGCTACCAAGTAGAAAAATACTTCTATCATGTAAACAATTATCCTCTTTTTCTTGCTTAATTCTAGTTAGTGATTTTTCTTGCACTATATCCGTAACGGATATATAGTCGGGCCATGACCAAGCTCGACCACACCCCGCTCACTCCCGCCGTTCTCCACATCCTGCTCGCGCTCTCCCACAAGGAAATGCACGGCTACGGCATCATGAAGCAGGTGCAGGAGGATTCGCAGGGGAAGGTGAAGATGGGTCCCGGCACGCTGTACGGTTCCATCGGCCGCATGATCGACGCCGGTTTGCTGCGCGAGAGCGAGAAGAAAGTGGACCCGGACATGGACGACGAACGCCGCGTGTACTACGCCCTCACGGCGCTGGGCCAGAAGGCGCTGTCCGCGGAGCTCGCCCGCTACGACGACGTCGTGTCGCTCGCAAAAGCTAAATCGATCCTTATGTTCGGGTATGCGTTCTGATGTCGTTCCAAGTTGGTATCGGAAAACGTACGGGGTGCTCCTACAGCTGTACCCGCGTGGATATCGGCAGCGGTTCGGGGAGGGGATGATGCAGACATTCGGGGATATGTGTCGGGAAAAGGTAGGGGAGGGGCGGCCCGTTCTTCCATTCGCACTCTGGACCTTCGCGGAGACCTCCGCCGGAATCCTGCATGAACACGTTTCATCTCTTTCCTTTCTCTTCATGTCCAAGACTTTCCTTCGTCCGCTTCTCATCACGCTCGGCATCCTCGTGCTTCCCGCCATCGGCGAACTCACCGTCGAAAGCTGGGACTGGGGAGTGGGCGGCTTCCTCTTCATGGGGGCGCTGTTGTTCGTCACGTTCCTCACCATCGAACTCATCGCGAAGCATTCCGCGAGCAGGTTCTACAAGGCAGGCGTGGCCATCGCCACCGTCACCACGTTCTTCATCATCTGGGTGAACCTTGCCGTCGGCATCATCGGGGACGGGAACAACACGTCGGCGATGTACTTCCTCGTCGTGCCGGTCGGGTTCATCGGACTCGCGTTGTCCCGCCTGAAGCCGCTCGGACTTTCCATCACCGCATTCTGCATGGCCGCCATCATGCTACTGGTTCCCACGGTCGCGTGGCTCACGGGCAACCAGGATCTCGCGCAGGAGCCGCAGGTCCTGAAAGTCTTCGTCCTCAGCGCCGGCTTCGCCTTCTGGTACGCGGTGGCAGGCGTCCTTTTCCGCGTCAGGGCCAAATAAAGTACGAATACATTATTTGTTCATAGTAGGGGATCTTCGGATTACACTTCTCCCATGCAGACCGCTGTTTCCCACTGGCTGGAACGTACGTTGAAACCGGAGCCGACCCATTCGCGCGTGCGCCGTTTTTTCCAGGAGCTGCTGGTCTTCGGGATGAAGAACGCACTGTCGTGTTTGTTCCCGGTGTACATCTTCGCGGTGCTGCTCTTCACGAAGCACGTCGGCATCGAAGGTCTGCCCCGCTACGATTTCCTGCTGCTCTTGTGCCTGGGCATGCAGGCGTTCCTGTATCTCAGCGGAATGGAAACGAAGGACGAGTTGAAAACGATCTGCCTCTTCCACCTGCTCGGCATCGTGATGGAAATCTACAAGGTGAACCACGGCCAGTGGTCGTACCCGGCGTTCGCGTATTCCAAAGTGATGGGCGTGCCGCTCTTCAGCGGATTCATGTACGCGTCGGTCGCGAGCTTCCTCACGCAGGGGTGGCGCTACTTCCGCATCGAACTCCCGGGCTGGCCGCCGCGCGTGCGGACGGGGCTCATCGGCGCGGCGATCTACCTGAACTTCTTCACGAACGTGTACGTTCCCGATATCCGGTGGATCATCATCCCTTCACTCTTCGTCGTCTTTTGGAAAGCGCACGTCGTCTTCCACACGACGCGCAGACGATCGATGCCCGTTGTCCTCGCCTTCTTCCTCATCTGCCTGTTCATCTGGATCGCGGAGAATATCGCGACGTGGTTGGGTGCCTGGCAGTACGGCCACCAGGCGGACGCGTGGAAAGCCGTGCACATCGGCATTATCGGGTCATGGTTCCTGCTCGTCATCGTCAGCTTCATCCTCGTGGCGGAGCTGAAGAGGATCAAAGAAAAACCGAACACATAATGTGTTCAATAATGCGTGTAGAATGAAGCCATGTCCGACTACCGCCTCACCACCGAGCGCCTTGTTCTTCGAAAATTGTCACGCGATGATGGTGATCATGTTTGGAGTGCGGCGCATACGCCGGGTTTCACCGATCCTATCGTCTGGAATCCTCCCAAGGATCATGATGAGCTGCATGAGTTCACCGATGAAGCCTTGGTGGATTGGGAGAAGGGCACGCGGTTTGTATGGACCATAGAAGACCATGCGGGTGCATTTATAGGACGCATCGAAACATCGCACGCGGCCGAACTACCCGGGAACGTCTGGGGTATTGGCTACTGGATTCATCCAACGCAGCAGAAGAAAGGCTATGCCACCGAAGCGGCGAAGGAAGTAGTCCGTTTCTGCTTCGATGAGATGAAGGCGGATTCCATTGTGTCATCGCATGTGGATGGGAACGATGCCAGCGGCAATGTTTTAAGGAAACTAGGCATGAAGCAAACGGGTTTTTCCGATCATCGCAGCATCAAAAACGGCCAGCCACGTCGCATGGCGGAGTTCTGTTTGAATAGGAAAGATTGGATGAACGAAGTCTCTTAAAGATTCATCCACGTCACCGTTGCCTGCAACACCGTCGCGAACCCGACCCACAGGAGGTAGGGGATCTGCGCGTAGGCGATCCACTTCGCATGTTTCCAAATCGCCACTATGCCCCACACGATGGTGCCGAGAACGACGAGGATATCCAGCAGCGCGAGGACGTTGTTGCGCAATCCGAACTGCAGCGGCGTGAAGGCCGCGTTGGCAGCGAGGTTGATGATGAAGGGGACCGCAGCGGCGAACGGAATCTTCTTTTTCGCAGCCATGAGGAACACGGCGCCGAAGCTGATGGCGATGATGACGTACAACACCGACCACACCGGTCCGAAGAGCCAGGCGGGCGGTGCCCACTCAGGTTTCGCGAGTTGTCCGTACCAGTCGTATGTATCCATGGCTCGTACTATACTCCTTTTATCGATCATATTTTGTGTTCAGATTTATTAGCTTCGTGGAGCCATCGGTATGAAGACGCTTGTTTTTTCCTTATAGGCCTCCCAGTCCGGCCGGCCCTCGTACTTTTTCTCCAGCATGGGCACGCCGGAAACGAACAGGATGAACAGCGTGATCGTCACGGGTCCGATGACGGTCATCCATCCGCCCGGCAGCGTGACGGCCAGCAGGAAGATGCCCCACCACTGCATCACCTCCCCGAAGTAATTCGGATGGCGCGTGTATGTCCACAGCCCCTCCTGCATGATCTTCCCCTTGTTGGCGGGATTGCTCAGGAATGTTTTCAGCTGGTGATCCCCGACGGACTCGAAGAAGAATCCGATGCTCCAGACCAGCACCGCGATGATATCGACGAAGCCGAACCGGTGCATTCCCGAGAGGCTGATGTAGAGCGCCGGCGAGACGATAAGGAAGAGCAACACGCCCTGCAGCATGAATACCTGGAAGTAGCTGCGCAGGTAAAAATGTTTCCATGTCTTCCGCCACTCCGCGTATCTCCGGTCCTCGGGTTTCCCGATGTTCCTCGTCCCGATGTGCCAGGCCAGGCGTATGCCCCAAATCGTGATCAGCCCTGTGGCAAGCCGCGCATTGAAGGAGTATCCGTACAGAAGCAGCGCCGTCCAGGCCATCAGCACGAAGCCGAGGCCCCACGCGATGTCCGCCACGTCGTTGCGCTTGAGTGCCACCGATACGGCGAACCACACGTTCATGTACGCGAACAGCACGGCGCCAAGGAGGATGAATGCTTCGGTCATGAGATCTTCATCGCGATGGCGTAGGTGATCACCGATACCGACGCGGCGAGGAACGAACCCCATGCGAGGTCGATGACGGTGATGCCCAGCGGCCAGCCTTTGGCCACCGCGAGGTTCGTGAGGTCGTACGTCGCGTACGTCACGAGTCCGAAGAAGGCACCCGACGTCAGGGCCTGCAGCCAGGATTTCTTTTCAACCGCCGGCGCGATGACGAAGAAGACGAGTCCGATGACGAACAGGACGTAGAACGTGAGCGCGGCGGCCCAATTCACGTCCGGCCGGAGGAGATGGCCGATCTGTTTGGCGTAGAGGTTCTTGGCGACGATTCCCAGCCATACCATGTCGATGGCGAGGAAGACGGGCAAGGCGATGGCGAAGAGGCGGAGGAACATGCGCCCATTCTATAACCCGGTTGCGTGCTGCGCTATACTCGCTTCATCCCTTACCTCTTTCCCTTTCCCTATGAACGCGAAAGCGAAACATTATCTCACGCTGGCACCCACGGTGCTCGTGGCCCTGTTCCTCATGCTCGCTTCGGGTCTGCCGAAGTTCTTCCTTGGCGAGGAGTTCGCCGCTCCGTTCGGAGGCGCGCATGTCCTCTACGGCATCGGCGTCATCGAAATCCTCACTGGCATCTTCCTTCTGGTCCCGCGCACGCAGACGCTGGGCTTCCTTATGGCGGTCGGTCTGCTCGGCGGCGCCACGGCGACCGGCCTTACCCTGAAGATCGAGGGCATGATCTGGTGGTTCCCCCTCCTGCTCCTCGCCCTCCTTATGCTCACGGCGTACTTCACGCTTCCGGAATTGCTGGATCGCGCGAAGGGCAAGAACGTGCCAAACACGAAGTCCCTGGCGTTGCGCATCTTCGGATGGGTCCTGGTCGTCCTGCTCATCGCCATGCACGCCATGGCGCTGATGGGAAAGATCAACCCGCCCGCCGAAGGAACGCCCGAATACGCCATGGCCGCGAAGCTCGGCATGGTCGGCTTGGAAATGCCGCTCCTCATCGTCGAGGTGCTCACGCTCCTCCTGTTCCTCGTTCCCCGCACATCCGCCATCGGCGCCGTGCTGATGATCGGCTACATGGGAGGAGTGCTGGCGACGATCCTCACGCATGATCTCAACGATCCCCAGGCCGCCGTCCAGGTGGGACGCGTCGCCCAGTCCATCCCGGGCATCGTCATGCTCGCGTTCGCGGCGATCGCCGTGTGGATCCGCAACCCGGAACTGGCGAAGCGCCTGGTGAAAGGCAAGTACCCGGCCTGAGCCGTTTTCAAAAGAAACTCATAACCGGCCGGCTGTCCATCCATTCGGACGTCCGGCCGTTTTTTCATGTTATAATCACCGCATATGCGCACCACGACACTCCTCTCCATCGCCTCCGTGCTTGCCCTTGCTGCATGCGGTCCCGCCGCAAGCGACGATGGCGGCGAAATGACGATGTCCATGAAGGACTTGGTGAAGCTGGGGAAAAACTACACGTGCACCTACTCCCAGACGGAGCAGGACGGCATCGTGTCCGAAGGCAGGTTGTACGTGCAGGGGGAGAAGAATTTCCGCGGTGACTTCTCCATGATGGACAAAAGCGGCAAGAAGCACATGTCTCATATGATCGGAACGGAGGCGGCGAGCTACATGTGGGCCGATGGCGAGCGCCAGGGAATGATGATGAAACTCGAGCAGGACGAGGATGTGTTCGCAGCCGACGATGCCGTAAAGGGAACGGAGGAAGAAGATGACTTCGGATTCAATGAGGATGAGGACGTGAAAATGAATTGCAAGAAATGGTCTCCCGACCAGTCCGTCTTTACCCCGCCCAAGAACGTGGAATTCATCGACTTCGCCGCGCAGATGGAAGGAATGATGAAGATGCAGGGCGGTGATGGTTCCCAGTGCGGGGTGTGCGATATGGCGGGAACCGAAGAGGACAAAGCGGAGTGCAGGAAGGCGTTGGGATGCTGATCTTGAATGAAAGGAGCCGAAGTCCCGGGCGGTTTCGGTCTTTTGCTGTAGTGCTAAAATATGAATAAAAAATGTGTTCGATAAATATTCTATAATGCACCCATGTCGGAATTCCGCCTCACCACCGAACGCTGTGTCTTGCGTAAACTCTCGCGCGACGACGCGGACCATGTCTGGAGCGCCGCGCACACGCCGGGCTTCACCGACGGCATGCTATGGAACCCTCCGAAAGATTACGACGAGATGCATGCGTTTACCGACAGTGCGTTAAAGCTCTGGGACGAGCGTAAGAAGATGATTTGGACCGTTGAGGACAAAGAGACGGGTGCGTTCATCGGACGCGTGGAAATTTCCCATCACGACGATGATCCGGAACATTTCTGGCACATGGGATATTGGATCCACCCGACGCAACAGGGAAAGGGATATGCAACGGAAGCAGCGAAAGCCATCGTACACTTCGCATTCGAGGATTTCGGCGCACACACAGTGGAGGCCACGCATGCTCCATGGAACGTAGCCAGCGGTCGCGTGATGCAGAAGATCGGCATGACGCATCAGGGTCTTGTAAAAGACAAGGTTATCAAAGACGGCCAGCCGCGCGACTCCGAGGTCTACCGAATCGAACGAAAGGATTGGAAGGTTGCCTGAGCGCCAATCCGTCTGCTTCGCCGATCAGATCTCGATGCCGATTCTTCGCAGTGCCGCGATGAAATTCCGCGCGACCTCTTCCACGGGCGGCTCGCCGCTGATGCACACGTCAGCCCATTCCATCACGTCGCACAGGTGCAATCCGTCCTCGTCGGGCGAGTTGTATTCCTTCATGTCTTCCCGCAGGAATGCATCCGGTGCCAGGTTCTTTCCCGTACGTCCGTTGAACCTGATGCGGCGTATCTCCGGCGGGCAGTCGAGGGCGACGATGATGCCGCCGCCCTTGCGTACCCGCCGGGCGTCGTGCCTGTTGCGGATGCCGTCGTAGCACAGGCGAACGTCGCCCTCGGTTTTGTCCATGATGTCGAAAATCGTCGCGGCGATGGATCCGTACCCCTTCTCCTTCGTCATCAGTTTGTAGAAGCGGCTGTAGTCATCGCGGTCGTCCAGGGGCCCGCGTGTCGACGGATCCCATGTCGCATGCGCCGCGGCTATGATGTCGCTGCCGACGACATGCGTGAAGCCGTATTCGGTTCGGAGTGTGTTCCCGAGTTCGGATTTCCCCGCTCCGGGGAACCCCGCGATGGCGGTTAAAAGGCGCATTGGGATCTATTATAAGCAAACGCCCAAAACAGTCCATAAGACAGTTATGGCTGCTCCAAAGGAAAAAGCGCCTCTAAGAGCCTTGAGATTTTTGTCAGAATCTGGCACCCTTCTGCGTCCGCAGATGCGGGCAGGCAGCGATGCTTGTTCTTTTTCATGATCGCCATACTTCGTCCGTGCGACCCATTCCACATCGGGATGCGTCGTTGGGGCGAAGGCCGGTTCTGTTTTTCACATTCAAAGAAAGGAGTCGTCATGCACCTGAGCGTCTTGATGTTCCCGAGTTACGTCGGTCCGTTTTTGCTTGAGGGAGTCTGTCCGAAGTTATGGGAGGCGATGCATCGCCACCGTACCCTCCGTTTGGATTTCGCCCGGTGGGACGGGTATCTCGACACTCTTCCCGAAGACCGCAATGTCATCATCTTCAGTTCGTATTCGAACGATCTGAGCCCGTTGGACTTGCGGAAGTATTGCGATGAGCGCGGACACCTGCTCGTCGAAAACGAGTTGGTGACCGATGTCTACGGCGTCCTCGTCGGCGACACGATCATTGAGCGGTTCGATTCTTTCCTCACATCGGTGAATCCGCGGATGCGGAGACACGAGCTGGCCGAACCCGAACCCTCTCTCGTCGCATGACGGGAGGGGGTTTTTCTATGGGTTCCATGCATCGGCGGAACGGATTTTTCCGCTTGCAGACTGCATATTCCCCGTGCCGACATCGGTCACCCCAGCCCATCCCTTGGCAACGGTCCCAAACGGAGCACAATGATCGCGCCTTTCCCCCGATACTCCATGCGCCTCCGCACGATGCTCGTTGTCTCCCTTCTTCTCTCCGCCTGCGTATCCATGCAGGAGTGGGAGATTTTCTCCGATCGGGGCGTCAATATCACCTTCGCCTACGATCCCGCTTATGTGCGTGACACTGAGGTAGCACATGAAGACATTCAATTCGGGGACAAGAAGATCGCCGTCGCCAGCATAGCGCTGCGCAAAGGACAGGGTGAATCGTCCTTCATGAAAGTTCTGCAGACCAAGGATCCCACGATCGTGGCGTACCTTCTCTCGGATACGACGATGTCCGAAAAGATCGCGCTCGATGACGCGGACGCCCAGGTGTTTCGCCAAGAGGGAATGGGGGATCCCATCCATTACCTATTTCAAAAGAACGACCTCTATATCGTCTTGAGCTTCGTCTTCCCTCCATCGCAGCAGGACATGGACCGCGTGTTGAACTCCGTGGTACTGCGCTAAAAAAGCCCTGTACCGCGGTGGGTACAGGGCTATGGCTCCTTGCCGTTTCTTTCCGCGATTACTTGGCCGACCAGTTGCCCAGAACCACGGCGGGGTTGATATATCCGTACTGCGTTGCGTCCTTGGGCGTGTAGCCCCAGTACGTGCCGCCTCCGCCGGGATTGTGCAGTACGCCGCCCGTCTTCACTTCGAAGTGCAGGTGCGGCGTCTTGCCCCAGTAGTAACGGTCTCCTTTGCCCGTCGACCCCATAACCCCGATGATCTGCAGCCTCTTCACGGCCTGCCCGACCTTGAGCCCGTTCACGATGCCGTCCAGATGGGCGTACAGGGTGTAGTAGGGCGAAGTCGCACCATTGGAGGATACAATCACATCATGGCGTAAAATGACGCAATTCCCCATGCCATGGTCGTTTTGACCGTTGATGGTGATGGAGTGGACCGTGCCGATCGTCGAGGCTTGGATATACGTCGATCCGTAGCCCGGTCCCCAGCAATCAATGCCCGTGTGGTATTTCCCCGGAGCCGCCGCCTTGGTGTCATTGAAGGTATACCCGACCGATCCTCCGTACGCGGGAAACGCAAAGAGTTGTTGTCCCCGCGCAATCGGGACGTCGAGCAGGCAGGCCAGGATGCAGAATACCGTTCCGTACAAGCAAAACCGTTTCATCGCTTCTCTCCCATGATGACAAGGAACCCACCTCGCACTGCGCGCGGTGATGTCCTTAGCCTAGGAAGAAAGGGGAGGGGGCAGCAGGAGCGGTGGGAGTGCCTTTCAGGTGGTGCAAGACTTTTCATCCAGTCTAAAACATACAAGCCGTTCCTCTTCACCGGGGAACGGAGAGTATTTATTGATCAATAAAATAGTTCTTATTTTTTGTTTATAATAAGGGCTGTATTCAAATCAATGATCATCGTGCTCGTGGAGCAGTCGCGGTGTGATGTAGTACATGGGAACGATGACCATTGCCAGGGCGGAGGCGAGTGGGATGAAGGGGGCGATGGCCGTCGCAAGGCCGTATAGCACGACGCCGATGAGGTTTCGCCGAAAGCCGCTCTTCTTTTGCTCATCCGATACGTGCGCATGCAGCATGCAGCCCGAGTAGAGCGCGTACCTACTCATGAAGAGGAAGAACAATGCGGCCATGAACAATACGAAGTTGTAGACCATCAGTACGCCGGGGATCATTGGGTTTTGGGCCAGGAATGCCGTTGTGAATGGGATGAGGGCAAGCCAGAAGAGCAGGATGTTGTTGTACCAAAGCAAGCGTCCGTCCGTCCGGCTGAGTTCATGGAAGAAGTGATGGTGGTTCACCCAGAAGACGGAGAGCGTCAGGAAGCTGAAAGCGAAGGCGATGAGATTCGGACCAATGCTTCCAATGGCATGCAGCACGCCTTCAATCGAAGGGTCATCGAGGTGGGGGACATGGAGTTCGAGGACGAGGAGCGTGATGATAATCGCGATCACGGCGTCGCTGTAGATTTCCATGCGAGTAGTGTCGCTGACAGTGGAATCGTTTTTGCGTGAGAAGAGTTTCATGCATTCAGTATAGCAAGCGTATCCGTAATTATTGCAGGGATAATTGAATAATTAATAAGAACGGTTTTTATGTTTTTAATAAGGGCTAAATGAAAATAATGAAATAATAATTACATGCATTTTGTATAAAAAAATAGTTCATAATGTCACCCTAAGTTCTGCGGTGGTGTGAACAAGGTTTGGATCTCTTGCAGGACCACATCGAAAAGAGCGGTATTGAGTGCGTACCAAATGAATCGGCCCCTGCGCTCCGACCGGACCAAGTCCGCGCGCTTCAGGATATCCAGGTGGTGGCTGAGGGTGGCACCGGTGACGTTCAGGTTGAGCCGGATCTCGGACACGTTCATGGCACGGGTGCGAAGCAGCGCCAGGATGAAGCGTCTTTGTTTGTCTGCCAGTGCTGGAAAAACTAAGTCGTACATACTTCGATAATTAGATATATGTCTAAATAATATCAAAGAATTTTGAGAACCGCAAGTGAACGCCATAAACAACATTATTAGTATCATTGTGACAATACGATGATACGGATCATGCGTTTTGAACTATTTCCCTGTAATTGCTAAAAATACTAAATTATGTTATAATAATTACATGAAAACAAACATCCCTTCATTCTGGAAGCAGCAGGTGAGTCTGCCCGTTGCCGCGATGGTCATGGCCATCAGCGTCGTTACGACACTTGCTGTTTTTGAGCATCAGACAGGGCTTCCTGCCTCTATTCGCTCCAATCCCATGTACGGCTCTTTGCCGGTACATTCCGCTGCGCCGACCCCGGTGATCCGCAGGGCGGCGTCCACGTCTTCCATTTCCAGCAAATCCCCCAGCGCCCTTCGCCGCTTGCGTAAGCGTGTCATCAACCACAGGGCTGCCAGCGCATCGTCCAGAACACGCTGATTCGGCAATTCAGAAGCTATCCTATAATTGACATATAGTGATATTATTTTATAATATACCCAAGCTGCAATCGTAAGAATCGTTCTTACACAGCATTGGGTACGGTTTAGAAACTCGTTAGAAGGAGAGTGCGCGTGAGCACGGAGACGACTACCAAAAAGATTGCGTTGATCGGAATGGGTCAGATGGGCCATTACTATGCGCCTATTTTGGTCCGAAACATGGGTATCGATGCCGAATCGATCGTGCTGTACGACGTCAGGCCGGAAGCGATGGTGTTTTCCCTTGAAGAACTGAAGAAGGCGCCCGAACTCGAAGGAATCCGTAAGGCGGCAAGCCTCTCGGAAGCCCTGGAAGGTGCCCACATCGCCTTTAATCTGACCAACAGCCCGTCGCATCTCGACGTTCTGAAGGCCATGATCGCGGCGAAAGTGCAGTACATCTTCGCCGAAAAGCCGATCGTTCCCGTCGAAGACCTGAGCGCATGCATGGCATTGGACTTCGGAGACACCGAAGTCATCGCCGGCTTCGTCATCAACTTCTCGGGCGCGGTCGATGCGCTGTTGAAGCGGATGGAGCGGGAGCGTTTGTACGTCGCGGAATGCGTCGTACGCTGGGGAAAGAACCGCCGGAACGAATCCCGTCCTACGGCCGGGGTTGTGGACGACGAAATGCCCCACGGCTTGGAACTCTTCCGGCTGGTGGGCGGGTCGTTCGACGATTATGAAGTCCGTTCCATCATCGGACATCAGCCTTTTGCCAATCCGGACGTGCAACTACGTGCGATGGCCTTGGATCCGTCGTTCGTGTTGCATCCTCCGGCCACGGCACAGGTATTCGCGCAGGTCGATGACGAGAACAACCAGTCCTCGCTCATGATGGATATTTCCTACGTTCGCGACGATCAGGTCCGGGAGGTCACGTTTTTCCTTGAAGACCGACTGTCGGCCGATGCGCATATCACCGCCAAGCTGACGTTCGATACGAATATCGGCGACGGAAAGAAGGGTGACGTGCTCGAATTCGGCCCGATCGACGGGGAGTTGGAACGCTATGTATTCACGACCAACAAGCTCCTGGACATGATGCAAAGCTTCTTCGCCTTCACCAGCGGCGCCGAACGCGACAAGCGCCTCACCAACTTCGGCGAGGCCATCGGTAACATTTGCTTCGCAGAGCGAGTTTCGAAGAGTGGCCGTCTCGGCGGCAAAAACTCGTAATAACAACCCAATGCTGACACTTCGTTGCAGCAACAAGCCTAAGGGGGTTCCATTCCCCCTTAGGATTTTTTACATACAGTTTTTTTGACAATGCTTGCTTCGTGGCCGATCATGGGACGCATGACCACCTCCACCCTCGCCAAAGTACTGCTTCTCGGAATGACGATCTCCCTCGCGGCCTGCGCGCCTATGGGCGGCACCGGCGGATCCTCATCGTCTTCCTCCTCGGCCGCGTCGTCCGTCCAGGCTTATGCGGACATGATCCAGGTGACCTCTCCTACGCCTAACGCCTCCGTCTCCAAGTCCCAGCCCCTGGTCGTCACCGGCCGCGCGGTGGGTCCTTGGTATTTCGAAGCCAGCTTCCCCGTGAAGCTGCTCGACAGTAACGGCAACGTCCTTGCCGAAGCGCCCGCGCAAGCCCAGGGCGACTGGATGACGACGGATTTCGTGCCCTTCCAAGTGGTTCTTGCCTTTAGCACGAGCGACACGAGCGGCACATTGGTGCTTCGCAACGACAATCCGTCCGGAGAGCCTGTCAACGACAAGAGCATCTCCATCCCGGTCACGTTCGTTCCGTAATCCTTAGTAGATCCACGCGGGATACGAGCGGGCTGATGAACTCTGTTGACTCGAAGCCGCGGATGATGCCGCGGCTTTTTGCTGACCGCCCGTGTACGTTCCCGTGCTGCTTGCTCCGCCGGAGCGGATCACTTTCGCAGGCGTTCTGCGGGGCGGCGAGAAGCGGCGTGTCCAATCAGCCTGGAGTACGGAGAGCGGCGTGGTCGTACGGTTCGTGATGTGGCCGTCCAGGCGGTCCAGGATCTCCCCTGCCACGACACGCGTCATGCGCTGGTCGAACGTCCGTACGGACTCGGGAATGGCTCCCTGGGCATCCAGGGTGCGCACGTAGACATCGAACCAGGGGTTGGAGGTCGCGGCGGCCACGTCCGGCCAGGGGTGCAGCGCGTAGGCGCGGGAAATCATCTTGGATGCCTCGGCGAAGCTGACGGGGGCATTCGGGCGGAAGGAACCGTCCCCATAGCCGCGGATGATGCCGTTTTGGAAGGCGACACAGATTTCCTTGCCGTATGCGTGGGTTGTCGGGACGTCGGTGAAGACCAAGGTGAATTCCGGCGGAAGTTCCGATGCCAGGGACCAGTAGCACGTATCGATGGTGACGTCGTTGTAGAGCCTATGGACGATCATGCTGACGAATCCGGCGCGGGTTTCGGGCAGAGTAGCTTCCATGGCGGCCCTTTCCTCCGCCGTCGGTTCCGCCTTCGGCACGACTTTTACACGCAGCGGAGGAGTGACGTATTTCGTGGATTCCACGGATTCGGCCGAAGAGCTTTGTCCGCCCATCTCGCTGATCGCAGATGTCGAAGAGGACGAAACGGCGCTGGAGGCAGAAGATCTGTTTGGAAAGGCGAAGTCATCGATCGAACGCGCGGACGCTGCCGGTACGAGGGCGACGAATGCGACGGATAGTCCAACGAGGCGCAGCGGGAGTTTCATGGATGTGGAGGAATGAAAGTACGCAATCGTACTCAAGAATGCGAAACCATGTAAAGCGCGCGTGATCAAAGCGTGTGTTCTGCTAGCGAAAAACCCGTCTTCAGAATGTATGGAAAACATCACATTTCCATGTTCGATGGCGCAATTTTCGTATTCATTATTTGTTCATTACATTTGTTTTCAAATAGGGCTGAACACGAAATGAAAATATATAAAATAGATGAAAAAATAGGCAGGGGATCGGCCGCTGGGTAGAATGCGGACACTATGAATCCTCCCCCTATGGACAACCAGGACATCCAGCAGAAATGCGAAGCGTTCCTCCGCGAACTAGGCGTGCCGGGCTTCATCATCTTCGGATGGCAGAAGGATGACCAGGCGTTCGGCGTCGTTTCCTCCTTCCACGAAATGCCGGTCAACGCGGCAGTGAAAGGGATGACCTGGGCGCTCAACGACTTCGCGGCGAAGAGTTTGTGACGAGGTGGGTTTGTAGCTTCGTTAGCTTCCTTAGGATGTTCTATTAATGCGCAGGACTGTGCATGTCTTTTGTTTGAGCCATAAAACGCGTGGTTATTTTCGAGGATGGGGTATTAATCTTTATTGCAGCCGTTGCATGTCGAAAAATAGGTGCATGAATACGATGCCTGTTGTGACGCATAAAAGTCTTATTGTCTGGCAAAGATCGATGCAGTTGGTTATTGCAATGTATGAATTAACCGATCAATTTCCGGATGAGGAAAAATTCGGGTTAGTTTCACAAATGCGTAGGGCGGCAGTATCCATTCCGTCAAACATAGCCGAGGGAAGAAGGCGCGGTACGAAGAAAAATTTTCTCTCCTTTTTAAGGATTGCGTATGGTTCAGGATCGGAACTTGAAACGCAGATCGAGATCTCGAAGGCTCTGCGTAAAACAAAGCAGCTCGATTATAAACAAGTGGAAACTCTGCTCAATGAGGTCATGCGAATGTTGAATAGCATGCTCAGGCATATGAATCCGTCTCATTAATGAAGCTAACGAAGCTCCAACAACTCCTTACAGCGTATGCTTGAAAAATAGGTTCGCGATACCCAGTACAAGTGCCACGACCATCCAGCTGACGAATCCCTCCGCTACCGTGAGGCGCACGAGGGAAGGGTTCATTTGCGACGTGATGCGCACGACCAGCCACACGAACGCGGCGTTGGAGAGGATAAGCGCAAGCAGCGTGGCGAAGAGTTTCAACGGGAAGGTCAGTATGTGCAGGATGGGGCGCGCGATGAGGTTGAGCAGCGTGACAAGGCAGCCGACGATGACGAAGGCCGCCCATCCTCCCGTGATCGAGAAGTACTGCGGGATCAGGTTGTCCATCGCCCAGACGAGCAGGATGGTGAGGATGGCACTGAAAAGGATGCGCAGCGGGAGCGACAGCGAGGAGGTTTCCTGTGTGGACATGGGGTGATCAGGGGAGGAACACGTCCATCATAGTGTCGTCACCGACCGTGATGGATTGCTTTTTCCCCTCAGGTGGGCCGAAACGCACGTTCGTCTGCTGGCTGATAGCGTCTTCGAAGCCGCCAATGAGAGTCCTGAGGTCGTCGCCGATGCCGATCGTCACGTCTTCGCCCATCTTGTAGCCGGCTTCCTTGCGGACCTTCTGCAGCTGGCGGATGACGTCGCGCACGAGGCCTTTCTTCTTCAGGTCCTCGGTGATCGCCGTGTCCACGCGTACCACGATTCCGTGATCCGCGGCCACGCCCTGGCCTTCCTCGGCCTGGTAGGCAATGGACACTTCATCCGGGCTCAGGCGCTCGCCGTCGATGATGATCGTACCGTCGGATTCTTCGGTGAACTCCCCTGCCTTTCCTTTCTGGATGATCTGCTGCACGCGGCCTCCCAGGCGCGGGCCCACTTTGCGGGCGTCCACCTTCGCGATCTTCTGCACGCCGCCGCTATCGTGGGAAAATTCGATGCTCTCCACGTTCATTTCCTCGCGCAGCAGCGAGATGTCGTCGTCCGTCAGGCCGATCTTCTTGGCATCCATCGTTCCCGGAAGGGTCACCGTCGCGAGTCCGAGCGGTTGGCGCACCTTGATCTTCTGTTCGGAGCGGATCTTGTTGCCGAGCGACACGATGAGGCGGAGCGCACGGTTCTTCTCGATCGACTGGCGGTCCGCCTTCGACAATTCCTGCGTGGCGGGCCAGTCCGTCAGGTGGATGGAGCCGTTCTTCTCCGGCACCAGGTTCAGGTAGATGGCTTCGGTGAGGAAGGGGCAGAACGGCGCGAGGAGTTTGCTCACCGTAAGGAGTACCTCGTACAGGGTGGTGAGCGCTTCGCGCTGTTCGTCGGTG
>CAZSMX010000013.1:0-9867 GCA_964608325.1 uncultured Candidatus Peribacteria bacterium
TGGATGATGCGCCTCTTCGTAGTGGGTCCGGGCACATCGTATCCTGCTTCGCTCCAGACCGCGTACTTTCCCGGCTTCGCGAAGTGAACTTCCAATTCTCCGCCGCCAGTCAGGAACGTGATTCCAGCCCTGCGCGCCATCGTTTCCTCTGCGGCGGTGCGGAAGCGTCCGGAACCGACCATATACGTGATCTGGTTCATTCCACGGATACCAGACACTTCGTCCGGAACCATAATCTTCATGGAAAGACCTGAGCCACCTCTTCCATCGCCCACATCTCCTAATATTCCGGGAAGCATGAACCTTTCGACCCGGAGCGATTTTGATAACTGCTTCATTTTTTCATTCACCGCCTTCTGGATCGCTTCATTGCGTTGCTCGGGCGTGCGGTCTTCCACCGCCCATTGCGCGTCCGCCCTTGCCAATTCGACATATTCGGCCTTTCTCTTTTCAATTTCTGCAGGCGAATTGCGCATCTCTCCAGCTACCTTGTATTTGCTGTTCCAATTCGGATTGTAATTTGGATCGGATTGTACATCCCCTTTCGCGAGACCATTGTAATACTGCATGAGTTCGTACTCACGCGTCCTCTGGCTCGCGGGCGGAACATAGTCGCCATTCATACCCCTGCGCATCCAAAACGTTTTCATCTGCTCTTCCTTTTTCTTTGCGGCAACCCTGGCATCGTTCTCCTCATTCAAGCGCACCGTATCGGCGCGCATTTGCTGCGGAGTAGACTCAACTCCTTGGAATTGCCACTGGCCATCCTTCACGACAAAAAGAAGAAGTCCCTTATCTTTATCGTACCGCTTGCGCACCGTCCCTTCTTCGAAGCGATCGCTTACGTTTGTGAAATTCTGATCGACGCGGACGTATCCCGCCTGATCGATGTGATACTTCGGAAGATACTCGACAAGGCCCTGCAGGTTCCTGGTACTTCCTAGTTTGTTAATCTTATTCTGAAGTTTGGGATCTTTGTAAATGGAATCCTTTTTAATCGACTGCGGCAAATTCGCCTTCGGATCAGGGGCATTAGCCAATACATCCCTGTTCTTCATGAGTCCATCGAGGATTTGCTTCTGCAGTTCGGGAGGCAAGCCCTTGATCTGTTCCATAAGTTTATCTGCCACCTCCTTCTTCAGCTCCGCCTTGTTCGGCACCACCTGCTTTTCTGGCTGCTGTCGGCTCTGATCTCGCAGGTTCGCATCAATAGGACGTCTGCTTCGAAAGAATGCGCTATTCTGCTCGTTTTGCTCCGGCGCCATGCGGAGTATGCGCTTTTCGTAGAAGAACGAGCCTTTCTTGGAATGGCAAAAACACATCATGCGATTGCATCGGAATTACCAAGTTTTTTGGAAGCATTCGCAATATCGGCACGGCGACTTTCTGCTTCGGCTTCGCGGACAACCGCGGAAATATCCTCTTTCAGCGATCGGGCATCCTCCGTCAAAACCCAATCAAGCTCGGAGAGACAATCGTCATACAGCAACAATGCAAGTTCGTACTGTTTCTCACGCATCTTTTTGTGTTCGGCCGTTTCGCCTGCATACTTCTTTGCGAGTCCTGGTATATTGCCAAGCATCAAATCAGGTTCTATCTGCCCCATGAGCGTATCATAGAGCCATTCAGGAGAGAGATACGGGTGCACTGTGGCGGTTTGTGTGTGATTCGACATTTCTCCTTATTATAGCAAAAAATGCCTTTTTTCTCAATGCCAGGGTTCCTTTAATATCACCTGTTTACGGCACCTTTGACCTGATTAATCCCCTGCTGGAGCTTGGTTATACCACTCCCGACGGCATCGATCCTCTGCTGAACGTCATTCACCGTATCGATCACGGGCTTCGCGACGTTCTCCGCTGCCTTTTTCACGTCGGAAATTTTGCCGCTTGCCGTTTCCACGGCATCGTTCACAAGGTCCGTGACGGACGACTGGGCGGAAGTACACGCACTCAAAAACGCGGCACCCGCCGTCGCGATCGCGACCAACGCCGATCTCTTACAGAAGCTTCGGCTGGTTGTCATTGTTGCTCACCTGGAACAGCTGATCGAAGGAGCCGCCCGCCTTTTCCAAGGTGACGCGCAGGTCCTCGATTTCGTTTTCCTTCTGGCAAAGCGTGGAGGATGCATTGAGGATGCTCGCCTTCTCGTCCTTCTCCACTTTCAAATTCTTGATACCCGCGAGGGACGCATGCAACACGATATATGCGTCGCACATGTCGCAACGCACCTGGAGCAGCATGAAGTCCTCGTTCGTCAGGCGAATCGACGCGAAATCGACCGGCACTTTTTCGCCGCACTGGGGACATCGCATCTGTTGCTTGATGCGCTGAAGAATCTGATGAAGAGTGTGGGGATCAAACTCCATGTCTGCTATTGTAGCACTTCCAGCAGCCCCGGACAAACGCTTTTCTGCATTTCCCAGGGAAAAACGTTAGACTGGAGCCGCCCCCTAGCCCCCCGTACAGACATGTTTTCTTACCATGGCAAAATCGCGCTCGTGACGCTCGCTTTTCTCACCATCGCGGGGATCTACCTGTTTTCCCCGTCGACTGGCACGCCGGATGCGGGAACGGTCATCGACATCGGCATCGAACATAGCAAGACCCTGACAGTCGCCCTATCCCTGACCGAAGGCACCGAGCGGTCGCTGATCGACATGGACCTGACTTCGGACGAGACGTCGTACGTCACCGTGCCCCGCGGATGGAAGCGCATGGAAGCAAGGAGGGCCCCGCTGTCGGCCGTAGCCGGAAGGGATGCGGATGCGAACATGCGCACCTGGACGCTGCCCGCGAACGCGGGGATTTCCTTCTCGACCGATGACCCGTTCAAGACGCTGAAGCTCCACAATCCCTCCGGCGTTCCGGTGAAGATCCAACTGACGCGGGTGAACCTGGCGAAGCAGACGTCGTCGTACGACGTGTTCCTCCTGAAGGACGGATCGCTGAAACTTCCGTAATTTTTCCTGTAGAATCCAACCCCATGGCCATCCCCGTCCATCACATCACTTGCACCCGGAAAGAAGAGATCGCGCGCGACGTGTACGACATCCGCTTCTCGAAACCCGATGGCTTCGCGTTCAAGCCGGGACAGTTCGTGCTGTTCGACGTGCCGCTGGTAGAGAACGCGGAAGATATCCAGACGCGCGCCTTTTCCTTGGCCAGCACTCCGTCTGAATCCGAATTAATCGTCGTCGCGAAGATGAAAGAAGGCGGACGCGCAAGCAGATGGATCGAAGAAATCCTGGAGGTGGGAACGCCCGTCGCCATGAAAGGCCCCTTCGGGAATTTCAAACTCGATACGCAGACCGACAAGGACTATCTCTTCGTCGCCACGAGCACGGGGGTCGGCCCATTCCGTCCGATGATTTTGGAAGCGTTGGAGCGCGGCGACACGCGGCGGATGGACCTGATCTTCGGCGTGCGCAGCGAGGAGGATCTGTTCTGGCAGGAGGAGTTCGAAGCGATGTCCAAGAAGTACGAAAACTTCTTCCTGCATATCGCGCTCAGCGGACCGAGCGACGCCTGGACGGGACACAAGGGCCGCGTGCAGACGCTCATGCCCCACGTCGCAAAAAACTTTTTCGATAAGAATATCTACGTCTGCGGCAGCCCGGACATGACGAAAGACCTGAAAAAGATGTGCCTGGAGGATTGGGGTGTCCAGAAACAAGATCTGCACGTGGAAGGCTATATCTGATCGATTGTTATATCTATTGGCTTATTCTCGAATATTGACATTATTACCATAATAGTGTAATTTAACATATAAAGATCCTTCACAACAACGCGTATTCCTGCGGATCCAGCATTGGATATTTCTATCCAGTGTTGCGACGCAGGAATGTACATACGACACATCACTTGTTTCATCGTTATTAGGAGCCCAAACATGTCGAATCCCTCGAACCCCTCGAATCCCGGAGCAGGCCAGCCCACTCCCCAACCCGGAGCGGGTCAGCAGAAACCAGCGGCCAGTCCGGCTGCGAGCGGTACGCCGTCGCCGGCAAAACCGGCGGCAAGCGCACCGAAACAACCGCAAGCGACCGCGAAACCTCAAGGCGGATCGGCAAGCGCCACCGGCGCCCAACCTTCCACCTCGGGCAACAGCGGCACTCCGCCCAAAACACCGAGCAAGATGTCGGCCATCGATCCCCGTAATTGGGATTGGAAGAAAGGCTGGGCGACGGCGCAGAAGAACGCGAAAGCGATTGGATCTGCACTCGGCGTCCTGATCACCCTTCTGATCGTCTGGATCTTTTGGGAACCCATCTCCGGATTGTTCGAAAACGAGGAAATGCCCAAGCAGCCGCCGAGCATCGCCCAGATGCAAGCCGTGAATCCGACGGGCACTCAGCCCGCAGGAACGACGACGGCACAGCAGCAGCAGCAGCAAGCGACAGCAACCGCCGCCCAAACCCCTGGTGAGAAGGCAAAGAACATCGTCTTCATCGAACGGGGCGCGGACGGATCCAGCTGCGTCATCGCAACTTCCGACGCCGAGAACCTAGGTATGAAGGCCCTAAGCAACGACGAACTGGTGATCAAAAACCAGGGAACGAGCCAGGTAAACGTCGCTTCGATCCAACGATTGGAAGCGACGGTGGCCCAACTCACTCACGTGGTTGCAAGCCAGCAGTCGCAGATCAATGGAAAGATGGACAATGCGAAGGGAGCGGATTTGTATTACCGCTTCCATCGCCCCATCCAGCAACGGCAACAGTCGCAAACGCCTTCAACAGCGTACGGTAACTGCCAGCCCGTCTACGGCCCGTAACCGCCGTTTAGTTCCTATAGTGTCGCGTACATTCCTCACACGAGCCCCTCCCAAAAGGAGGGGCTTTTCATTAAGAGAATTGCTTTTTTGATGGCGTTCGTATATTTGACAAATATATATTTAATTATAAAATATTAGTTAATCAGCGGCAATCCGCTGACCGGTCATTCAAAACATCGAATGGCATTACAGATATCCCATCTTTCCAATACGAGGTGAAACATGTCCCTTTGGAAACTGTTCGGCAGGCTTGGGTTTCCCCAAGTACTGATCGAATCCCTGCCCGAGCATTCGGTTCCGGCGGGCGAACGCGAGGAAGGCCAAAACGTAGTGGAACAAAAGAGTTACCTCTACCGCGGAAGCCTAATCCATACGATCGCCAGCGTGGTATTTCTGTTCGGGGTGTGTACCATCCTGTACCAGTTCGGCGCCATCGCCGTCTACGAACATATCCACTTGGGCGCATCGCTCGTCAGTGGATGGTTCTGGGAATCGGTGCTCAAGGGTTTGGCTATGGTCCTGTCGGCCTTGTTCTGGATGGCGATCTTCCATCCCTACGTGGACATGGACACGCTCGGCGTGTTGCAGTTCATCGGCACATCCTTCTACACGCGCTGCCGGCCGTTCCTCATTCCCTGGCGACGGGTCGCCCGGCTCATTTTGATTCCGGGAGGTCCGCAGTTCGAAAGCACGCCAGACGTCCAGACCGAAGAGTTCGCGGTTTTCAGCCAAGTCAAACAATTGAGGAGGGGAATCGAAGAGCTTGAAGAATACAGGGAACCGGATGACCCCGAAGATGCGCCGCCCAAAAAGCGGCAAATCATCTATAGCGACCGTCAGTTTTTCAAACTCGACATCGTCTATAGGTTGGACATCTTCCGGCATCCGGAACGCGTGACGAAGAACTTCCTGCAATTCTTCGTGTACGACTTCGTGCACAACGAACACAAGTTCACGGCGATGAAACGGGACGTGCTTCGGCGCATCCTGGGCATCATCGCCGGCCGCACGGACGAAGTACTGTCAAAGTTGTTCATGGAACAGATGATCCAGGACAACGGCGACGTTCTTCACACGTCCCAAAGCACGGATGAGCGCAGGAAGATTACCGCCGTCAACGCCATGGGCGTTGAAGACGTGAATCTTTTGTTATTCAAGCACCTCTCGAAGGTACTTGCGGATATCGGGGTGGAATTGATGCAGATCACCATCTCCGAAATCATGGATACGCACGATAACGGATACATCGGCTTCCTGCGCAGGCGAGCGATCGCCAAACAGCAGGCCGAAACCGAGAAAACCGAAGCGAGGGCGCGTGCCGACGCCCGCCAGATCGAAGCGGAGCAAGAACAGTTGGCACGCATCCGTGAAGCGGAAGTGCGCCTGCAGATCGCGCTGAAGGACGCCGAGACCGCTGCGGCGGAAGTCGACGTCGCGAAGCAGACTGCGTTGCGTGACGCGCAACCGCTGCTCTTGCTACTCAAACGGATGCAAACCGATAAGGGGCAGAAGGCGGCTCTCATGGCCAACTTCACGCAACTTGTCGCGTCGAATCCGGACGTCATTAAGGCGCTCTTCACCGCCCTCGGGTACAATAACAATAACGTTATCGTTAAAGTTGGAGGCCTCGAACAGGTAGTGGAAAGATTCCGAACGTTAGCATCGTCGCTTCTTCCCAACGACGGCATACTTCCGCCTGCGGAAGCGACTCCTGTTTCTACCACAACGTAACCCAGCCATTCGATGTTTCGATAGGCGCCCTTCTTGGCCACAGTGCCAAGAAGGGTTTTTTATTTGTCCTTCGATCCGTCTCCGCCCTCCTTCTTTTCCTCCTTCGGAAGAAGCGGGTTGTTTTCGTAATTCATGATGAGCGAGAGCATGGACTTGCTCCTCAGGATGGCGGGGATTTGTTTCGGGCTACCATCTTGGTTCACCAAACCGACGGTACGAGCAATATCATCGATAATCGCAAAGCGTTCGTACGGGGTCAGCTTGTCTTCGGGAATTTTTTTCTTTGGAAGCGGGTCCAACATCTTCGTTACTTTCCCCCGCTGGTGCATACCCAGGAACTCCATCACGTTCATGTCCAGCACTCCCGCGACGGGAATGACACCGTTCCTATCCGTCCCGATTTCCTTCAGGAACTGGGGAGGAATTCCTTCTTCCGCCAGCACTTTTGCCACGTCATCGATCTGCTTCTCCTGAGGCTTTCCCTCAGGATTCCTCGCATATTTGAATAATTTGGCTCCTCCTTCGGCAGCCACCGCGGCGGTAGTCACGCCTAGGATGCTCCAGAAAGCGAACTTCCTGAAATTCGGCGCCTTCTTCAAAAGCAGCACCACGCCGGCGATGCCGGCCGCTAGCGCACCAAGCATGAGCGCCTTATCCCCCGCCGTTGCACGGGGGCTGTTGAATGCATCCCACACGCCGTTGATCGCCTTTTTCCCTGCTTCAACAGTCTGTTTGACGATGGAAGAATCCCTGTCCTTGCTGAAATCTATCTCATTACGGATTTTCTTGCGATCCTGTACGGACTTATTGCGTGCGTTGATGGATTCGGTCATCTGGCGAAGGACGCCCAGCGACGCCTGGACCTTCGCAGGATCCGGATCCTGGTCAGCGATAAGGAAATGTCTCTTCAGTTGTGCTTCGAATGCATTGAGCGGCTGCTTCCTGTCTTCCTCTTTATTCACGAGATAATTGCGGATGTCATCTTCCACAATATCGGTCCTTTCGGCGAAATACATTTCCATTTCGAAGCGCATCGCCCGTTCCTTGTCAGCCTCAGCAGCCGGATCCGCTTCCCCCGCCTTTTCCGCACCTCCATTTGGATTACTCATAAAGAGAGGGCGGCTTTCACCCTCGAGGAACCGGTGTGTTTTGGTATGAATTCCAAACATAAGCGCATGTGAATATTTCTATTTATTATAGCATTTTCGGCGTTTTTATTCAATATCGCCGCAGGAAGCCAAAGCAGGCAATAAAGGCACAATAGACACTCAGAAGAACATACAGGTACCAATAAAGCGATAGATCGCGGTTTACCACCGCCGAATGTGAATCCATCAACCCTTGGAAGAGAGGTGATAACGCTGACTTATAATCCCCTATTTGAACAATATTTTTATACATAATTTTTCTGTAATAAGATAATGCTTTTTTGTTTTTCTTAAGGGCTAAACGTGAATTCTTGTTTTTTAATTTCGGAGGTTTAAGGAAGCAAATATTAACAGAAGAAGACGTAGGTTTTTCAGTGAGGCACCAATCGCTGTCAGACCGTGCGTACGCAACGCCCGTTTTCGTTTTGGGATACGTGACGGAGTCGACGACTGTTCCATCAGGAGCGATGAGGCGCACGTCATCCCCTCCGTTATTCCACGATACTTTTATCCCTTTCAGCATCAGAAAGGATCGGGGCGGCAAGCGATCATCCGATGTCAGTTTGAACGGCTTGCTTCCAGATCCGCTCACATCGTCGATCATCCAGCCTGCCAAGTTGACGGTTTCGTGGGAACCGTTGTACAGCTCGATCCATTCCGACTCTCCTTTGCGAGGCGAGGGATACACCTCGGAGAGGAGATGCTGCACCGGATAGGAGGAGCGAAGCAGTACATACTCCTTTTCGAAGACATCCGAACGGAGGACGGTACCGCTGCCAATACGCAACTCTGCGTAGGCTTGCACGACCGTGTCACCTCCGATGACCGCCCCGGTCTCCATCAGTCGGTACGGGGAGTCATTGAAGGATGCGTAGTACGACACCGGAAGATTGGACCGGAAGATTAGCACGGCGCCGGATTGGACCAGATCCTCCTTGAGCGACGGTTCGATACCGATACCACCCGCCTGCACCAGTCGGAGGAGATCCTGGTGGCGTTGCGCTTCACGCACAAGATGACTTGTTTCATCGGATGCCCATAACCCGCGCCTGTTTCTGAAGCCCTCCGTCTCGTGGATGGCGTATCCCCTGTCCATTTCATGCGAAGCGTAGGCGCAGCCGTTCTTCAGTAGAAAAGTCGCGGCGTCATATCCGTCTGCCAGCATCACCGATGCTTCCATATTTGTATTAAAAAGTAGTTCTATTTTTTTCTTTATAGTAAGGGCTGAAATCAAATCATTACAATTAATACTTTTTGCGTTTTGAATACCGATGGGACGGTAATCAATCAGCTGCTTTCCATCGACACGGATGTCCAACGCCCCCGATGCGGAGACCGTCACCTCGTCGACAAGGACCCGATGTGCGTATGTCTCGTGTACGACCGGCATGCCTTCTGGGGGTTTGTTCCAGGAAAGAAAATCCACTTCGACCCCCGCGTCGTCGAACAGCTGGATGGCGCCAGTCGCGTTGCGTAGCGTCACTCCCAGCTCCGCCGCCATGAAGCGTTCTGTCGCGTATGGATGGATCGCCCTTCCGGACAGCGATACGTCCTTCCCCGAACGCAGCGTCCACTTCTGCAACCAGAGGGGCCTACCCGTCAGGTTCTCGATCTCCACCCATTCGTTTGCCCCGTCCACCCCTTGGGGATTGGGAAGGACGGCGTTCAGCCTCGCCTTGGGCGGACCGGAGGGCAACGGCACGGATAGGAAAGCATTCGCGGAGCCGGGAGTGAGCAATGGAGTCCAGAGCCACCGTCCGTCATCACGCAGGGCGTACGATTGCATTGCCGGCGCATGGTCGAAGGCTACTTCCTGGAGAACGATGCCGCTTCCGCCCAGCGGGTCGGGGGCGATCAGCCGGAGGATGTCCTTGTCGTTGTTCAAGGCGATGTCCGTCCGGGTGCGGGGGAAGAGCATCGTCTCATCCAGGGGGAGGCGGAGATGGCGGAGATCGAAACGCTTGCCCGATGTATCCTCGATGCTCCACCCGCACAGGGGCAGGTCCCGACCCGAGACATTCCGGACTTCGATCCACTCCCCCTCCTCTTCGTCGCCGTCGGGATTGGGGAGCAGCTCGGTGATGAGGGCGCCCGTGAAGGCGGATGGCATGCAGCTGAATGGAAGGATGGAATTCGTGCTTTCTTCCTCGATCTTTTTTGGCTTCTTTGCAACGAAAACGGGCAATGACTGTACCATCGTGTTACCACA
>CAZSMX010000013.1:9967-20911 GCA_964608325.1 uncultured Candidatus Peribacteria bacterium
TTTTTGGCTTCTTTGCAACGAAAACGGGCAATGACTGTACCATCGTGTTACCACAGTAATCGGTGAAGGTGAGTGTGATCTCACCGGCGCCGAATGACTGCAACGCGTGCGACGGAGGGTTGCAGCTTTGGTTCACATACCCGTCCGGGTACTCCCATCGGCAGGTCGCTCCGTCCGTCGATCCCGATACGGAACGCAGCGCGAGGTTCAGGGTGACCGAGTCCCCCGTCGGCATACCGGATTGCACGTCGATCGCGACCACGGAACCCGAGGAGGAGTTGGGCGCACCCGGCGTGGGATCGCAGAGAGATTTCGGATTGCCATCCGACCCCCGGCCGAAGGAGACGCCTTCCGGGAGCGCGGGATAGGCGAAGGTATCCACGGTGACGCCGCCCTGTTTCAACACCACGACACCGCCTGCGTTGGTCAGCGACAGCTTGGACTCGCTCTTCGGCACCAGTCTGGGCATGCCGGGCGACAACTCGAAAGCCGGCAAGGCGTGCGCCGTACTCCCGCTCATGGACAAGGTGATGCCCGCTGCGGCGATTGATCCGCTACCGACATTGGTGATTTCGATCCATTCGCCATCGTCGCTGCCGACGGGATCGGGCATCACTTCGTTGATCCGCAGGAGCAAAGGAGATGATGACTCGGAACTTTGAGAGAGCGATGACTGCGTTGAGGATGCCGAAGTAGAAATGATCGACGATGAAGAAGAGGACACGCTTGAGGTCGGAACAGTGGACGCTGATGAGCCGGAAGCGGATGTGGAAAACCCGGATCCCGGCGTTCCGAAGAGTGCGAATGACACCGAGTCGAATCCGTTGGATGCAGTGGCAGACCTCCAGTTGGATGCGATGTTCCCGGGAGCGCGCACGTCAATGCGTTCCATGCTCGCCTTGGCAACAGAGGTATTGGTACCCGCAAACGGATTGCCAACTCCGTCGTCCGCTTCGTCGCGGAGAAAATGGTGTTCGTCGTACAGTCGGAGGAGCAGCTTGGTATTCGGCAGGCTCATGGAGGTCGATGTGGCGAAGGGCGGGGAAAGGAGTCGGGACTGCGTTTCGGGATAGTTGCTGACGACCGCGAAGCCGCCGCTCGCGATGGAGGCGCCTGAAGCGAATCGGACCAGGGTTTGCTCCACGCCGTCCTTCACCGAGACCAGCGTCCAGCCGCTCAGTGAAGCTGGTGCCGCAGCTCCGTCAGAATAGGCCGCCAGTTCCACCCACTCGTCCGCCGTGCTCAGGTCCGTCCCCATCCACATCACCTCGCTGATCACGACACTCACGGCAATGCTCGGCGCTGCCTCCTGCGCGAATGCCGTCGATACAGGCAATAATTGAACAAATAAATAGTTCAATAAAACAGCGGTACTGAATGCAACATTTGGAAAACAACGCATGCGCATGCTCCCATCAAAGGCGAAACACCGGTAGGCAGGCAGGGGCCGGAAGATACTTGCCGCACACGAAAGCGAAAGAGGGGGTGATTCAGGGCTTTTCTCGGTTCCCGCTCATTGGAGAACAAGCAAACGCATCGTGCAATCGAAGTTGGAGTATGGATTCGATTTCAGCCCTAGTGGAAAACAAGAAAAAGATACTCGATTTTACCTGCTTCGAAGGTATACTCGGTTCACTCTACGACATGTCGGAGGCGGATTCCCTCTCCCCATCATGCAACTTCTCATTACCATCGCATGCATCGCGCTCTCCGCGGCACTCCTGGTGCCCGCGTCGCTACGCATGAAGTTGCTGTCCGTCCCTTTGCCATCCCGTCGTAGGAGTGTTTCTTTTGTCACTCCTCCCTCTTCCCATCATGGAACAAACAACACTATTCACAGGACTGCTCGCAGGAGCGGCCTTGGGTCTGATCATCGGTTGGACCGTCTTTTCTAAAGGAAAGAAAATCAGCCGCAGCCTGCAGGCGGAAATCGATAAGCAGAAGCAGGAATTGCAGCGCGCGAACATCGAACTCACCGAGGCAAAAGCCCAGGTGAAGGCCGCTGAAGCCGAAGCAAAGGCGTCTGCGAAGGAAATCCTCGCGGATGCTCGTTTGAACGCGAACGAAATAGAGACCAGGCTCCAGAAAGAGCAGGCTCGCGTGGAAGAGAAGGAGAAGATCCTGGATGAGAAAGTAAAGGAGGTGGAACGCCAGCGCGACAATTTGAAGAAGACCGAGACGGAAATGGAATCCCTCAAGTCCGAACTCAAGGACGCGCAGTCCCAGCACCGCGAGGCATTGGAAAAGGTGTCCAAGCTCTCCGTGGAGGACGCGAAAGAGGAATTGAAGAAGGAACTGGAAGAGGAATTCTCCGATTACTTCGCAAGTCATGTGAAGGCCATGAAGGAGAAGGCCGAGGAAGAAGCCGAGGAGCGCGCCAAGGACCTCATGTCCCAGGCGATGCAGCGCTACGCGTCCGAGACCGCGACGGAATCCACCGCCACCGTCGTGCAGCTGCCGTCCGATGACGTGAAAGGAAAGATCATCGGAAAGGAAGGCCGCAACATCAACGCGTTCGAATCCGCCACGGGCGTGGACGTCATCATCGACGACACCCCGGGCGTCATCGTCATCTCGGGATACGACCTCGCCCGCCGCTACGTCGCCAAACTCTCCATGGAGAAGTTGGTGCAGGACGGACGCATCCAGCCGGCGCGTATCGAGGAAATCGTCGGCAAGATGAAGGAGCAGGTGGGCAAGATGATGTTGGAGTTCGGAAAGCGTGCCGTGGAAGAACTCGGCATCACGGGCTACTCGCAGGATCTCCTGAAGATCATCGGACGCCTGCGCTTCCG
Source organism: uncultured Candidatus Peribacteria bacterium (assembly GCA_964608325.1). Classification (GTDB taxonomy): domain Bacteria; phylum Patescibacteriota; class Gracilibacteria; order Peribacterales; family Peribacteraceae; genus CAZRVH01. Next base: position 12,763 of record CAZSMX010000013.1, read on the forward strand.
CACCAGCTACGGACAGAACGTGCTGAAGCACTCCGTGGAGATGGCCCACATCGGGCGCATGCTCGCCGAGGAGATCGGCGCCGACCCACGCATCGTCGTGGAAGGATGCCTCCTGCATGACATCGGAAAGGCCCTGGACCACGAGGTGGCCGGTACGCACGTGGAGATCGGCGTGGAGATCTGCAAGCGCTTCAAAGTCCGCCCGGAAGTCATCCACTGCGTCGCGGCCCACCACGAGGACATACCCATGGCTTCGCCCGAAGCTTTCGTCGTCGCGGCCGTGGATGCCATCTCCGGCGCGCGTCCGGGAGCCCGCCGCGAGTCGGTGGAAGAGTACTTCAAGCGCCTGCGCGAACTGGAGGACGCAGCCAAGACCTTCGATGGAGTGCAGCGCGCCTTTGCTATCTCGGCGGGACGCGAAATCCGCGTGTACGTCGATACCGACCGCGTGGATGACCTGGGCCAGCAGAAGCTCGCCAAGGACATCGCCAAGAAGATCGAGAACGAACTCACCTACCCGGGCGTCATCCGTGTGAACGTGATCCGCGAGCGCCGCGTGGAGGAGACGGCGAAGTAAGCATCAACCGAGTAATGATCAAAGAGGGCCTTCGGGTCCTCTTTTTGATTTACAGCCGAAAAGGGAACGGGCACGATATCCGGCCATGCTTCTTCCGATCGACGACGGCGAAAAAATGGAAGCGATACGCGGCATAGCCACGTTGGACACGGAAGCATGCAAAGCCCTGGCCGAAAAGGATGACATGAAAGAAGTGCGCGGCAGCCTGCTCATTCTCGGATCGTTGGCCGAAGACGCGCGCAGGATGATCGAGGAAATAGAAGCGGGCATCCTGAAAGGCACATGGAAGGACGGGGATATGGAAACGATCTGCCAGGACGTCGCGATGGTCCTGGAAATTCTTCACGCGAAATTGCAGGGGAAGTTGGACGAAGTCCTCGCCGGCCTGCGCAATTAATGCAGGGCGATCCTTTCGCCTTTCCGCCGCACCATTTCCTCCGAAACCAACTTATCCACAATTCCCTTCAGCCACGCCCCGTGCTCTTTGCGATCCCAATCGGTCGCGATCTCCTTCCCGATCTCATCGAGTGTCATTCCTTTCTTGGCATCACGCAAGGCATCGACGATGCGTCCGCGGAAGATACGATTCGGGATGAACTTCGCACCGACCATCCGACCGGGCTCGGCTTTCTTCATCCTTTTCTTATCTAAAGCAGGCACCTTGTGCGCCGCCTTCATCAAGCCGTTCGCTGTGAGCGGACAAATGTCCCACTTCGGGGACGTCTTGGTGCATACGAGCGATCCGAAATCCATGAGGGCCGCGTGCCAGTTGGCCGCGTCGTGACCAGGCTGTCCGTCCAGCGCGACTGCGAGTAACTCTTCCGCGAGGACGAGCAATTCCTTATCGGACGCTTCCCAGGTTCCGTCCGCGCGCTCCGGCCCGATGAAGGAGCGGTGCAGGATGCGTCGAATGTTCGTGTCTATGCAGGGAGTCGGCAGGTTGAACGCGAAGTTGCGGACGGCTGCGGCCGTATACGGCCCTATTCCTTTGATAGCGATCAGCTTGTCGTATTCCATGGGAAACACACCATCGTATTCATTTAAGATCGTCTTGGCGGCATCCCGCAGGCGAAGCGCCCGGCTGTTGTAGCCCATCCCCCTCCAGGCCAGGATCACTTCCTTATTAGAGGCTTCGGCCAGGTCCTTGAGCGTGGGAAAGCGATCAAGGAATTGGCGAAAGATAATGATGACACGCGGAACCTGCGTCTGCTGGAGCATGATTTCCGAAACGAGAACCATATACGCGCGCTGCGTATCATCCTTTATAAGGAGGTCGCGCCAGGGTAATTCTCGCTTATGGCGGGCATACCACGCCCAAATTTCCTCCGCGAAGCCCTCCATAGTGTTCCTATCCGTCATGGAACCATCCTATACACCCTGCAGGGCGACATCAAAAACTCCGATGGCTATCCTATAGGTATGCCCCTGCGAAAATCTCCTGTTGACCTGCCTTGCCGAATTCCCTAGACTGGGCCAGCTTTCAGGGGATACCCTGATATCTACGCATTTTTAACCTTTTTTTACCCCCCGATTTATGGCTGATGCCAAGAAATTTTCCCGCGACAAAGTCCACGTGAACGTGGGCACCATCGGTCACGTCGACCATGGTAAGACCACGCTGACCGCAGCACTTTCCATGAACTTCTCTCCCGAAGGGGAAAAGAAGGGTTATGCCGATATCGACAAGGCTCCCGAAGAGCGCGAGCGCGGTATCACGATCAACACGGCTCACGTCGAGTACGAGACGGCCAAGCGCCACTACGCTCACGTCGACTGCCCTGGTCACGCTGACTACGTCAAGAACATGATTACCGGCGCCGCCCAGATGGACGGAGCCATCCTCGTTTGCTCCGCAGCCGACGGCCCGATGCCGCAGACCCGCGAGCACATCCTTCTCGCCGGCCAGGTCGGTGTGAAGTACATCGTCGTCTTCTTGAACAAGATCGACATGGTGAAGGATCCGGAACTCGTCGACCTCGTCGAAGAGGAAGTCCGCGAACTGCTCACGAAGTACAACTTCCCGGGCGCTACGACGCCGATCATCCGCGGCTCCGCCCTCAAGGCAGTCGAAGGTGATGCTGAAGCTATCGGCAAGCTCAAGGAGCTTCTCGATACGCTCGACAGCTACATCCCGGACCCGACGCGCTTGCTCGACAAGCCGTTCCTGATGTCCGTGGAAGACGTGTTCTCCATCAAGGGACGCGGAACCGTGGCTACGGGACGCATCGAACAGGGAATGATCAAGATCAACGAAGAAGTCGAAGTCGTCGGTCTCAAGGACACCCGCAAGACGGTCGTCACGGGCGTCGAAATGTTCCACAAGCTCCTCGACGAAGGACAGGCCGGTGATAACGTCGGTCTCCTCCTCCGCGGTATCGAGCGCGAGGACATCGAGCGCGGACAGGTTCTTGCCAAGCCGGGCTCCATCAAGCCGCACACGGAATTCGATTCCGAGGTGTACATCCTCACGAAGGAGGAAGGCGGCCGCCACACTCCGTTCTTCAAGGGATACAAGCCCCAGTTCTACGTCCGCACGACGGACGTGACGGGAGCTGTTACCCTTCCGGACAACGTGGAAATGGTCATGCCGGGAGACAACGTGAAGTTCTCCGTCCAGCTCGGAGCTCCTGTGGCTCTCGAGGAAGGAACCCGCTTCGCTATCCGCGAAGGAGGACGCACGGTCGGATCCGGCGTCGTTACCAAGATCATCAAGTAATACATGAAGCACGGGGGTCCGAAAGGGCCCCCTTCTTCTCTTTTTATCCCCCTGCTCTTTCTTCCCCCCAGGCTCTATGAACGCTAAGACCACCAAAACCGACGAAACGAAAAAGAAGGCACCGGCCAAGAAGGCCGCCGCCGCGAAGTCCGACGTTCCCGAGCCCAAGGAGGCGAAGAAGAAAAAGGACGACGGGGGTGTTTCCGGTATCCGCATCCGCCTCAGCGCCTTCGACCACCGCGTGCTGGACGAGGCAGCCGGCAAGATCATCGACACGGCCGAGCGCAGCGGAGCCGTCGTCCACGGACCGATCCCCTTGCCCACCAAGATCCGCAAGTTCACGGTGAACAAGTCGACGTTCGTTCACAAGAACGCACGCGACCAGTTCGAGATGCGCACGCACCGCCGCCTCATCGACCTCACGGAGACGACGTTCAAGACCGTGGAATCTCTCCAGTCCCTCTCGCTTCCGAGCGGAGTGGATATCGAGATCAAGATGAAGTAATCCCCTCTTACGATCGATTGAGAAAGACGCGTCCGCAAGGGCGCGTTTTTTGATTTGCGCTCGAGACGGCATCGGCGTAATAATCCCCCATGGTTACCAACAACAGACCGACGCAGGAACTCGCGGAACTACACTTCCACCTCGGCCAATCGGTGGAGCCGCATATTTTATGGTCCATCGCCCACGAACAGGGCATCAAACTCCCTTCGAAGGATTACTGGGAGTTCTTCGACATGGTGACGCTGAACAAGGAAACCGTCACCTGGGAGGATTACCACAGCCTGTTCCACCTCACCGAACTGGTGCAGAGCTCGCCCGTGGCGATGGAACAGACGGTGTACCATGTCATTTCGGGCGCGTACCGCGCGAACAACGTGACACTGCAGGAGCCTGGGTTTAATCCCGTGTTCCGGAACCGCGAGGGAGAACGCGACCTGGACCAGATCATCCTGGCGGCGCTGCGCGGCATGGAACGGGCACTCGCGGAATTCCCCCGGATCCATGCGGGCATCATGCTCATGCTGGACCGCAGGCTTCCGCTTGAACTGAACGAAGTCATCGTCAAGAAGGCGGTCAAATACCGCTCCAGGGGCATCGTCGGCATCGATATCGCCGGCCCCATGCCCAAGGACGGCTCCTTCCGCTACGAGGAGTACGTCCCGCTCTACGAACATGCGCGGGCAAACGGACTGAAGACGACGGTGCATACGGGTGAGGACGGCACAGCGGAAGACATGCGTCATGTCATCGATACCCTTCCCCTGGACCGCCTGAATCACGGGTTCCGCGCCTACACCGACCCGGCGCTCATGGAAACGGTGGCGAAGAAAAACCTGACGATGTGCCTCTGCCCAACCTCGAATATGAGCGTGGGATTCATCCGCGACGGCGCACACCTGAAGGAAGTCATCCAAGCACTGTGGAACGGCGGCGTGAAGTTCTGCGTGAACACGGACAACCCATCCATGCTCCGCACGAACATGACGAAGGAAATAGACCTGCTGCGGAAGCATGGCTGCCTCACCGAGGAGCAGATACTCCAAACGGTACGATGGGCGTTCGAAGCGAGCTTCATTCCCACGCAGGCCGGGGAAAACCTGTATCTTTAAAATTTCTTCCTGCCCGGGAACGTGACGACAAACCTCTTCTCGAATCCGCCCTTTTCCTTCAATTTTTGCTTCTTGGCGCGCATCACTTCGTCCATCGTGATGCCGTGCAGCGCACAGTACGCTTCCACCGTCTCCAGCACGTCAGCCGACTCCTCGATGATCTTCTCGCGCTTGCGAGCCCGCATAAGCTCATCAAGCTCCTCCCAAATCTTCTGTCTCATCAGGGAAGCTATTTCCCGTGCTCGTGCGATACGAAACTCGGGCTCGGTGCCGGACTCTTGCATGAGGAACGGTATACGATCGCGGACGAGTTTCTCGAATGACATAAATCCAGTATACTTCATTTATTGAATAAAAAATGTATACTTTGTTTTTGTTTTAAATAAGCCATTTTTTGACTACGTAAAAAATAATAGACAGGATCAGAAACAGCGATACAATTTTGCCAATGGAAAGCGAGGCTATGCAAATTCCCTCAGGCTTGGATCCCCATACCGCTGCGCTCGCGCGCATCGGCATCCTTTCAAAGAATTTCGACGCTCACAGAGAACACCTCTCCGCTGACGAACTTGCCGATCTTGAAAACATGCTGGATACCGTCGCAAAAACAGGCACGAAAGTCCGCATCCATATTGGACAGTGCATGAACAAAAGGAACTGGTAAATTACTTCCAGCCTTTTGCCTTGAGCCCTTCTTTCGCGGCCGCCTGTTCGGCGCGCTGCTTGCTGAGGCCCTGTCCTTCGGCGACTTTCTCCTCGCCGATATAGACGGCGCAAGTGAAATGTTTCTGATGATCGGGACCGACCGCATCCACGGTCTCGTAATGCGGGGTGATGCCGTGCTTTTCCTGCGCCATCTCCTGGAAGATGCTTTTCTCGTCGCGGTCCTTGCCCTGTGCGAGGAGCGTTTCCAGCCTCTTCAGGATGTAGTTGTGGCAAAAGGCCTGCGCTTCCTCGAATCCCCTATCCAGGAAAATGGCTCCGATAAGGGCTTCCAGAGCATTCGCCAAGTTGGACGTACGGTCGCGTCCGCCACTGGACTCCTCGCCACGGCTGAGCTGCAGGTAATCGCCCAGCTTGATCTCGCGCGCGACGGCGGCCAGGTGCTCGCGCTGCACGAGCGCGGACCTCCAGTTCGTCAGTTCTCCTTCAGGCTTGTCTGACAGGTGGTACAAGTATTCCGTCGCGGCCAACTCCAACACCGCATCCCCGAGGAATTCGAGGCGCTCGTTGTGCCCGCTCTTCTTGCTGTCGCGCACGGCGCTGCGGTGCGTCAAAGACTGGACGAGGAGATCCTTGTTACGGAAATGGAAACCGATGGATTTCTCGAGGAGAACGAAGGACAGGGGTTGCATAGAGTAAGTATGACCGAGAGGTTTTTATCAGACAAGGGATAGAAAATAACCAATCAACAATAACCAATCATCAATGAATGAATTCCGCCATTGGTGATTAATCATTGATTATTGGCGATTAACGATTGCTCATTCTTTGCCTTTGATTCCTTCGGCAATCGCATTCAGCACTCCATTCACGAACTTACCGCTTTCCTCGCTGCCGAATTCCTTGGCGATCTCGATTGCTTCGTTCATGACAACTGCCGGAGGCGCGTCCTTGGCGCACAGCAACTCGAAACCCCCGACCAGCAGTACGCAGCGGGAAATGGGATCCATGCGCTCCAGCGTCCATTCGGGCGCGTGCGTCTGGATCTGCTGCCTGATGCTTTCCTCGTTATCCAGGACACCTTTCAGGAGGATCGATGAAAACTCGGCGTCAACGTCGCCCAACTCGTTCTGATTCAAGATAAGGGACTTGCTGATATCTGATGAAGGGTGCTGCTCACGTTCAAAGAGAGCCTGCATGACTGCGATACGCGAGAGGTGTCGGCGGCGGGCCATGTGAAGGGGTTGGGATTGGGGCGTGGGGCATGGGCCCTACGCATGGGAATGACGAAAAGGTAGCTTGCACGAAGCGAAGTTGCAAACGATGTCCGACGCCCCACGCCCGACACCCTTCATCACGCCTTGATCCTCGTGATTCCCTTGAGCGCCTTGTCAGCCTTGTTCTTCGGCTCGGCCGGAACGGCGTACGGAGACTGCTGGAGGTTCGTCAGACGGTTGACCTCCATGGAGACGTAGTGAGAATGCTGGAGCCGGGTTGCGCGCTTCGCGCGCTTCTTTTTAGGTGTAGGACGCTTTGCCATAAGTGCGTGTAGGGTACTGACGCGGAGAACGTCTGTAAAGGGCTCTTTTAAGCCCTTATATTACCTCCGTTCGCCCGATAGGGCGGTCATAAAGCGGAGGATGTACAGGAACAGGTTGAAGATGTCCAAATACAGGCTGAGGGCCAGCATAAAGGGATTCGCCCCGAGCCTGGCCTGCTCCTGGATGCGCTGAAGGTCGAAAGCCGTGAAAAAAGCGAAGACGGCGACGCCCGCGCCGGAGATGAAGAGTTCTGCGGCGGGGGTGCGCAAAGCCGGTACGAAGAGCTGCAGGATACCCAATGCAATGAGTCCGAGGACCGCGAAGAAAAGTCCGCGTCCGAAGACGCCGAGGTTCCAAGAGGTCGTGCGGGCGAAGACGGCAGCGGCCAATCCCATGAAAACGGTGGCAGCAAGGGCATTGAAAAGGATCGCCGGGCCGTTCACGTACGATGCCAGCAATAGGAGCAGATACGACGTGATCGTGATGCCGCTGATGACGGGAAAGACCCCGAAAAGAACGACGTTCAGGGGCGATTTATCCATCCAAAGCCTGGAGGTGAAGATGATGGCCAATTCGACAAGCAAGAGCAGTACGTACGCGCCGCTTGTTAAAAGAACCGACGCGTATGCCATACCGAGATAGACGCCGAGGACGGTAAGGGCCATCGCAAACGCGAAGAGGCCGTAGACCATGGATTCCGTGGATGCGGACAAGGCCAAAGGACGGCTGCCCGAGGTGGAGAATTGTTGCATGCCAGAAGTGTAGGTCTTCCTCGCTTAAAGGCAAGAATCTTGGCTTCTTTTTGCCGAAAGGCAGGATTGTCCGCAAAGCTGTTTTCTGCTATAATTATCTGATTTATGCGAATGACCAAATTCCTACCGGCATTGCTCCTGGGAGCCCTCATTTTGGTACTTCCGGATATTGCGGCAATGCAGGCGCCCAGTCCTTGCAGCGTCATCCCCAGCCTTCCGTGCAACGGAGGAGGATCAGGCGGACTTTCCTCAACGATCGTTGGCATGGTGTTCTCGGGAACGGCCA
>CAZSMX010000014.1:0-19054 GCA_964608325.1 uncultured Candidatus Peribacteria bacterium
AGGATGACGTACTTGCCCTTCTCTTCATCGGAGATGAGTCCCAGCGCGATGCCGGAGACCGGGGCCTTCAGCGGCACGCCGGCCGCCATGAGGGCGAGGGTGCTTCCGCAGGTCGCGGCCATGGAGGACGAACCGTTGGATTCCAAAATCTCGGTAACGGTGCGGATGGTGTACGGGAATTCCTCTTCCGTGGGCAGCACCGGCTCAAGTCCGCGCTGCGCCAGGTTTCCGTGTCCGATCTCGCGGTTGCCCGTCATGAGACGGTTGGACGTTTCTCCGACGGAGAACGGCGGGAAGTTATAGTGGTGCATGTAACGAAGCTCCCTCTCCCCTTCCATTCCTTCGATGAGCTGCTTGTCACCCGGGGATCCGAGCGTGCAGGTGGTGAGACCCTGCGTCTCCCCGCGCTGGAACAGGCCGGAACCATGCACGCGCTGTGGCAACACGTCCACCATCGCGGTGAGCTGGCGGATCTGGTCGATCTTGCGGCTGCTCATGCGGAGCCCTTCCTCAAGGACGAGGCGGCGCATTTCCGCCTTGATGATCTTGTCGACGAACACGTTGCCGTACTTGTAGAGCTTCATGAGCGTTTCATCCTCTCCGGCGGGTCCGAACTTCTCTTCCAGCTTGGCGTTCGCCTCTTCCATGAGCTGGTTGAAGATCGCGCGGCGGGCCTTCTTGGACATGTCGTCCTTGATGGCCTTGTTGATCGTCGGGACGGCCCAGGCCTTCAGGAATTCATATGCTTCCTTGTGCTCGAACGGGGCTTCCACCTCGAACTTCGACTTTCCGATTTCTTTCTGGATGTCCGCGATGAACTTCGCGATCTTCTGCGCCCACTTCTTGCCGAACTCGATGGCGCGGAGGATGTCCTCTTCCGGCACCTGGTTGGCCCCGGCTTCGATCATCACGACGCGATCCAAGGATGCCGTGACGAACATGTCGAGGTCGCTCTTCTCGCGGGCCTCGCGGGTGGGGTTCAACACCAATTCGCCTCCGATGAGGCCGACGCGAACGGAACCGATGGGTCCGTCGAACGGACAATCGGAAATGGCCATCGCGAGGGATGCCGCATTTGCGGAGATCACGTCATGCTCGTTTTCGAAGTCATAGGACAGCGGGGTGCAGAACACCTGGATGTCGTTGCGGATGTGCTTGGGCACCATGGGGCGCAGGCCGCGGTCGATGACGCGGGCCATGAGGACGAAGTCGTCGCCCGGGCGGCCTTCGCGCTTGCGGAAGCGGCCTCCGGAAATCTTGCCTCCCGCGTAGTACTTCTCCTGGTAGACGAGCTGGAGTGGGAGGAAATCGACGCCCTCGCGCGGCTTGGCCGACACGGTGACGTTGCCCATGCAGACCGTGTCCCCCATCTGGGCGAGGACGGTCGCGTTGGCTTGGCGCCCGATGGCACCGGTTTTCATGATGAGCTTTTTATCCCCGAGCTCGAGGGTGTATTCCTTTTGCATAAAACTGCGGTAAGGGAAGTGATAGAAACTTCCCTGGCCGGAGGTTCACATCGGACGGACGACGCATCGTCGGTTTGACGTAAACCTGAGTGGCGGGAAGTGAGTATAGGATACCAAAGAAACACCTGATCTCCTAGGCTTTCAAACATTAAAAAAGGCCCCTCTGCAGGAGCCTTTCGATAGATATGATGCAATTATCTCTTGAGACCGTGCGTCTCCAGCACTTCCTGGTACTTCTCCGGCTTGTTCATCTTGAGGTACGTGAGGAGCTTGCGGCGGCGCGCAACCATGCCGAGCAATCCCTTGCGGGCGCTGTGATCCTTCTTGTGATCCTGGAGGTGCTTCGTGAGGAAGTCGATCTTCTTGGTGAGAAGGGCGATCTGGACCTTCGGGGAACCCGTGTCCTTGGTGTGGTCGCGGTGCTTCTCGATGAGCTTCTTCTTGGCGGTGCGCTTCAGCGGCATAGGAGTGGAGGAAAAAAGACGAGCAAAGAATGTGCCGGGCCTCAGTGACGCATATCGTCAGTCGAAGCGCGGACAGTGCATGGATTCTACGGATTCGCTTTTAAAAAGCAAGAGATTCTTCACTTTACGCCTGAATTTCAAAGAGAACAGGTGATTGGAAACGAGAACAGCAAGCCTAGGCAAGGTGATAGAGTGGACAGTCGTTCACCCAGTGGTTACGATCCGGGGGTCGTCTGATAGGATGACTGCCCTTCCCTACCCCTCCCATGAACTTCCTCTTCCTCGCAATCGGTTTGATCATCGGAGCAGCCGTCGGCGGTGCCGGAGCATACGTTTTCCTGAAGAGGGCGCACAGCGACGCCAACGATATGATCGAGGCGCTTTCGGCGAAGGTGGTGACGAAGCAGGCGGAGCAGATTTTGCAATTGGCCGAATCCAAACTGAGCGGAAAGAAAGACGTCATCGACGGCACACTGAAGAACATGAAAGACGAGCTTCACAAAGTGGAAACGTTCATGCGGGACCTGGAGAAAGACCGGATTGAAAAACTCGGCAAGGTGGATACGCGCATGGATTCCGCCGCGATGGCCATCAAAGATCTCAGCGCGACCGCGGACAGCCTGAAGCGGGCGCTCGCCGGAAACAGCATCCGCGGGCAGTGGGGGGAACGCATGGCGGAAGACGTCTTGCGCCTGGCAGGCATGGTGGAAGGCATCAACTACATCAAGCAGACGAAACTGCAGGACAGCGGCTCGCGCCCCGACTTCACCTTCATCCTTCCGCAGAATCAGACGGTGAACATGGATGTGAAATTCCCCTTCAACAACTACCAGCTGTACGTGGAAGCGACGAACGAGATGGAAAAGGAGAAGTACAAGAAGGACTTCATCAAGGACGTGAAGCTTCGCGTGAAGGAATTGCAGACGCGCGGCTACGTGAACACGCAGGAGAACACGGTCGACTACGTGCTGCTCTTCATCCCGAACGAACAGATCTTCAGCTTCATCAACGAACACGCGCGCGACGTGATCGACGAGGCGCTCCAGGGAAAGACCATCCTCTGCTCCCCGCTCAGCCTCTACGCCATCCTCGCGGTCGTCCGCCAATCCATCGACAACTTCCGCATGGAGAGCAAGTCGCAGGAAATGATCAAAGTATTCGGCACGTTCCATGAGCAATGGACGAAGTTCAAGGACCAAATGGAAACGGTGCGCAACCGTTTCGCTTCGACGCAGAAGGAATACGACGAACTGCTCGGCACGCGCACGCGCCAGCTGGACAAGCCGCTCGAGAAAATCGAGGAGATGCGCCTGAACCAAACGGTGGAACCGGCGCACATCAGCAAGACGCTCGACAAGGCGATCAAGAAGCAATTGCCGATGACGGAAGGAGCGGAAACCACGCTGTGAACAATGTCATGAAAATCAAGCAGCCAACCTATTCTTTTCCTGTACCATGCACGCCGTGCAAATGACGGACGATCTCATTTTTGGGCCGCTGAACGAACCGCAGAGAGAAGCCGTGCGCAATGTCACGGGACCTATTTTGATCTTGGCGGGAGCCGGCTCGGGGAAGACGCGTGCGCTCACGCACCGTATCGCCTACCTCATGCAGAACGGCGTGCCGCCGTGGCAGATCCTGTCGGTGACGTTCACGAACAAGGCCGCGAAGGAGATGAAGGAGCGCATCAAGAATATGCTGCACCTTACGGAAGGCGAAGACCTGGCGCCGTGGGAATCCGGCCAGGGAAAGATGCCGGTGATGGGCACGTTCCATAGCATCTGCGTGCGCATTTTGCGTCGTGACATCGAAAAATTGGGACGCGACCGCGGGTTCGTGATCTACGACGGAGACGATCAGGAGAAGCTGATGAAGCAGGTACTGAAGGACATGAAGATCGACGAGGCGGAACTGAAGCCGCGCCCTGCTTTGAGCTACATCGGGCGATTCAAGTCCGAGGGAGTTGGCCCCAAGGAAGCCGAGAAGCAGGCGTCGATCGACCGCATGAAGGTCATCGTGCAAGTCTATCAGAAATACGACCACGCGCTTCGCCAAGCGAACGCCATGGACTTCGATGATCTCATTTTGGAAACCGTCCGCCTCTTCAAGGAATGCCCGGACGTGCTGGACCGCTACCAGGAAACCTGGAGGTACCTCCACGTGGACGAGTACCAAGACACGAACCACGGCCAGTACGAGTTCATCACGCTCCTCGCGCAGAAGTACCGCAACCTCTGCGTCATCGGCGATCCGGACCAGTCCATCTACGGCTTCCGCGGGGCGGATATCCGCAACATCCTGGAATTCGAGAACGACTACAAAGACGCGAAACGCATCAAGTTGGAGCAGAACTACCGCTCCACCCAGCCCATCCTCAGCTCCGCGGACCAGGTGATTTCCGCGAACCCCAACCGCCCGGAGAAGAAGATGTGGACCAGCCGCACCGACGGCCCGAAGATCATCGTGAACGAGGTGCGCGACGAACGGCGCGAGGCGGAGGAAGCGATCAACGCCGTAAAGAAGATGCAGAACGACGGGGTGCCGCTGAAAGAGCAGGTCATCCTGTACCGCACCCACGCGCAATCGAGGTTGTTCGAAGAAGCCTGCATGCGCGGCGGCGTCCCCTACCGCATCCTGGGCGGCCTCAAGTTCTACCTCCGCAAGGAAGTGAAAGACGTGCTCGGGTACCTCTATACCCTTCTCAATCCGCACGATACCGTGTCCCTCCTGCGCATCATCAACGTACCGAGCAGGAAGATCGGCAACACGACGTTGGAGAAGTTGAACGCATTCAGCCAGATCTACTCGATGCCGCTGTGGGAAACGCTGAAACATGCCAATGAGGTACAGGACCTGGATAACGGAGCGAAGACGCGCATCGCGAAATTCACCGAAACCATCGAAAAATACCGCATGCGCCTGGACCGCGAAGTGCCGAGCTTCCTCATCAAGGAACTTCTGGAAGAAGTGGGCATGGAAGACTGGCTGAAGGAGGAGGAAGACGGCGAGGACCGCTGGAACAACATCCAGGAACTCATCACCGTCATGCACAAGTACGATTCGCTCGACCCGCGCACGGCCCTCACGAGCTTCCTGGAGGAAGTGGCGCTCGTGTCGGAAGTGGACAAGATGGACAGCGGCAACGACGCGCTCACCCTCATGACGCTGCACCTGTGCAAGGGACTGGAATGGGAGCATGTGATCATCGTGGGGTGCGAGGAAGGGCTTTTCCCGCACTCCAACAGCCTGTACGACAAGGAACAGCTGGAAGAGGAGCGTCGCATCATGTACGTCGGTATGACCCGCGCCAGGACTCATTTGAGATTGATGTTCGCCACGAACCGCTTCCAGTGGGGTGAGAACAAGTCCGGCGCGCCCAGCCGCTTCCTGGACGACCTGCCCGAGCAACATGTAGAACGCCGCAGCGACGAGATGCTCTCCGCCTTCGCCTGGAGCACGGGCAAGGCCTTCGAACGCGCGACGAAAGGAAGCGGCAGCCACCTGCAACCGTTCCGTCAGAACAGCGACAGCCAGGACGTGGAGATCGAGTTTAACCAGGACATGGGAAGCGACTCGCAGGAGCCGGAGATGCGCGGGGAGATCGCGGAGGGGTCCCAAGTGAAACACCCGACCTTCGGCATCGGAGTGGTGAAAGCGCGCCGAGGCGATATCGTGGACATCGTCTTCAAAGGGGGCGTGAAAAAGACGTTCGCATTGAGCATTGCGCCCTTGCAAGTCATCTAAAAAAAGACCGGCGGCGCTGGGCCCCGGTCTTCTGAAGACCTTTTAGTTGAACAAAGTCCCGCGCGCGACCGGCGTATCAACCGGAAGCCATTCGAACGTGCTCGTACCATCCGTCCAGGTAACATCACCGGCCGCGGTGATGGTTCCCGGATCACTAACGGTAACGCGAAGGGAGGGATTCGTGACGTTGGAGTTCACGGTGATGTCGCCGTAGACGCGGATCGTTTTCTGTAAGTCGACGATGCCGATTCCGGATGGAATGCTGGCGCAAGTGATCACCGTGGAACTGTTTGTGCAAGCCGACGTATCATCGCCTCCCTCCGTGCGCAGATGCACGTTGCTCAGGCTGACGCCGCTGCCTTCGATACGAAGGTCGAGATCGGTAATGCGGACCTGTGCCTGGCTGTCACCTTCGGTTGCAGTGACGCGGAACTGCGCAAGGAGCTGGCTGCTGCCGGCGGTAAGGGCGCTATTGCTTAGGCCCGTATTCACGAAGGACGTGATGGCGGCACGCGCCGTTTCGGACGCAGGGAACGTATCGGTAGACGTGGTGGAATACTCATCGTTGCTCCAGTCACCGGTACCGCTGAGGGTCACGTTGTTCACCTCAATCGTCTCGCCGCTGATACCGCCAGCATCGTATTCTTTCAGAACCCCGCGGAGGTATACAGACATGTCGACCCTTCGGGGCAATTGGAGCGCGCCATCTGCCAGATGCAGCGTGAAGACCGAGCTACTGGAACTGTCGCGTACGGCATTGCCAAGCAAGCGGCTGGAAGAGTCGTAAACGCGAATGAGCGACAGTGACTGCGCGCTGCCGTTCAACGTGATCACGATCTGGTCGACGTTGATCGCCTCGTCGTCGCTGAAAAACTTCACGCCGGCAAGAATGGAAGATGTCTCTCCCAAGACGAGGATATTCGACTGAACCGACGTATCTGTTCGGGGATCGATGCTGACGGACGATGCGGACGAACGGGAGGAGGATAAGGAGATCCTGGACGAGGAAGATTGGGACGAGCGGGAAGAAGAGGAGCGCCCTGCTTCCGCGGCACGCAGTTCATCGAGTTCACCTTCCACGTACGCTTGGTATGCAACCGCAAGTCGCGCCATTTCGCCGCGTGTAATGACATCACCCGGACGCAGTCCTGCAAGACCGATCTCGAATTGATTGGCGGCCCTGACGTACGGTTCGTACCAGCGGTCGCCTTCCGTGGACCCGGACACAGACACCGCGAATATCTCCGAAAGGATCTTCAAAGCCTCCTCATACTGGATGGATCGCCCGGGCTCGAAGCGCCAGCGATCCGGAGAGACGTCCTCGCGGGCATTGCCGCGTACGTAACCGATCACCTTGGCATCGCAGACATCCTGGGCGTACCAGGCATCGGGAGAGACGTCGGGGAAGCACCCGCGGGAAGCTGCCGTTCCCGTATTCGGGGCGAGGCGCATGGCTATCGTGACGAATTCCGCGCGATTCAGCAGGGTATCGGCACGAAAGGTGCCGTCTGCATTGCCGCGAAGTACGTCTTGGTCTGTCAGGACCGAGACTGCAATAGTGGTCGGACGGTCCCAGGGGCTGTCGGTGTACCGATCGATGTTGGAACCGGAAAAGTCCCGGGCGAACGCACTTGTGACCGCAAGGGACGCGCCTACAAGGATCGTAAAAGCCGATAATGAACGGAAAGGATGTGTCATACGTGGATATAAACGAAGGAAACGTGTTTATATTACAGAAAAGACTGGTTTTTCGTGCCCAGACAAGCTTTACCCGGCCGTTGTTCCATGTCACGCTCTGCGTATGGCGCTAGCGGACGATATCCGGCAATTCTGCAGACAGTACGGACTGAGGATCAATACGGATCTCGGTCAGCACTTTTTGATCGATGAAGACGTATTGGAGGACATCGTGTCAGCCGGGAACGTGCAGACGGACGATACCGTGGTGGAGATCGGCGCGGGCCTGGGCATTTTGACGAAGGAACTGCTGAAAAAGGCGAAGCGCGTCATCACGATCGAACTCGACAAGGGCCTCGTGCCGCTCCTGGACGTGTACGTGGAGGGAGTGCGAACGGCGGACAACCTGGAGGTAGTGCAAGGCAACGCCCTGCAGGTCCCGATGCCGACGGTGCCGTATAAAATCATCGCGAACATCCCGTACCACATCACCTCCCCCCTGCTCCGCCACGCTTTTTTGGAGAGCGAGGTCCGCCCGACGTCATTGACCCTCCTCATCCAGCGCGAAGTGGCGGAGAAGATTTGCGATAAGGACGACCGGAGCCTGCTCGGGATCATCGTCGCGTTCTTCGGCGACGCCCGCATCGTGCGCCACGTCCCGCCGGAGTGCTTCCTGCCGCCCCCGGCCGTCGATTCGTCGGTACTTCATATCGATTGCCACACGGAACCGCTGACGGACAGCGAGACGATGGAACGGGTCTTCCTGCTCGCGAAGGTCGCATTCAGCCAAAAGCGCAAGATGCTGCGCAATACCATCCCCACCCTCCCCGACGGCGAGGCGATATTGGCGAACGCCGGCATCGACCCCACCCGCCGCCCCCAAACCCTCAGCATTGAAGAATGGATCACGCTCGCGAAAGCGACGGCATAGCAACCTCTTCCATCTCCTTCGCCTTCCTCGCGGGATTCCTCCTCAGTACCGCACTCCTCCAATGGTGGCAGTCCGCGGACTACCCCGCTTTCGCATGGATATCGGCGGGTGGCATGGCGATCTTGGGCATCGCGATCGGAAGTCTCTTGAAGCGCGCCATTCCGTTGGCGATCGGAACCGCGGCACTGGGCTGCATGATCGCATTCGCATCGGTCGCGCGGACGACCCATGTGCCAAGTATCTTGACCCTCGATTCCTACGCGACCGGGAAGACGATGGTTGTGACAGGACGGATCGCGGACGCGCCGGACAAGCGCGCGGAGTACGTACGCTACACGGTCGCCGCGGAGTCCGTGAAGGAATCGCAGACGGGCGCGGCCATTCCCGTGAGCGGGCTCGTACTCGTGAAGGACACGGCGGCGTGGCCGACGTATGCATACGGGCAGACCGTCGAAGTGACGGGCATCCTGGAAAAGCCGGAGCGAATCGATGACTTCGCCTACGACCGATACCTCAGCCGGTACGGCATCTACGCACTGCAGAACGCGCGGCGTATCACCCTCGTCACGCAAACGGGCGGCAATGTTCTCTACGCAAACCTGATCCAGATGCGCGAAACGGTGGAACGGCGCATCACCCTGCTCCTGCCGGAGCCCCAAGCGAGTTTTCTCATGGGGCTTCTGACGGGATCGCGCCGCGGCATGCCGGAACATCTCACCGACAACTTCAAGATCACCGGCCTCTCGCATATCGTCGCCATCTCCGGTTTCAATATCACCATTATCATTTCCATCCTGGGTACCTTCCTGTTCTTCCTGCCGCTGAAGTGGCGGTTCCTGCCATCGGTGATCGCCATCGTCGCATTCACGCTCTTCGTGGGCAGCAGCGCTTCGGTCGTCCGTGCGTCCGTCATGGGCATCCTCGGACTCGTCGCGTTGCAGGCGGGCCGGTTAAACCACGCGCGCCTCGCCATCCTGTGGACCGCGTTCTTCATGCTCCTCTGGAACCCGAAGTACCTCTGGTACGACGCGGGGTTCCAGCTGTCGTTCCTGGCCGTGTTGGGCCTGACGGAAACCGGGGACATCCTGACGAAGCGGCTGGGAAAAGTTCCGGAGGCGTTCGGCATTCGCGAGGGGCTGGCAATGACGCTCTCCGCGCAGGTATTCGCGGTTCCGTGGATCATCGGGCTGTTCGGGACGCTCTCCCTCATCTCCCCCGTGGCCAACATCCTCGTCGCCCCGTTCATCCCCCTGTCGATGCTCACCGGAATGCTCGCCGTCCTGGGAAGCTGGATCTGGTTCCCGCTTGGACAACTGTTCGCGTACGTCACCTGGTTGTTCCTGACCGTGGTCATCGTCACCTGCGATTGGCTAGCGGCGATCCCCTACGCCTCGGTGACCCTGCCGAAAATCGGCACGGGCATCACACTCCTGTACTACGCGCTCCTGGTCGCATTTCTGATCCGACGCCGTCGGCTTTCACCAGCGGTAGCAATAGAGCGTGACGATGCGGCCGGTGGATAAGGTGACCCGCTCGATTCCCTCTTCCGTTTTCCCGGGAATCTTGAACGTATTAGAGACGACCACGGTGCCCGGACGCAGCTCGCGATCGAACTTCACGGCAAGGCGCTCCATGACAGACGGAAAGAGATAGAGGAACACCCGATCCGCCTTCGAGACGTCTTCGTTCAGCGCATCCTTCAGCTTCAGCGTGAACGGCACGCGGCGGACAATGCGTCGGGCCTGGCCGAGCAACCACACCGTCGGGATCACCTCGCACCCGATCGCCGTCGCGTCGGGATAGGCACGCAACACTTCCTGCAGTAACCTACCATCCCCCGCCCCCAGGTCATAAACCACCTCATCGCCTGACATTCCCGCCATGCGGATCATGGCGCGGATGACGGGATAAGGCGTGGGTACGAACGGCACGGGGTGGACGACGTGCCAAGCGAACGTGACGCACAGGAAGAGCGTGAGGAGCGCGGCGAAGCCAAGGGCGATATCGATCAACACGCCTGCAGCGTACTACAAAAACCCGCACCACGTAGGATGCGGGGTTTGATGATCGTGTGATTATTTCTTTTTCTTCGGGGTCGTCATCAATCCGTCGACGGACAAGACGCCCGCGCCCATGGTCATGACGAGGAGTGAGACGGCGAGGAGGGCGAGATCGAATTCCCATCCCGTTCCCTGGCTTCCCGCGAAGGGAACCTTGAACATGGTGAGTTTCAGAAGGATAGCCCCGACCATGATGACGGACGTCAGAAGAGCGGCGATTTCCGTCCAAAGTCCGATGAGCAACGCGATTCCGGCAAGCGGTTCAAGAACCGCAAGGATCTGGAACGTAACGCCCAGCCAGGACGGCATGTCCGCGGGGACACCGGCGAAGAAGGCCCATTTCTGCTGGCCATGGTAAATGAAAACGGCTGCGAGGGTCAGGCGTGCGACCAGCAATGCCCATCCCGAGTAACGCTTGCAAGAGGAAAGCATAAAGAGAAAAAGGAAAGAATGGGCAAAGCATAGCACCGTTTGACCCGATTGTGCTAGGGTACGCGGACCATGGCCTACCCCGTCCTCACCATCAAGCCCGAACGCGACGTCCACCTGCGCTTGAAGCACCATACGATTTATAAAACCGCGTTCGAGAAACTCGACGTGGAGAACGGCGCGATCGCCGAGGTACGGGACAGCCAGGGAGAGTTCCTGTGTTACGCGATGGTCAACACCCGCGCGTACATTTCCGGACGCGTGATTTCCTTCGAACAGGAGGATCCCATGGTCACGCTGAAGAAGAACATCGAAAGCGCGATCAATCTTCGCTCCGCGATGGGACTGTCCGATAAGACCGACGCCGTGCGTCTCATCAACGCCGAGGGCGACGGCATCCCGGGCCTCATCGTCGACCGGTACAAGGACGTCATCGTGTTCCAGCTGACGACGCTCGGCATGGAGAAGATCAAGTCGTGGCTGGTGAACACGGTCGCCGCGGTCACGGGGGCGAAACTGCTGTACGAAAAATCAACGAGTGCGTCGCGGAAGGCGGAAGGCATGGAACCGAAGGCGGGATGGCTGCGAGGCAAGGGCGAGGACACGATCGTCGTGCACGAGAACGGCATCAAATACGTCATCTCGCTCTCGAGCGGACAAAAGACGGGGCTCTTTTTGGATCAGCGCAAGATGCGCTCCATGGTGCGAAGCCTCGCCAAAGGGAAGACCGTGCTGGACGTGTGCAGCTACGTCGGAGGATTCTCCCTTTCCGCGCTCGCGGGCGGCGCCCTGAGCGCGGATGCAGTGGACTACGATGCGGATGCGCTCGTGCGCGCAAAGGAACAAGCGGAACTGAACGGACTGGCGGCGAACTTCGAGACGTACGAACAGGACGCCTTCGATTTCCTGCGCCGCGAGCCGCTGCCGAAGACCTATGATTTCATCATTTTGGATCCGCCCGCCTTCGCGAAAAGCGCGGATGACATCGACGGTGCGAAGGGTTCGTACACGGACCTCAACCGCATGGCCTTCCAGAAAATCGCGCCGGGCGGACTGCTGCTCACCTGCTCCTGCAGTTACCAGATGTCCCCGGAGATCTTCCAGACCGCCGTGTTCCACGCCGCCCTGCAGGCAAAGCGCAACGTGCGCATCATCCAGAAACACCATCTGGCAGCGGACCATCCCGTAAACCTGTTCCACCCCGAAACGGATTACCTGAAGAGCCTGCTCTTGTGGGTGGAATAAGTGCTAGAATACAGGCATGAAACCAGCCGTCTCCCTCATCACCCTCGGCGTGAAGGACCTCGCCGTCTCGCACCGCTTTTACACGGACGTGATGGGATGGAAAACCAACTCGAAACCGGAAGACGGCGTCATTTTCTTCCCGTTGAACAATATCGTACTCGGCTTGTTCGGACGCGCCGCGCTGGCGGAGGATGCGAAAGTTGCCGACGACGGGAAAGGATTCCCCGGTTTCAGCCTGGCGCACAACCTGGGGAGCATGGAGGAAGTGGATGCGCTGTTCGAAAGCCTGAAAACAAAGGGCGTGGAGATCGTGAAGCCGCCGGAGAAAGTATTCTGGGGCGGGTACAGCGGGTACTTCAAGGATCCAGACGGCTTCCTGTGGGAAGTCGCCTGGAATCCCGGTTGGACGGTGAATGCAAACGGTACCGTCACCCTGTGAGAATGTCGGCGTAGCCAAATGGCGAAGACGTATCACGCCCTGCCCCTACTGAAGAGGCGCAGGATGAAGAGAAGGATCACCGCGCCGATGACGGCCATGACGATTTCGCCGAGCAAACCGTAGGTGGCGATACCAAAACGACCGGCGAGCCAGCCTCCGATGAGCGCGCCGACGATGCCGACGACGATGTCACCGATGACGCCGAAGCCGCTGCCTTTGACGAGTTGGCCGGCAAGCCAGCCGGCAATGAGACCGATGAGAAGAAGCCACAGGATGCTCATGGGAAAATAGGAAGGGATAGATACCTATGCTGACGGTTGTAACCAAGGAAAATGACACGATGATCCTGAAGAGCGAACGCGCGCCATTCTCCGG
Organism: uncultured Candidatus Peribacteria bacterium; assembly: GCA_964608325.1. Lineage (GTDB taxonomy): Bacteria > Patescibacteriota > Gracilibacteria > Peribacterales > Peribacteraceae > CAZRVH01. The sequence continues at coordinate 12,831 of CAZSMX010000014.1, forward strand.
CGTTATGCAATACCTTGATGGCCTTGTTCATTGAAGAAGCGGCGAAGGACAGTATAGTGGTTGCGCATGCCGTTGGGATTCGATCAATCGAGCGAACTGAAAAGAAAGAAAACCTGGAAGGAAAATGCCTCGACCATCCGGATCGGGAAGAAAACCTATCCTTTCATCTACCCCAGCTTCAGGGACGCACGCGTCATACAAGTGAGTGCTCTTACGTCGTACGCCCTCCTCGGGCAAACGATCTACAGCTTCCAAGTGAACCCGCTGCATATTTTGATCTGCGTGGGAACGGCGGCGCTCATCGACCTTTTGATGAACTTCTGGCTGAAGAAAATAGTCCTCTTCCCGGTGAGCGGCATGATCGCGGGGTTCGGCATTTCGATGATGCTGCGCATCCGACCCAGCCCGTGGTCCTATGCCATATACCTCGGTGCGGCGGCGGTATCGGTGCTTTCGAAGTACGTCTTCACCACGCGCTGGAGCGGCGTGAAGAAACACATCTTCAATCCCTCGAACTTCGGCATCTGCCTGACGTTCTTCCTGCTGCCCGCCATCACCTATCCCACGCCCCAGCAATGGGACAAGACGTGGTGGCTCATGGTGTACATCTCCTGCATCGGTCTCGCGCTGGCACGCAGCGCCAAGGTGATGACGGTCGTCGCGACGTTCCTGATCACGGAGATCGCCTTGTTCGTCATTCATGAAGGCGCGCTCCTCCAGGGAAGTTTCCCCTACCTGTTACAGAATATCGTGCCCGCGCTTCTTTCGCCTGCGCTGGTCATCTTCAGCTTCCATATGCTCCCGGACCCGCGCACCATCCCGGAAGGACAGCAAATGAGGATCGTATTCGCTATGGCAACCGCGATCATGCACTGGCTGTTCATCTCCTTCGGATACTCCGTCAAATCCATCTATCTCGCCCTCATCGTCACCTCGCTCTTCGTTCCGCTGATGAACCGCCTCACACTCCCGGAGGCAAAACCATTCGTTTTCCTCAAAAAATGGAAGAAAAAGGCGCCGGCGCAGAAACAAAAAGCCAAGCCCCGCACACGTCTGGTCCCCCGCCCCGCATGAAGACTGCCTACGCCATGTCCGCGATCGTCGCATGCGCGTCCCTTGCCGGATGCGTGCCCTACGTCGCGACAGGGCATGACACGACGTATTTCACCTACACGGATAGCGAACGTAAGGCGCTGCCGGACGAACCGAGCGGCATGGAACAGGCAACAACGGCCCAATTGGCATCCTGGGATAGCAGACTGATGGACATCGTACGCACGGAAAAATTCGGGCCGCCCGAAGCGGCGCGCCTCTACGCTGGCGTGGCGATCGCGCAGCACGATGCCTTGCGCCTGGGAGCGCACGCGGCCGGCGTGGATATCGTGTCCGCATTGGTGACGTGTCATTTGGCAGCGGATGCGTGCAAAGCGGTAACGCCGCTCGTCCAGAACGAAGAATACAACATGAAGATCGCCATGATGGTGCTGGAGCGCATCAAGGCGCAGGTGCGTTACTCGCCATCCGTCGCTCGTGCCACCCCTCCGGCTGGCAAGCAGATGATCTGGGACGTCCGCAATGCAGTGACCCCGGATGCTGGCACCTGGCCCAGGTGGGGTTCGGGCACCGCGGTGGACATCCCCCCTCCCCCCGCGCCCGGAACCGCATCGATGTCGGGACAATTGAAGTCAACCTCGAGCATCACGCGCGCGATGACGCCGCAACAGATGCATCGCATGATGTATTGGAATACCGGAGAGGGCACCGAGACGTCGGCAGGACTGTGGCTGGGCTACGCGCAATCACTGTTGATCTCGCACGCGGTGGCCGACCCCCTGAAGGCAGCTCAGATCCGCGCCGCCCTCACCGCGGCGATGGCAGACGCCACGGTAAACACATGGCAGTCCAAATTCACGCATTGGACGCAAGCCCCCAGCCAGCTCGACACCTACATCTACGTGACTGGCATGGGAGGGGTTCCGGCCTACCCGACGTATCCTTCCGAACAGGCCGCCGTTTCCGAGGCGGCGGCGACCGTGCTCGGCACGGCATTCCCGGACAGCATGGATGAAGTCCTTGCCCGCTCCAGGGAAGCGGCACAATCACCCGTCTGGTCAGGATCGAACACGCCGGTCGATAGCTTCGAGGGACTGCGCCTGGGCAAGGAAACCGCCAGCCGCATCATCGCGGACCCCCGCTTCGCGATCGGCGACCGGCAGTAAGCGAAGCTGGTATGATCGCCGCATGAAGGAAGCATTGGCTGTCATCGCAGCCCTTTTGTCCGCCACCGGGAACATCCCCTACCTGCGGGATACGCTCAGGAACAAGATCCAACCGCATCCGTATACCTGGCTCATGTGGTCGGTGGTATCGGGCGTTTCGGTAACGGGCCAGTTCGCGAAAGGCGGAGGCGTGGGATCGCTGCCGGCTGCGATATCGGAGCTGTTCACGATCGTTATCTTCCTGGCTTCACTTCGCTATGGCTTCCGCAACATCGACAAGCGTGACCATTACTTCCTGCTCGTCGCCTTGGCGGGCCTGGTTCCCTGGGCGGTGACCGATGACCCTACGCTGTCCGTGGCCGTCGTCGTCGGCATCGACGTCATCGCCTTCATCCCGACCTTGCGCAAGGCATGGCGGAAACCCGACAGCGAATCATCCCTCCTGTACGCCATGAACGTCTTGCGTCACATCCTGACGCTGTTCGCACTCGAGGCGTACAACATCGCGACCACTCTGCATTCCATCGCCATGATCGTCACGAACACCCTGATGACCGGGTTCCTGGCACGCGGGAATAAAGCACCCTCGCGGTAGTCACGGGAATGACTGAGGGATAATTGACTTATTTAAAATAAAGTATATATTATAAAACCGCGTTTCGCGGTTTCGATCCTTGAAAGTCACCACCTCTCTACTCGGAGTTACATACGATGGATCTGCAATACTGGATGGATCGCGGAATGGAATTCGCCCGGGAACACTGGAGTAAACCGGTCGGCTGGATATTATTCCTTGTCTTCACGTCGCTCTGGGGATGGTTCATCGCCCGGCGCCGTTGGAAGGCGCGGCAGGATTACAACGTCGTACATTTCGCCCAGAACACCGTGCAATACAGGCCGACTGGTGAGAACGGCGCGATGGAACCCTGGCTGATCCTGGATGGCAACGAAGATCCCATCGACAAGGTCATCACCCATCCGATCGCGGCGAAGCTCATTCGCAAAGCCGCGAAGCAGACGACGGAATACCAACCGTTCCTTCTGTTTGATCCCGACGACCGTTGGTACGTCCTGAACCACATCCTGCTCGCTCTCGCCGAAGACTCGAAGGAAGCGACGCGCGCCAAACTTTCCAAGATGGCCGTCGTCGACGAAGTCCCCTGCGTGTTCGCATTGACGTACGAGCGATATCCGAAGATGCGGCAGGGCAAGACGCGCATCATGCTGGTCCGCCAGTCGGTGCTCGACAATGCCGACGAGCTGGACTTGGACTTCAATTTCGAAGCCCCGAGCCACAGCGACCGCGTCAAAACCCTGCGCCTCATGCGCGAAGACTACCTTAAAGGTTCCAAGGCGCAGTTCTGTATGAAGGTCCGCATCAATGTGCAAGTGTTCAAACTTCTCGAAAAGTAAGGAGGAAAAGACTTTCAAGGAAAACCGGCAGGCCCCCTGCCGGTTTTTCAAAATGCCCGCATACAGCTATGCTTTCGCCATGAAGAAGATCCTCATCCTGGGCGGAGGCTTCGCGGGCGTTACCGCGGCGATGGAGCTGACGAAGAAGAACCTGCCCGATACGCAGATCACGCTCCTGGGCAACAAGTCCTGGCTGGAGTACCACACCATCTTCTACCGCCTGCTCGGCGGCAAGCGCCCGGCGGAGGCCTGCCTTCCGCTTGGCATTATTTTGCCGAAAAGCGTGCATATCGTGACGGACAAAGTGACAGGCATCGACCCGAAGGACAAGGTGGTCGCGGGCGCCGGCGGCAAAGCCTACGACTATGACGTGCTGATCGTCGCCCTCGGCGCGCAGCCGGCGTACTTCGGCATCCCTGGCATGCAGGAGAGATCGATGACGATGAAGAGCGCGGCGGAGGCACTGGAAATACGGGATTGGATCGATCGTCGCGTACGGGAAATGAAAACGGGCGATGAGGCCCACAAGCGCAAAATGGGATATTTCGCGGTGATCGGAGCGGGACCGACGGGCATCGAAATCGCTTCGGTCGGACTGACGCACGCACGGAAGATCGCGAAGAAGATAGGAGCGGACCCGTCGCTGATCACATTCGACCTTATCGAAGCTGCAGACAGACTGCTTCCCGTCCTACATCCGAACATCTCTCAAGCCGTCACGGACAAGCTGAAGAGTATGGGCGTGAACGTCCTGACGCAGAAGGCGGTGACAGCCGTAGATGACGCGGGTCTGCACTTCAAGGACGGCGAGACGAAAGACCCGGGCACCATCCTGTGGACCGCGGGCGTGAAACCAAACGATCTCTTGGCCCAGATCCCCGGCATAGAACTCGATAAACGAGGACGAGCCGTGGTAGACGAGCAGTTGCGCGCGAAAAATATGCAGGACGTGTTCGTGATCGGAGACTGTGCGTCGACACAATACAGCGGCATGGCCCAGACCGCGCTGGAGCACGGCGCTTTCGTGGCACAGGTAATCGAAACGGGAGGCAAGAAGACACCCCCGGTCTACCGACCGGCCGAGCCGGCATATGCGATTCCGGTTGGTATCAGCTGGGGGGCGGTACAAATCAAGAAACTGCGCATCTACGGCCTGCTCGGCATGGCATTGCGCCGCGGGGCGGACCTGCACGCCTACATGCTGCTCTTACCGATATGGCGCGTTCCGCTGGCGTTCTTCGGTCTGACGAATTTGGACGCGCACGCCGTGCCCAATCCACCCAAAGCACCGCATTTGTAATTATTCCGTCGTCTTGCCGTCGAAGTCCGGAGAATCGGCTTCCGCCTCCGCTTTCGTATGCCGCACGACCCCGTCCTTGTGGTGTGCGGGCGAATAGATCGTGTACATCTTCAGCTCCTCGGTGGCGGACGTATTGATGACGTTATGCTCCGCGCCGGCGGGGATGACGATGGCCATTCCGTCCTTCAGCGCGTACTCGTTCCCGTCGATGACGCACTTCCCCTCGCCCTGCTCGAAACGGAAGAACTGGTCGTTGTCCGGGTGCGTTTCCATGCCGATCTCCTCCCCGGGCTTCAGGCTCATGAGCACGAGTTGGCTGTGCTTGCCCGTGTACAGCACGCGGCGGAAATCGGTATTATCCAGGGTCAGTTTTTCGATATCGGAGTGGAAACCATGCATGAATCCAGGATAAGACCGTCCGCGAACGGAGTCCACGATAATCCAGGCGATATTTCCTAGGCCATGAACTTACTCAGCGCCACTCCGAGATAATAGGGCCACAACAGCAATGCCAGGACGCCGCGCAGGAAATCCAACTGCAAAAAGCCGATGGTGAAGAGCCACAGGATGAACCAGAGTCCTCCGGCTGCACTATGTTGCTCGATACGGATTTTTTCCATAACCGGAGTATAACACATTTAAAAAAAACCGCCCTGTTCGGCAGGGCGGCCGTAGAGTCCGGATCTCAATCCCCCGTCGTTTGGTAGTAACCCCCTTCCGCTGGGGCAACGCTCGAACTCGACTTGGCAGGAAGCGTAATCACATTCACGGGCGGGCGGGAGGATGCGGGAGTACTGCTCGCGACGGACACCGATGCGCGCGATGCGGGTGCACTGCTTTGGGCACCGGAAACAGGGATATATTCCACCTCAACCTCCTCTTTGATCGTCGGAGCAGAGCTGCGGACAGGCATCACCGGCTGGATACTTTCGGAACGCACGCTGCTGCGCGCGGCAGCCATCGACGAGCTGGAAGACTCCGTAATAACTCCTTCATCAACCACCAACGCTTCATCTGGAGCAGAGGGCGACCAGGGTGGCGTCCAGCCAAACGTATAGAGGGCGCCGAGGATGGCCATGATGACCATGAGGGCAATAATCGTGAACGGATTGCGCATGAAAATAAGGGGGAACTGCGAAATTATAGCAAAAAAACATTCTGGCAGGACAAAAACCCCTTGCAGGCATTCGATAGTGTGAAGAATGATGTCGAGCCTTGAGGCATGGCCGCGAGATCAACGTATTTTTGAAAAGCCCTGGAAACGCAATCCTCTATGTGTGCAATGCTGGCAG
>CAZSMX010000015.1:0-16260 GCA_964608325.1 uncultured Candidatus Peribacteria bacterium
ACCAAGAAAATCTGTCTAGGAAAAATTACTTTTTCATCTTCCGCATCTTCATCCAGGTGTATCCGGCGGAGGCTCCGGCAGCCATGATGGCGACGGTCTCGGGTCCGGTGTCGCCGACGGGGCCGTGGGTGGGAACGGGAAGGGGGCGGGTGACGACGGACGGTTGGTTCGGCGTTCCGGGGACGAAGGGAAGTTCGATGAGGGAACCAGGAAGAACGGGTGCGGAGGAAGGATTGCCCGCGAATTGCTCGATGGTGCAGGAGACGGAGCAGCCGTCGCCGTCGGTGCCGTTGCCGTCGTCGCACTGTTCGTTGCGGATGGTATCCACGATCTGGTCACCGCAGCGCGTGAGGGTGCAGTCCGTGCGGCAGGAAGCGTTGGGCAGGTCGCTGTTTTGGAGTCCGAGATCGCAGTCCTCGGCGACGTCCAGGATGGCATTGCCGCAGAACATGGGGTTGAAGCCGGGACGGGGGGCGCCGATGGCGACGTAGGCGGAGGAGGAGCGGGCGGGAGCGGAGGCGGGCCTGACCAAAGCGGGGCGGGAGGAAGATGCGGGAAGAGGATTCGCATTCACCCTGCATTGGGTGGTACAGACATCCGTGTCACTCAGGTTGCCGTCGTCGCACTGCTCGCCCGGATCCGTGATGCCGTTGCCGCAAACAATAAGGGAGACGATATGTGCGGAAGAGGCGGAGAAGGACGGGGGAAGGGAGTAATTGGAGTATGTCGAATAGGCGGAATACGCGGAGAAGGCGGAGTACGTCGAATAGGCGGAGAAGGTGGAATAGTTGGAGTAGGCGGAGTATGTCGAATAGGCGGAGGAGCGGGAGGAAGACGACCTGCTACTGTTTTTGCTGCTGTTGAACTCACAAATGAAACAGGGTAGGTAATCGGATGTGCGGCATGTCGCTTCGATGGATTCGCATGCCGTATTTCCACCAAGCGCCGTGCAGCCGTTCTGCTTGCACAGGGGGTCCGGCGCCTTGCTGGATTTGGAGGAGGAAGAGGAAGACACCGCAATGCACTTCACGCAAGGCAGGTCCTTGGTAGAGGTGCAAACCAAACCTTGGTTCTTACAAAACGTGACGCCCGCACTGTCGTTCATCGCGCAGCCGTCCGCGGGACAGGTGAAGACGGAGGAAACGGAAGAGGATGATTTGGAGGATGAGCGGGAGGAGACAGACGAGGAGGAAGCAGCATCGCTGCAAGAGAGCTGGACGATGTTTCCCGTGCCGAGACGCCAGACGCGATCCAGCGCCCACATCTTCCCGTCGGCACCCAGCATGAGCGACTCCAAGTTATGTGAGACATTGACAGGATGTTTCGATACGGTTCCGTCCGGCTTCTGCCGCACAAGCAGTGCCGGCACATCCTTGGCGCCATCCTCGTTATCCACAGGCGGATAGCTGAGGACGTACCAGAGCGTCCCGCCGGCATCAACGGACAGGGCGGACACGCTTGCATCCGGGGATTTGGTATCCGCAAGGGGAAATTTCTTGGTACTGCCATCCGATGCGATGCGAAGGAATCCACGTAACATATTGTTTCTCGATGCATTGATATCATAATAAAACATCCATACGGCATCAGCGGCCACGGCACCAGAGCTCCTGCCAATATTTGGTGAGTACGCGTTGTTCACGGGATCAAAATCGGCGGACACGATAGGCGTGAGCGTCGTCTTCCCATCGGCGGCGATGCGTCCCAGGAAGAAGTCCCTGACGAGAGGATCAGCCGTCGGCGTGGAGAGAATGGCCCACAGAACCGTATCCCCTCTTCCCGGATACGCATTGAACAGGGTGAGGCCGGGTTTGCCGAAGAGCGCATCGGGCTTCAATTCGGTCAGAACGCCCGCCGTCGTGATTTTCAGTAAGTTCGTAGTATAGAGAGAGCCATCGGCGGCAGCGCGACCGAACTCACCCTGCACAAACAAGGTGCATCTGCTATGCCTGTAAGACACAGGCAGTTGGATAATTTTCTCTTTCCCATCAGGAGCGGTGTATACCAACACCTGCTCGAAGCCGGTCAATTTCTTCAAGTCCTCGGGTTTATATGACACGCCCTGTATCGGCTTCCCACAGCTGGACAGAAGCGAGGTTTTGTCGGAGGTGCGCAAGGTCCACAGGGAACCATTTGTTCCGATCGCCCAAGATGCAGCAGCAGGCCGGTTTGCTAGATACGCCCCATAATTCCCAGATGGCAACGGCCTAACACCCGGCATAAGAACGGCCGCGGACCCGGCGAGCGGGAACGTTCCGATGCCTGCATGGCGATACAAACCGTACGCTCCGTGATCCTCGATCTTCACGCCTTGTCCAACCGCCGTCACTCCGCGTCGGCTATCAGAGGAGTCCAAGACGGCGGCCCCCTTGAACTTCGGCTGTACGTGAGGGGCAATCCAACTCTCGACATACACTCCTTCCTGTTGCGTGACATACCCTTCGTTCGGAGACGGAGGCCTGGGAACCGCCAAGCTTTGCGGATGGTACTCGGACGTATATTCAATGCGCTGCCACATGAGCCATAGCGCGTTCTTCGCGGCTCCCAAGAGCTGCATCTGCGCGCCGGATACGGGCATCGTCTGGCCGCTCACGGGAATGTAGATCGGAAATTCGCTGGGATACTGGGGATCCCCGGATTTGTACTCATACGTTTTCAGGCCCGTTTCATCCCATACCTTGAATTGTTTCACCGTGCAGGACGCCACCGTCAGGTTTTTGTCGGGCAACGAGACCGATGCCGCCGATCCGGCGGACTTGCCTGCGGATGACAATCCGCCGCCCGTCGTCCCACCCGTGTTTCCACCTGTCGTTCCCCCCGTCGTGCCGGGGCCGGAAGACGAGGCGGTTCCTGCCGACGACACTCCCCCGCCGGTTGTGCCGCCGGTGGTGCCTCCGTTATTACCCGCAACAGTGCCGCCGCCCCCTCCGTTGCCACCCGGGGGCGCAGAGCTGGGAGGAGGAGAAGGAGGCGTGATGGGGCTGCGCGTCGGGGTGCGCACGAACGGACAGCCATTCGTCACGCATTCGGCCCGGCAGCATTCCGGGTTTCCCGGCGAACACCTCCTCTTCATGTCATCACTGGCCCCGACCATACACTGCTGGAAACACTGGCCCGCGGCTCCGGCCGTTGCCTGCTGCAGAGCGGCCTTGTCCTGATCCCGTTGATCCTTGCGTGTTTGCACCGCTTCATCATTCTTTTGGCGGATCCATGCTTGCATTGCTGGCAGATTCACATTAAATGCGAGCTCTTTCTGAAAATTAACTGACATTATATTCAAATGTTCATTGTATTTTGCTTCCACTTCGGCGATTTGCTGCGTCGCGTCCTCCCCGGACGAATTGCAGACGCAGTCCGCCTGGCACCATTCGAGTTGGATGCGGTGCGCTTTCAGGCTGAACGTCGAATTGAAGAACAGTGACCCGGGACCCTTGATCCAGTCCGATGCGGCTTTGTAGCATGCACTGTAGCAAGCCTGCGCATGGATGGTGCGCGCATCATATTCATTTTTTTTGGACGTATCGATGTTCACGCTCGCGTTCGCCGCCTTGAAAAAACAGCTGGGGCCTGTAAAGGGATACGTCGCTGCGTTGTTCAGCATGAAAATCATGTATGTTTCAAAAACCAATCCTCCGGCATTGATGCACGTCAATCTTTGACCGCCTGCATTTGCCTGTGCCAAAAGGAAACCCCAGAAACGATTCCAAAGCCATCCTTCGGCAAGCGGGGATGTATCGATATCGGTGGAAGACGCCTTATAAATCTTAGCCTCATCCAAGGTACGGGGAAGCGTGCCGTCATCCCAAGGGTCGTCTTGATCTTCGTCCGTCTTTGTCTTGTCATAATTGACGTTATTACCATCCTGCGCCCCCCAATACATGCATCCCGGATCCTGACCGTCCTTTAATCCGTCCCCGTCGTTGTCACGATCGTCTTCGCATTCGCCCTTGGAAGAACTGGAGGAAGAAGAGGATGAGCGAGAAGAGGAGGACGACTCCGGATAGCAAAACTCACTGCACCCGTCACCGTTGTTGTTATTACCGTCGTCGCATATCTCATCCCCTACCCCTTGGCCAGGCCTCCACACATACGGATACGTGGAATACACATTATCAATTACCCCGTCTCCACACCGGTGTTCAACCAAGCATTCGAATGAGCAACCGTCCCCGTCGGTATTATTTCCGTCATCGCATGCCTCCTCGTTGATCACAATCTCGTGGCCGCCGCCGTCATAGTATTTTCCGCCTGAGTACGAGTCGGCACATGACCAAGGATGACCGTAATATGTACCGCCGCATTCGGTGACTTGCTGCCGTACTCCGTCGCCGCATCCGCCCAATTTGAACGCACATTGGCGCAGCTCTGACTGATCCGTAGAATAATTGGTTGCATAATAGGCCCAAGTCCTGTGAACGCACTTTCCGGTCGCATACGAACAAGTATCGCTGGTGCAGCTGTTGCCGTCGTTGCAATCCGACAAGTTTGTGCAATTCTTGTTCGTGAGCGTTTCCTTATACCGTGGATACGGAAAAGGCTCGGCGGATGGAGACGTTTGCGCCGTAAAAAGACCGAATTCGTTCCATGCCATTAACGCAAAGCTCCCCGCGACCCCAAACAACAGGAAGACTACAAGAAGAAACCGTCGCTGCCGCTGACTGAAAGGCACGGACGACAGTGTATCATTCTGCGAAGCAAGAAAAAAATTAGGGATAGTTATTGCACGCCTTTTTTCATCTTCCGCATCTTCATCCAGGTGTAACCGGCGGAGGCTCCGGCGGCCATGATGGCGACGGTCTCGGGGCCGGTATCGCCGACGGGGCCGTGCGCGGGAATGGGAAGGGGGCGGGTGACGACGGACGGTTGGTTCGGGGTTCCGGGGACGAAGGGAAGTTCGATGAGGCTGCCCGGAAGGACGGGTGCGGAGGAAGGATTACCCGCGAATTGTTCGAGGGTGCAGGCAGAAGAACATCCGTCTCCGTCGATACCGTTTCCGTCATCGCACTGTTCCCCGCGGATGCCGTCCACCACCTGGTCGCCGCAGCGCGTGAGCGAACAGTCCGAACGGCAGGAGGCGTTGGGGAGGTCGCTGTTCTGCGTTCCCAGATCGCAGTCCTCGGCGAGGTCCAATCGGCCGTTGCCGCAGAACATGGGGTTGAAGCCGGGGCGCGGGGCGCCGATGGCGACGTACATCGAGGAAGAGGAGGCGGACCTGTTCACGATGGGGCGGGATGATGATTGTGCAACGGGATTCGGGTTGATCCTGCAACCGGTGGTGCAGAAATCCGTATCACTCAGGTTGCCATCGTCGCATTGTTCACCCGGATCCGTGACGCCGTTACCGCAGACGATGAGGGAGACGATGCCTGCGGAGGAAGAGGCGTAGGATGGGGGGAGGGAGTAGTTGGAGTATGCGGAGTACGTCGAGTAAGCCGAATACGCCGAGTTATTGGAAAAAGAAGAATAAGTGGAAAGAGAGCTTGCTAATGAAGAACGGCGCGATGAAAAGGATCGGGAACTGAATGCGTTGTAATCACAGACATAGCACGGGAAATCCGTCGTTGCCTTGCACGTCGCATTCAGTGTCGCACAGATATTATCTCCACCGAGCGCCGTACAACCGTTCTGCTGACATCGGGGATCCGGCGCTTTGCTGGAAGAGGATGCATCCTTCGGCACGCACTTCACGCAGGGGAGATCTTTTGTAGGCGTGCAGACCAAGCCCTGGGTGGCGCAGAACGTATCTCCGGCATTGTCGTTCAGCGCGCAGCCGTTGGCGGGGCACTGGGCCACGGAAGAAGCGGAGGAAGAACGCGGGGAGGATACGGAGGAGCGGGAGGAGGAAGATCCGCAGGCGAACTTGATGACGCTTTGGGTGTCGGGGAGGAATGTCACCGGTTCAAGATATTGCGCAAGGGGCAGGGACGACGCCGACGACGCGTTCTTCCAGTTTCGGATACGCGTCCACGGAACGTTATCTTTGTCTACAAGCAGCGGGTTCATTGCACTCCACATCCGAAAATCAAGCGAGGCCGGCAATGCCTGCAACGTGGACTGCGTTTTTCCAAGAAAGCCCAGCACCGCCTTGGCGGATGATGAACCGGACGTTTGGACGACGATGCCGTTATACCACATGCCGTCCTTCCCGGCAGCCATGGTGGAAACCGTCGCCGGCGTTTGCACGAAGGACAGAGCGCCGTCGACGGTCATGCGACCGACATGCTTCGTTTCAGCAGGTGCCAGCACTCCAACGGCATTCGGGCGCGTATAGGTAAACCACATTGCCCCGTCGTATCCCTGGAAAAACGAACTGACATAGATAATCTCCTCCCATACGGACGGCGAATAGAGCATCTTCACCGTACCGTCCTTCTTCACCATGCCTATCTGCGGATACTTCTCCGCTTCGGCCTGCAACTGGGTCGTGAACCAGATGGATCCGTCGGGACCCTCGGCCAACCGGTAGGCGCCGCGACAGATCTCGCTCCCGAAACGGTAGTAGGGCCGCCCGATACTCGTGCAATCCTTGCTGGGGAACGGAACGACTTTCACGCTCATGTCCGGCCGGACGTTGATGAGAACGTCGCCCGCATGGACACTGATCCAAAGCGATCCGTCGGATGCGAGTAAGGATTCCCATACAATAGAAGAAGGGCCCATCCAAGAGGTATTCGGGATGACGATCTGCTTGGCGGTGTTTGTGGACACCGTTGTTTTCTGCACGATCACATCGCATTGCGTCCGCATCGTATGTCCATCGAAGACCTCCTTGCACGGATAGCCCTGGGCCGTGACATCCCAGATCGTATCCTTGCCGTCGTACAATCCGGACGATGTCTTGAAAGCCTTATCGTTTGGAATCGTCGGCACGTCTGCCTGGACGGGCTTGGAGAACGTGCCGTCCAACGACACCGTGGACCACACCCCGCGCGTGAAACGCTTGGCGCCTTTCTGGTAGACGACGTCTCCCAAGAACACATTGAAGTCCTTCTGGATGCGCTGCGCATCCTGGAAATTCCAGCCGGCAAAGTACTGGCCGGTATAGGCGAACTGCTCGCCGTCGCCGAGTTGCTTGGCGGGATCCGGCGCTAATCCATCGGGAACAATATACTTCGTGATGCACGCCTCACCCGACACCGCAACCGACGACGTGGAGCTGATGGCCACACTGCTGCGGGAATAACTAGGAAATGGCTGTGACGGTCCGGGTCCGCCTGCGGTCGTGCCGCCCGTGGTTCCAGCCGTTGCTCCGTCGCTCGCCGCCGCGGAAGTGGCAGCCCCGGCACTGGACGCAGCCGAACTGGACGCTGCCCGCGAAGTGCCGCCTCCCCCGATGGTTCCGCCTCCGCCGCCATTGCCTCCGGGAGGAGCAGGAGTGGAAATAGTCGTCTTCACAGGTTGGTAAGGGGGACGCTCGAACGGACACATCTCCGCCACGCAGCTCGCGCGACACTGCTGGAAGACTGTCATAGGTGCAGTGCTTTGGTTGTACTTCGACAGCCAATCGGTCACGCAATTGTCAAAACATCCCACTTGGCTCTGCACCAGGGAGTTGAAGGTATTGAGGATGAACGCCTTTTTGTCAGGCTTGCTTGCATCTTGTACGGTCATTTCATTCAATCGACGCAGCGTCTCTTTCAAGTTATTAATCTGGTTCTGCAAGTCATCCTTCCTTCTCCCTTTGAGTTCAGGAAGCTTTTTTTCAAAGTCCGCGATGCCCTTGATCAGGATGTTCTTGGTCGTCTCAAGCAATCCCCCTCCCTGGTTTTCTGCCTCCCTAGTCTTTGCGTCAGCTTCATTATTGATACGGGTGACATCCGCGGTATACGTCGCCTGCGACTGCGCCAATGCAGTGTTCTTCTGATCCTGGCTTAAGCTGGCGTTATTTGAAATCGCCTGGTCCCTGGCCACTTTGTCCGTATTGGCTTTGTTCAATGCGGCTTCACGATTGGTTTTGATCTGCTGCTTCTGAGTTTCGATATTGGTCGCTAGGTTCTGGTGATTGAACGTCGAATATTCATTCGACCCACCGCACACGCATTCAGTCTGCAATTTTTCCAACCAGAACGTATACAGTCTCTGGTTCTGCCCGGCTTTTTGCTGTGCAATGGGAGCACCTTTCTGGTAGCAATCACGCGTGAGTGCAACACGGGCGTTGTAAGGATCCGCCCCCGGTCCGGGATTGGAGGGACTGAAGGAGCTATTCGCCGCAAACAGCATTCCCCACAAGCGGGACGTCCAAGATGCCTGGGCCGATCCACCATCATTTGCAACGCTCATGTCGTAGTCATAGGCATCCTGGGAATCCTTCACGAGTGCGTTGACTGTTTGCGACGCATTGACTGTCGCGGTGGCGCCGTCGCACACGTAGGCGTTCTTCTGCCCCTGGTCCTGCACCTGTGCGGCCACCTTGTACGTGCGGCCGTCATCGGAGATGGAAAGTACGTCCGATCCGAACAGACACTGCATATATCCTTCCTGCAGCCCCGTCGGGACCTGGTCGATGGGCACAACATACGGCTTCACGGCCGGATCATCCTGGGTCAGGGCGTTTTTGATAGCGGGAATGCCGGAGTAGTCCGGCCAGGGATTGGGGTAAGAACTCTCCTGATTACCTTTCTTAAACTGCACGCTGTTAAGATCGGACGCCGTCTGGATATCCGTGCAGGATATCACGCTCTCCGCGTCCTTCAGACCGTCCCCATCGTTGTCTTGATTATCATTGCACGTACCGGAAGAGGAGGAGCTACTGCTTGAGGAACTTGCCCCCTCCCTCAGACACTCCCAACTGCATCCATCCCCGTTCGTTGTATTTCCATCATCACATTCTTCGCCATCCCTAAGATACATACCGTTACTTTGCCATCCCGGAGTGCCCGGAGGATCCAGGACGCCATCGCCGCATGTTGCCCCGCATGGCCTGGATGGATCCGGCCATACGGAATACATCACATAGTCGTATCCACATATACTCTTTTCGTATCCCCAGATACCCCCCGGTTTGCGGCTGACTGGTATGCATGCGGAACAGGACGGACAGGGCCCATCAGGCTCGGGGTCGAATTGATTGCAAATTATTTCTCCTTCGGGCGGAATGTAGACGGGAAGACCTTGGCCGCTATGACTATCATACCAACTGCTTTGCGTTGCCTGCCCGCGCACATTCGTGAACGCTTCTGGGTTCATGAACAACGCAAAGCCCCCCGCGACCCCGACCAATAGGAAGACTGCAAAGAGAAACCGTCGCTGCCGCTGTGTGATGGGCACGGGCGGTAGGATACCATCAACCGAAGCAAGAAAAAATCTGCGGATGGTTATCGCGCGCCTTTTTTCATCTTCCGCATCTTCATCCACGCGTATCCGGCGGAGGCCCCGGCAGCCATGATGGCGACGGACTCGGGACCGGTACTGCCGACGGGCGCATGCCCGGCTGCATGTTGCTGCATCAGAAGAAGGTAGTCCTCGTACGACAGGTTCTCCGGACGCACATTGGATCCCAATTGGGAGAAGAGGGACGCGGCGATTTTGTATCCGTCGGAGAGCACCACCATGCCGTCGTTATCCGGATCAAGGGGATTGACCGCTGTACAGGCGCCTTCGACGCACGCCATGTCGTCGGGGCATTCGGTATCACTGACGCACGGCGTGCACACGCCTTCCTTGCAAATAAGGCTCCTGCATTGGCGAGGATTGGTGCAGGCAGCGCCATCGGACAGGAGGCACGTCGCGGTACAGCCATCGATGTCTACATCGTTGCCGTCGTCGCACACTTCACCCGCATCGGCGATGCCATTGCCGCACAAAGCGAGATCCGGGGCGCAGTAGCCGTTCTGACACAGCATGCCCGTGGGGCACTGGGAACTCGTGGTGCAGGAAGCCAAGCCGATCAAATCATTGGAAGCAGGAATATTAGCGCAGAAGCCGCCCACACACGCATTGCCGCCGCATTGTTCGGAGCCCGTACATGAGCAGAATCCACCCAGGCAGAGATTGCTGGGGCAATCCGCGTTGATCGTACAACTTTCGACACCTTGCGAAGAGGAAGAACTGCCTTGCGGACAGAAGCCGTTCTGCGGGCACAAGCCTCCCGTGGGACAGATGGTGCCGGGAATGCAGGTCATCACGCTGCTGGAAGAAGAGGAGGAGGAAGCCATCGGGCAGACGCCGTTCTGCGGACAGATGTCACCCGTGGGACAGATGGTGCCGGGGATGCAGTTCATCACGCTGCTAGAGGAAGAGGAGAAGTTAAAGGACCTACTGGAACTGGAAGAGGAACTGGAAGACGACATGCGTCCGCAATTGTTGTTGCACGCATCGGTATTGATCGCGTTGCCGTCGTCGCACAGCTCGTCACCCGCCTTAATGCCGTCCCCGCACACCGTGTCGCAAACGCTGGGGCCGGCGATCGAACCGGCGGGAAGGGATGCGCCTGCGCCTGCCGCAGCCTGACCGCCGACAGACGAAGCCGCCCCCTGACCCGTAACCGCTGTGTCGCCCTGTGTCGGCGTGGCGGATGATGCTCCCGCCTGGGCTTGCGCGGAATTATTATCCACTGACGAAGTAACGCCCCCGCCCGTCGTCGACGTGGAGTCCGACGGAGCAATACCAGACGGCATCAGATCATCAAAATATTGCGTGCCTTTGAAGCAACGTAAGATAAAACTTACGCCCGCTTCGGAGACCGTATAGCTTCCGGTCACGCCGTTGAAGCTGGCAACCATCGCATCCGTGCCCCTGGGGTCCCAAACTTCGCATCTTGGATTGCTGTCATAGCCCGTATTCCTAAGATCCCAGTTCACGACGAAAGGTACGACGTACGGCGGAGGCGTTGTGACAGAGATAATGCTTCCTGTAACACTACCGGAACGCAAGAACGGGATGGCGACAGATACCATGATGACAAGTACGCCGAGAATGAAAAGCGTGCGTTTCGTCACGGGAGTCGGGGGGTACATTGCCAGCCTGTTTCAATTTGGCAGAACGCGGAGCATCCGTCTCCCCCTATCTTATTGCCATCATCGCACTTCTCGGGCGCACTGATGATGCGATCGCCGCAGCTGGCGGCGACGGAGGAGGAACTGCTGACGGAAGAAGATCTGGAGCTGGACGAACTGCTCGCGGTTACCGTTGCGTACGGCTGCCAAATGCACTTCGAGCTGCATCCATCGCCGTCCCTCGTATTCCCGTCGTCGCATTGTTCGTCGCTGGTGGGCGTTCCATCCCCGCATGCGCCCGGTTTGCACACCGGACCGAAGGACAAGACGTTGCCATGGTAGGACATATCGGCGTTCTGCAGCGGCATGAAGATAATGTCGTTTCCGTCGAAGGCCACGCCGCCAAACCCGACACGGGCGGAATTCGCGGATCCCGCGCTGCTGCTGGTGCCTGCCTTGCACGCCCCGTCGGCACAGGAGGATCCCGCATCGCATGTCGCGACCGCGGACTGTATCGCGTTGTTCGCGTCGCAGAAGAACTCCTGCAACGTTCCGTTCGCATTGCAGACATCCGTGCCGGTGGAGACAGCCCCTCCCGTCGCATTCACGAATCCTTTCTGCAACGGATTGTTTCCGCCGTCGCTATCGGTGCAAGTCTGGCCGGCCTCGGAGTCATCGGTTGCCGATGTGCATTCGGGATCTCCCGGCCAGTTGGAACTGCGTTGCATGTCGAAAACCTTTCCGCTGAGAGTGCACGTGCCGGTGAATGATATCCCGGTCGGCATAAAGACTTTCAACTGCGTTGCTCCGTTCGGAACCTTAAAGATATCAAGTGGCCATGCGGGATCGGAAACCAACGGTATGCTTCTGGATGCCGGTGCGTTCGGAGGACTAGCCTGGACGTACGTCCCCGCGTCATTGGTGAAAACACCCGCAAAGTAATAACTACCTGCGCTATTGCCGCGCAAGATACTCTCGCACACGGCACCTCCCGTCGCGAGGGTCGGCTTGATGAATTGCCCCGCTTGGAGACCCGTCGCAGCAACGACGGACGCACCGCCTGGCGAAATGCTGACGGGCCCCCACGTTTTCACCAACACCTCCGTCTCCGTCGCATAATCAATCTTTCCATCGCCGTCGTTATCCTGGCCATCCGCACATTGGACGGCGACCTTCTTGAACGGATTGGCGGGACAGGTTGCCTCGTCATTCTTGAAACGCACGTACGACACGTCCATCGTTCCTTTTCCGGGGCTGGACCCGATACCGAAGCTGATACCCTGCACGCCGTTCCCGGCATCGTAGACGTACAACTGGCTGCGCGGGATATCGCTGAGCACTTTGGTTCCGTCGAAGTACACGTCGATGGTATCGTCGGACGCTCCTGCGGCGTTCTTTTTGTTCTTGACGACGTAGGTATGGAATGCGTCCGAGGTGTTCCTGCTGATGCTCGGTCCCCACGTATACGCATTCGGGGTCGCGGCCTGCAATCCGAACTTGGACGGCTCTATGAAGAGGCTCGTCGACACGTTGCTCGGCGTGACGAGGAGCATGTTCATACCCAGGACGTATCCGTTCGGGTCCGACAGCACCGTGCGCGACTTCATTTCCAACGTCCAATCACGGTCGCTTAGCATGGCATCGGTGATTCTCGTATCCGAGGTGCGCATGCCTTGCGCCGTGCTCTGGTCGGTGAGGCGGACGTAGCTTACGCCGTTTTCCGTCGTGGGACCGGCAAGGTTCGTGTTGGGGTCCGAATCTGCGACACTTGTCCATCCCTGCTGCTCGAAGGTGCCGTCGGATGCGTAGAATTCCGAGAGGCCGCAGGCACTGCTGTCCCCGGTCGGCTTCCTATCCGAACAAGCGGCGTCGATTACCATGTAGCGGAATTCCGCTTTCGTGAAATTATCGGCAGTACGGATGCCGCAACTGTCATCGATGTAGGAACCCGAGCAACGTACGCGGAAATCCTTTTCAGTCACGCCGGCTACGCTGCATGTCACATGGTCCGTGCCCGTCGCGACGCCAGCGCACACCGGCCCGTTGCTGACGCGTGACGGCGACACGATCACGAACGGCGCCTTGGGAAAAGGAGTCGGAAAGACCACCGTTTTTTCGAAGGGAACGGTACACGTCCCTCCCACGATCTGGCCCGGGCAGTCAACCGTCTCGGACGTGCCCTGCAGAACGCGGCACGCGTCCGTCGATTCCATGGCGAGCCAACCGACGTTGGTGGGGGCGAAGACGTCCGTTGTTCCGACACATGTCGATCCGACATCGCTCGGCGATCCGCTGCAGGCGATGTCGGCTTTGGCCGTAGTGGCGGAATCCGCCCAACACACAAGCGTATCGGTCGTCCCCTTGATGCATCCCCCGCCGCTGGATACGACTTCGGGTGCCGCGATCATCCGGGGGCTGGTGGCAAAAGGCGTCGGAAAGGTAACGGCGGACTTGAAACCGAAGCCCGTCGAACAGGTCCCGTCGGCATTGAGAGCCCCCGTGCATGTCGGCGCGAAACCGTGTCCCGATTGCACCGCGCATGACGCGGAGAGGCTGTCAACGGCGATCCAGTTGGCGGCTGCGGGCATGAAACGTTCGTCGTAGCCGGGACATGATCCTGAAGGCGGGGATCCGCCGCACTCCAGTGTAAAGCCCGTCTTGGTAATCGATCCGTCCTTGGGGCGGCAGATAATTTGGTCTGTGGACCCTTTGTAGCAGGCAGTCGTCACCCCGAATGGCACGGCGGCGGGCGTCACCAAGACGTGCGGCACGTTTGCGAATGGCTTGGAGAAAACGATGGATTGCGTCCATGGCACGGTGCAAAGACCTCCCGTATCGGTGCCCCGGCATTGCGACGCGACGACATTAGATCCTTGTTCTATGCTGCACGCGGAGGCACCCTTGCCATAGGTGACGCAGGGGTCGGTGTTATTGTGAAACCTCACGTACGCGACATCGATGGTTCCCGTACCATCGGTGGTCACGCTGCCGACGGACAACGAATCGTAAGCTTGCGACGGGATATACGCGACATCGCTCAGCTTCACGTCCGTCATGACTTTTTCGCCGTCGAAGTACACATCGAACGTATCATCCGTCACGCCCGCCCCGTTTTTCTTGTATGCGATCTTGTAAATATGGAAAGCATCCGACGTATTGCGGCTCACTGTCTGGGCCCATGCGAGGTTCTTGATCGTGCCGAACTTGTTCGTGTCGAAATAGAGTGCGACATACCTTCCTTCCGGAGCCATGAGCAAGGCGGTCGCCCCCGTGATTTCCGGACGTCCGGTGGAGGAGGAAACGATGCGTGCCTTCATTTCCACCATGAAATCCTTGTCCTGGAGAATCGATCTGGGAAGCGGCAAGGACACGTTCGACCCTCCACTCGCGCTGTTGTCCGCGATACGCACGTATTTCGTTTCGCTGTCATCCAGCGGACCCGTGATGGTTGCGTTTGTGCCCTTTTGCTCTGCCCATCCCTGGGCCGAGAACGTACCGTTCGTAGCATCAAATTCGACTGCCTTGCAGGAATACGAGGTTTCGACGATGATCGTCTTGCTGCATACGGCCCCGAATGACTCCACGCCGTTCTGCAACATCTGATAACTATACGTGTAATTTCCCGGCACGGACGGCGCCTTTCCCGAAATATTCAGGGTCGCGCTCTGCCCGGGGGCGATGGATGCCGTAGGCCATCCTGCCCAGGAGGCGCCCGCATTCGTCAATCCCCATGACGCGTAGTTGGCAATCCCCGCATAATAGCTGTTTCCCGTCCACGTCTTCGTGCCGTTGTTTCCAACCGTGGCGACGGCGGTGAAGCTTTGACCCGGTTGTAGCCTATCCGGAATGGTGTTGTTGATGCAGGTCGCGTTGTTGCAATCGCCCATAAAGGAAAGATCATCCATGATGACACCCGTGGTGAAGCTGTCTTGCAGAATGATCTTCGCGATGCTGCCGGTCGTGAACTGCACTTTCATCTGCGCGGCGATCTGGTCGTAGGTCAGGCCGTTATAGCCGCCGGACACGGGGTTTGCGCCCTGGTCGCTGTACAATTGCTTGGTTTCCAATACGTTCCCCGCCGCATCGTAGCTGGTGGCGGTTCCAGGGTTCGCGGCCGTACCGGCTCCGCGGATATCGCTGCTGGTACGTGCATAGAAAGAGACACTGGAACCAGGCACCGGTTTCACCGCTCCGGACGGCGTGACGAATTCGATGACCAGTGTGGGCGCGGGACTGGCCGGCCGGTTGATGCCTAGGCGAGAATAATACGCGGCCAAAGACAGCGTGTTCGCGGGATCCGACTTATTCGAAGGGCTATAGACGTTGTATGCCCCGCCGTACGGCACGACCGCCTTCGGATCACCCGTGGCGGCAGTTCCTGTCCTCGCCGTCGAAAAACGTACGCCCTGTGCCTGGTACTGCGTCGTTACGCTCGTGTACGAACCGGCATTGCCGAAGTTCAATGTGGAAATGGGGCATTGCCCGGCAGGCAGGATGACCATCGCCACGCTGTCCTGCACATCGCGGTTCGTGCCGCCCGTACTGGTGCACTGGATGCCGATGGTTTGCGTGGACGCAGGCGTGTACTGTTGGGAGCCGCTCGTCGCGATAGCCTTGTTCGGACCCCAAGGCGCAGGCGCGGTTCCGGTATCGCAGGAAACAACCCCCCTCGACGTCCAGGTGACGGTAACGGGCGTGTTGGGAGCAACGCTTATGGTGCCGTCCTGGCCGTTGACCTTGATGTCGACGAACGAGGGATCGCAATTCAGCGGCAATTCGCAAATGAATCCCGTGTTGTCCCCTTCCCCGTCGGAGCACCGGAAATCATTCCACTTTCCCGTCTGGGGATGGTTCTTGTAGTTCATCTCCACGCAATCCTCATTGAAGTATTCGTCATCGGGATTTCCCGTTTGCCAGTTGGTGTAGGTGGGAGTCGTTCCGTCGACCCACTTGAACGTGCCTTCCGTGGCACTGTCGGACAGTCCGATCCAGATATCGCGGCGCCCCGTTCCCACCAACCCTTCGTACACGGCGGTCTGTTCACCTGCGTCGTTAATGGAGACGAGGTCCCCGCCGATGGACTGACAATGGGCGCGCGCGCTGTCCCAGCTTCCCGCGGCGGTGTCGTAGCGCAGGTATGTCTTGCCGCCGTACCCCAGGAATCCGGCCGGACAACCCTTCGGACCGCAGTAAGCGGGATCCGTTTGGACGCATTGTGCGGGAGAAGACGTCGCCGCGGACGACGTGCTCGGACAGTAGGTATCATATTGTGCATAAGAAACAGCAAACCCCGCACTATTGGTTTCATAGGTGTTTCTTGCTGCCA
>CAZSMX010000016.1:0-1822 GCA_964608325.1 uncultured Candidatus Peribacteria bacterium
CGCAGTTTCATGATCGCCAGATACTTGTCTTGGACGCCAGGGATGAAGTGCAGTCTTAGCTGGGTTTCCTGGGCCTCCATGATGAGCGTGCCGAAGCCGAAGAGATTCTGCACCAGGCCATGCTGGCTTTTGAAAATGTCCTGCAGTACCCACAGGTCGATCGTCTGGTGGTCGTTCACGGCGAGGAGGGTTTTCTTGATACGGTGGATCTTCCGGTCC
This sequence comes from uncultured Candidatus Peribacteria bacterium, assembly GCA_964608325.1. GTDB lineage: Bacteria > Patescibacteriota > Gracilibacteria > Peribacterales > Peribacteraceae > CAZRVH01. Next base: position 220 of record CAZSMX010000016.1, read on the forward strand.
GTCACCACGATGATGTACATGCAGTACCGGTACAGCGATCCCAGGAAGACGACGTTCGTCAGGATGAACATGAGGAGAAGGATCGAGAGCGCCAGGTGACGGGTCGATTCCTCGGGCTGGGCGGACACGATGAGGATGTAGCCGAGCGCAGCCAGGCCGAGCATGCCGCCGATGCATTGCGACAGCGGGCGCAGCAGGCGGATGGGGTGCTGTCGGAAGAAGAACTGGAAGTGTTCGCCTTCGTTCTTTCCCGGGAAGGGGAGGCTATGCCAGCGCGGGTCGTTCAGCGTCACCATAGCCAGACCAAGGTGAAAATGCAGACGGTAACCATGAATACCGTGTGGATGAGAATGATGTATCGCATGCGGCCGTAGGTGAACAGCTTGATCTGCGACCCGTCGGCTTCCCTCGGGAAACGCAGAGCAGACGTGCGCCTTCGGTACATCAGCCACATCGCTCCTTCGGCGCAGAGGATGAGCGAGAGGAAGAATGCCAGCAGTGACCACAAGAGGTTCATCGTGACCTATCATTATCCTCGTTCCGCACGGCTAGTCAAACATTCTGTACATCGATGGTGTTCATCGGGATTCGTTTTCCTGCGCCGCGACGTCGCCCGCTTCCGTCATTGATTGGCCGCCGTCGCCAATAGGTCTGCGATGCGTTTCTCCAGGATGGGAGACATGGTGACGGTGAGCGGAAGCATGATCATCTGCTCACCGATCTTCAGCTGCACGGGGTCGCCGCCGGGATACGTCTCCAGCACGCGCTTCAGGTCCAGCAGGAGCTGCTTTGGGGCGCGGGCGGGGAGCGTGATGGTGTGCATGTGCCCAGGCTCCTTTTTTTCCGTCACGTCTGCTTCCGGAACGTCGGGCTTCTTGTCATCGCCTCCTTCCGCGGCCGTTTCCTTACTCACTTTTATCTTTTCTCCCGCAATCGCGTTTCCTTCCTCATCCACGGCCTCCACTTCCTCTTCCATTTCGAGCGTTTTACGCATCACGGAGAGTCCGCGTTTCGCTTCCTCCTCGTCGAATACCCCGTCCTCCTTTGCTTTCTTGATCATGGCGCTGAGAGACGAGCGCTTGATGGCATCCACGCGCATTTGCAGCTGCCCGGCGCGGTAGTCGATGACGCCTCCCAGCACGAGCACGGTATCCGGCTGCCCGAGCATGGGTGCGGCTTCCGCGTACGTCTTCGGAAAGAGGGTCACTTCCATCTTCCCGGTCGGGTCTTCCAACATGACGATGGCCATGGTGTCGCCCTTCTTGGTACGGATCGTCTTCACGCTTTCCACCATGCCTGCCAGCGTGCCTTTCTTGCCGATGTTCTTCTGCGTCAGGTCCCCGATGAGCTGTGCCTTGCGGCTGATGTACTTCCTCAGGCCCGCGAGCGGATGGCTGGAAACGTAGAGTCCCAGCGTCTCCTTCTCCCATTCCAATTTCTGCTGCCCCGTGGCGGCGGGCGTCGGAGGGAATTCGATCGTCGCCTGTTCGATACCGGTGTCGAGCGCCCCGAAGAGATCGGTCTGCGCGCTCGTGGAGTCGCCGGAGGACTTGCCGTAGTCCACGATGAGCGGGTAGTTCTCGAGGATCATGCGGCGCTCGGC
>CAZSMX010000016.1:1922-15182 GCA_964608325.1 uncultured Candidatus Peribacteria bacterium
CCGGCGAACGGGGTGATGACGTCGTCGAAGATCTGGATCGCGAGCTTCTCGGGGTAGCCCTTCTTCACGGCGCCGTTGATGAACTTCTCGCGCTGGGCATCAAGTTCCTTCTTGATCTTCTTACCGATGGCGCGGCGCAGGAGGTCCGCTTCGCCGAGGCTGAACCCGGCGAACGCCTGCGCGATCTGGAGAATCTGCTCCTGGTAGATGCCGATGCCGAAGGTGGGCTCCAGGATGGGGCGCAAATCGTCGTGGATGTAGGCCACTTTCTCCTTGCCGTGCTTGCGCTTGATGAAGCTGCTGATCCACTCCATCGGACCCGGGCGGTACAGCGAGATCATGGCGGTGATGTCCGCGAAGTTCGTCGGTTTCAATTGCTTGAGGTACCGGCGCATGCCCGCCGATTCCAACTGGAACACGCCCGTCGTGTCTCCGTGCTGCAGGAGCTTGAAGGTCTGCCCGTCGTCCATGGGGATTTGTTCGATATTCACGTCCTTGCCGCGCGTGCGCTTGATGATTTCCAAGCTGGTCTGGATGACCGTGAGGTTCATGAGGCCGAGGAAGTCCATTTTCAGGAGTCCCAGGGATTCCAAGGGCTTCGCGGAGTATTGCGTGATGATCGTGTTCTCGTCCTTCGGCGCCTTCTGGAGGGCCGTGTACGTGGTCGTGGCGGCGGGCGTGATGATGACTCCGCAGGCATGCACCGAAACGTGGCGCGCCTTTCCTTCCAACTTCAACGCGTTGTCGATCACCTTGCGGTAGAGCTCGTTGCTGTCGTACGCCGTCTTCATTTCCACAGTCTCCAACGCCTCCTTCAGCTTCGTTCCCGGTTTTTCGGGGATGAGCTTCGCGAGCGTGTTCATTTCCAAGAAGGGGATGCCGAACGAACGGCCGACGTCCTTCACGGCGGCGCGGGCGGCCAGCGTTCCGAACGTACAGATCTGCGCCACGCGGTCGCGCCCGTACTTGTCGCGGACGTACTCAAGCACCTCGTCGCGGCGGTTGTCCGCGAAGTCGAGGTCGATATCCGGCATGGAGATGCGTTCCGGATTGAGGAAGCGTTCGAAGAGGAGTCCGTGCTCCATGGGGTCCACGCCCGTGATGCCCAGGCAGTAACTGGCCATGGATCCCGCCGCCGATCCGCGGCCCGGACCCACGGTGATGCCGCGCCTCTTCGCCTCGTTCACGAAGTCCTGGACGATGAGGAAGTATCCGGAGAACTTCACCTGCTTGATGATGCCGATTTCGTAATCCAGGCGGGTGCGGTGTTCGGGGGTGGGCTTGGGGTAGCGCTTCTCGAAACCCGCGTAGCACAGTTCCGTCAGGTATTCGTCCTCCGTTTTTCCTTCCGGAACCGGGAAGACGGGGATGCGGTTCTTGCCGAATTCGAACGTGAGGTTGCAGCGGTCCGTGATGACGCGCGTGTTCTCCAATGCCTCGGGTACGTGCGCGAACGCCTTCTCCAATTCCTCGAACGGACGCATGGAAAAGTCGCTGTCACGCATCGAAAACCTTCCCGGGTCCGCGACGTTCGCGCCCTTTTGGATGCAGAGGAGGATATCGTGCGCTTCGGCGTCTTCCGTGCGGCAGTAGTGGCTGTTGCAGGTGGCGACCACGGGGACGCCCAGCTCCTTTCCGTACTGGATGAGCTGCTGGTTCACCTCGGCCTGGCCGCTCACCTGCGGCAGGTCCATCAGTTCGTAGTACACGTTGTCCTTCCCGAACCATTTCCAGTATTGCTCCGTCAGCGCTTTGATGCGCTCGCCGTCTTCGGCCAGGGCCGCGTTGCCGATCGCCCCGGTGATGGGGCCCGTGAGGCAGATCAAACCCTTCCCGTACTGCGTCAGCAGTTCGTCGTCCACGCGCGGCTTGTAGTACATGCCTTCCATGGCGGCCATGGTCGCGAGCTTCAGGAGGTTTTCGTATCCTTCCTGCGTTTCGGCGAGCAGGGTGAGCGGATAGCTCTTCGTATCGATGCCTGCCTCCTTGTCCTTGCGGGTGCGCGCCGCCACGTAGGCATCCATTCCCAAAATCGGCTTCAGCCCGTGCTTGCTTGCGTACTGGTAGAACTCGATAAGACCGTACATGTATCCCTTGTCCGCCAGTCCCACCGCCGTCTGTCCCAATTCCTTCGCGCGCAGCACCACTTCCTCCGGGCTCGGCAGGGCCTCCAGGAGGGAGTAGGTGGAATGGTTATGCAGGTGGACGAAATCCTCGGGTTTCACGAAAACAGTATACCAGTTCGGCGCCGGAAACCCCTGTTTTCCAGACTCGAATTTTCAGGGATTAGGCTTCTTCGGCAGGATATCGTCGCAGCGGGCCGGAAGGTCCGCCCCCTCCACCTGGATGCACGCGGCTTCCGCGCATTTCTTCCAGCGGGGGTTGGCCCCGTTGTCCTGCAGGAACTGGCCGTCGGTGTAGGGGAAGCACTCGTCGGCGTAGGCCGTGCGCAGGACGCGTTCCAAGGAGTCGTTGCACGGGCGATAGATGCAGGTGCGGCGCAAGTAGTACGCATAGCGGATGACGAAGCTTCGCAGTCCCTCTTTTTGCGTCGCTATGCGCGACAGTTCCCCGACGCTCTTGCGCAGGTCTTGCAGGGCTTCGGCGATCTCCAGCGTGCCGTCGGGGGCGGCCGCGAATGTCGCGCCTTCCTTCTTGCCTTGCAGTTCGTTGAGGGCCTCGAAGAACTGGCGCGCGGCGTTGCGGAAGAGTTGGACCAGGGGGTTGTTCGCGTTCTCGGCGCGCTCACGCTTTTCCTTGTCCTCGATTTCCTCCGGTGTTTTCAAATCATCCGAGTGTTCGCGGAAGATCCCTTCGGCGGCCCTTTTCGCCACGAAGTCCGTGAGGATGCGGATTTCGTCTTTCTTGTAAGAGAAGGGGGAGCGTACGGAACGCAGGCGCAGCGCGTCGGGAGGAGCCTCGTCCTGGCAGCCGCTGAGCTCCTTGTGTTCCGGGTTTTCCGTCTGTTCCGGAACGGATGGCGCCGAGCTTGCGTTTTCGTGCAAGGCGTTCAGTTCCCGCTCCAACTCCGCGAATTCCTTGCCGAGTTGCTTGTACTTTTTCAATTCGCCTTCCAGCGTTTCCAGGCTTTTCTTCTCTTCACCCGCCGGCTTGTAGGCGCTGATCTTGGCCAGCAGCGACGTGTCGCATCCGTACCCGTCGCCTCCCGGGGGAGCGTAGTCGGAATCGAACGGACACATCGCCTTGGATGACGCGGACGAGCCTCCTCCTATCGACGGTGCCGACGATGCGGAAGAGCGCTGAGGATCGAACCGCCATTGCTCTTCCCAGGTCGGGTCCTGGTAATTCGGATTCAGCGCGCCGCGCACGAGGTGCACTTTTCGCTCGCGCAGGAATTCCAGGAGGGCTTCCGCCTGGATAATGCCCCAGATGGAATTTTTCTTGAGCTGCGCCTGCAGTTCGTCGTGCGTTTCCTTCAGTTTGCAATCGAGAAGGATGGAGTCGACGCGCAGGCAGGCCGTGGCGTTCAGGAGGTCGGTTTGGGCGACGCTGATGGTCAGGTAGGAGTCGATCAGCGAGTTCGTCGCTTCCCCGATCTGTCGCGCCCACGAAGGCAGATAACGCTCGAAGCCCGCGTTCGCGGACGCGCCGCGCAGCTTCTTCAGGCCTTCTTCGGCGCGCTCCAGTACCTTCTTCACGTAGTGGGACGATACGGGTTCTACGCCCTTCAACGTGTTGCAAATTTCGCTTTCCGCAGCCGCAGCCGACGCAGGCAGAAGCGCCAGGGCAATGCCGATGCTGGCTATGTAGCGCTTCATTCCTGGGCGGGGGTAGCGGCGGAATTCTGTCCCATGGCACACATCTCATCCGGGAAATCGATGGCTTTGATTTCATTCAGGAGTTTCGTCGCGATGCCGATGACCTCTGCGAGGTTCTTGCTCATCATGCGCATGTTGCGTGCGTACAAGTCGGTTCCGATGCGCGTGCCGACGGATTGCGCCAGTGATTCCATTTCCTGCACGGTGAGGTCGTGGTCCGTTTCCATCTGGAACATGCTCATGAGGGTCGACAGGGGATCTGTCAGGGGGGAATCCGTGCGCCTGTTCGCGCTGATCGTACAGAGTGCGGAGGGTGCGCCCGCCGGCAGGCCGGACAGCGCGCAGAGCGCCGACTCGAATTCGCGTACGGGCAACATCGGGTTGTACGGAGGCAAGATGGGCTGGCCCGTCGTCGGCGCCGTCAGGAAGTTTCCCAGCGGGGAACCCGCCAGCGGATCGTCGTAAGGGAAGGCTTCGTCCTGCACGCCGACAGGCGCGCGGCCTGGCGTGACGCGGTGGGTCTCCAGCGATTGTTCCACGCACTGGCCGATGAAACACAGGTTGTTGCCGATGGTGTTTCCGTATCCCGAGAGCGTGGCAGGCGTACAGGGGCACATATTGATCTCCTTTTTCTTCTCGGAATCGGGAACGGGACAGGAGCCGTCGTGTTGTGTTTGGAGAGCTTTCGTGAGGGCCTCCTGTTCCGCGTTGGTTGCGGTCGTGCAGGCATTGGCACCGAACTGGCTGCAGCTTCTGTTGGCGAGCATTTCCGCGCACTTGCCGACGGAGATTCCAAGCGCCGCGAGCTGACCCCTCGCCTCGGCCGCGTTGCAGTTGATCAGATATGCATCATATTCAGCCCCGCAACAGCTTTCTTTCGTATTCGAACCTTGTCCGGCCGGTTTATTGCAGAGCTGGCGCACGTGCGTCATTTCATGGGCAAGAAGGTCCGCCGGCGTTTGGATGTACGGACTTGTATCAATGCAAACGCGGATGTTGTTATTTCCATCCTTCGGGAATGTCGCTCCGCCCAATCCTCCTTCACAGTCGCTTTGGCATGTCACCTCGTAGGTGCAGCCGCAGTACGGGCTCAGGGATGAAGACGATCCGGCCCCCGCGCTTCCGGCGGAGCTGCTTTGCCCCTGGTTCCAGGCGATCTCGCTGCACACGTCGGGGCCGGCAACAGTCTGCTTCGAGAAGCCGTTGGATTTGCAGGACACGAGTACGATCGAATCTTTATCCGCTTCTTCCCGTGCAGGGCAGCCTTCCGCCGAACTGACCTCCAGCGGCCTGCACAGGTAGCCCTTGAGCGCGAACGCCATGCTGCACAGCCCGCTGCCCGCGTCCAACTCGCCCGCGCGTTCCAATTCCAAGCGCACCTTCGTGTTCTGCTCGTCTTTCTTGGGCGGCTCGGGAGGATATTCGCCGCCAAGGACCGGCTTTTTGTCTTCCTTGGTCAGGGTGGGGAATACGGGATCGAGGGGGGTCGTCCATTGCAATCCCACGTCGCCTGACGGATGCGCGGCGTCGGTGTCCATACGCGCCCAGACGATGATGTTGTCCGGCAAGGCCTTGGTTACTTCTTCCGGGAAAATGAGGTAGTAGGTCGGAGGGACGTCCTTGCGTCCCTGGTATTGCGCCAGTAGTTCCGTCCAGATTGCCTCGAGTGCGTTTTCCACGTCTTCCCATCTCTTGCAGAGGAACCGGCGCTCGCCGTCCTTGCAGTCTATCTCGTTTCCTTTTTCATCCTTCCGTTTCTCCTGCACGTCGGGTGCGAGGAACGAGGGCTTCCTTTTGTCCCGCACCAAACGCGCGCCGTACTGGTAGCGCCACACGGCGGCGATCCGCTCGTCTCCTTCCAATTCCTCCAATTTGTCCGCCAGGTTTCCCACGAGGGATTCAAGATTTTCACCCTCCTTTTCCTCGATCGCGACGGTCGGCACCGTTTTCGTCGCTCCCTGTCCCGGCGATTGCGTACCCGCCTTCCATACGTTCACGACCGCGTTCAGGTTCTCGAACAGCGTTTGCGTCTTGCGCGGTATTTCCGAGATGGGAAGTTCGTAGCCCGTTGCGATCGCCTGCAGACGGCGCCCCGTGATGCGTACCTGGTTTTCGAAGGACACGATCGTCCGTATTTCATTCAGCACGTCGAGGCATCCCAGCCCGTTGATCGCCTCGTGCTTGCTGCAGACATCCGTGCTTCCCGCCATGATGCTGTCCACTTCGTCCGCGGTGATTTCCCATTTCTTTTCTTCCGCGATCGCGGCGATGAAATCCTTCACTTCGTCGTCGACTTTTTCCTCGCGGAGTTCCAAGTCCATCTGCTTCTTCACCGTCTCGTACAGCGTGGCCGCGTGCGCCGCGGGCGTTTGCGACAGGAGGATGGAGCCTATGAGGACGGAGGCGAGGAGTTTCACTGGTTTTCTTCGTTAGCGGGCTTGGCAAGATCGCGGAGCGATCCGCGGGCGTCGATGGCGCGGGGCATGCATGCGGCGGCTTCGGCAACGAGCCCCATGCCGTTACGGAGGTCTACCGAGGCGCGCTTCAGGCATTCGATGTCCATCGCGAGCGGCTTGAGGCGGTCCAGACCGCCGACGATGGAGAGGGTGCGTTCCAAGATGGGGCGCGCGGTCGCGAGTTCGCGTCGGATCATGATTTCGTCTTCCGTTTTCCCGTCGATGAACGAGCCGTATCCCAACTGCGTGCCCGCCGACGAAGCCGAGCTTTTTTGCTGTTCGGTCGTGAGGAAGTAGCGTTTCTCGTCCAGGGAGCATTCGTACACGCGCAGGTATTCCAACAACACCGGCGCGAGTTCCAATTCCGATACGGTGCGTTTTTTCCAGGGTTCCAGCGTCGATGCCAATGCCTGCAATTCCCCGCTCGCCTTGAACATGGCGGGGTAGTCCTCGGCGGTGCACTGGATGTCGGCGGTGGACAGGTCTTCCATTTTCTTCATATGGGCATCGATGACTCCGGAGACCTTGCCGTGGTAGGCATCGGGCCATTTTTCCAGGTCCATTTTCTCGAAGGGGCCGTCTTTTCCGGTACAGGGCGACAGCTGTTCGCCGCCGCGCCATTCCCAATCGGGCGCGGACACGCATCCCGAGAGGAACGCGAGCAACACCATGCGGACGCCGGCGGAGAGCAACGCGTTATTCTTCACATTGCGAGAGGAAGCAGGGGATGTTTTTCAATCCGCCGAGGGTGCGGACGGTTTGCCAAAGCGGGTTGATGAGCGGGAAGCGGAAGTCCGAGAGGAATCCCTCGAACATGCCCGTGAACTGGGCGACGGTCCTGTACGACGCGTCGTACGCGATGCTCAGGGACAGGATGTTGCTTTCCTGCAGGAAGATTTCTTCTACTGCCTTGTCGCAAAGGCTGAGGTCGATCAGCGAAGGACTGATTCCTTCGGCGGCGCTGCACGAATGCAGGACCGGAAGTTCCATCTCGATGCATCCTTCCGGCTGTACCTTCAATTTGTCCGCTTCCTTCTTCGCCGACAGCGACGCGGAAGAGATTTCGCAGACGGCGCGAAGCCTGCACTCCAACGCGCGCAGCGATTGGGTGATAGGCGGGATGAGGTCCGACGTTCCCGTGCGCTTCGCTTCCAAAAGGCCCCTGCGCGTCGGGGTGTCTTTGTTCTTATCCATCTCGCCGTTGTCCCTGCTTCCTCCTCCGCCATTGGGTTGCGCCGCCCCCTGGCTGGAGCTGCTATTCGAATCCTGCTCTATCTCGCGCCACGTATCGCTTTCCGTTTTCAACCACGCCTTGCCCTCCTTGTCGTACAGGAAGCTGTTCACCGGCAAATCCTCCGCCTCCTTCGCCCCGAACACGACGCTGCGATACAGGCGCTGTTCCTTCGCCAGAGCTCCGTAAATGTCGCCGATGCACGCGGGCGTTGCGATTTCCGCGGCCATCGCCGTGAGCGGAGAAAACAGTGCGAGAAGCATGCCGGCGGAGGCAAGGCGTTTCATCATTTCTTTGTGGTCGGAAGGATGGGTGAGGAGGGGAAGGAGATGATGCCCTGTATGCGTTCCCAGAGAGTGGCGTCGTACGGGGGAATGTCCTTTTTTTCGGTGCTTCCGGCGGGTTGCGGGAATGATAGGGAGCGCAGTGTCTTGCGTGCGTCATCTGCATGCTCGCTGTTATCTTTTTCCTGAGGCGCGCGGATTTCCCAACCTTGCTGCGGTTCGGATTTTTCCGGATGCATCAGCAGGCATACGTGATCCTCGGGCGGGCAATCCGAAGCCAGTGTCCGTCCGCTGCCCGTTGATTCGTAATCCTCCTTCAGGAACACGAGAGGCCTGCTGCCTACGCGCGTCAAACGTTCCACCAGGTCCATTTCCACGTGGACGCAGGGCGAAACGCCCCAGTCGCATTCCAACTTCTGTTTCTTCTCGCGCAATTCCTGCTTCTCTTTGTTCCGGTCTTCGCGTGCCGACTTCGCCCCGTCGGATTCGCCGTCCTTTCCTCCTTCGTCGGAGTCCAGCGGCCCCATGCTTTGCCAGAATTCGTCGTATGTTTTTTTCATCTCGGTAAATAGCGTCACGATGTCCGCAGCACCCGTCCGCATGTCTGCGATCGTGGCGGAGTCGACCGGCTCGGGAAGCGTGATGGTCGGGGGCGTTCCCTTCTGCTTTACCTTCGGCAGCTGTTCGCGGCTTTTTTTCAATGCATCGCGTATCTTCTGCACCTCCTTGCCGATGTCCGGCAGCTCTTCGATTTCATCCTTGTGCGGCGGCCGCGGGATGGCGAGGCGCACTTGTTGCGGCTGCAGCAACGTAGCCCGGATGGACGTCTGCATGTATGAGATCTTGGAGAGGTCCACGATGATATCCTGCGGCACCGTTCCCGGATCGGGCAGGGAAGGAAGGCCTTCTTCCGAAATCTCGCCGCCGTTTGCGCGTGACGGCAGCCAGGGGTCAAGAAGGGAGAAAATCGGGATCGTGAATCTCTGGTTCATGCACCAGGGAAGGTTCGTTTCGTCATGGAACGTCGCGAGAATGTCCTGCGCGTTTTTCAGTATCGGTGCGATCTGGTCCGCGATTTCCTTGCGGGACTCGACGCTCTTTTTGTAATCGTCGATGTTTTTCTTCAGCCAGTCCGTGAGCGGCTTGGTGACTTGCTGCTGCAGTTTCAAAAGCTCTGCGGAGTACTCCGAGATATCCGCCCGCAAGGCGCGGTATTCTTCTATCGCGTCGGCGTAGGCATTCAGATCTTCGATGAGTTGCGTCACCTTGCCATCCGCGCCGTTGCAATCCGCCTCTCCTTTTTGCGATGACGCCCAGGCGCACCACGATGCCGCCGTCGCACGCAATTCCATGGGATCCACGAGCGGCAGGATGATCGGCAGCGGTTCCTCGATCACCTGCAGCGTCAGCGAGCGGTCGATGAAGTTAATCGCTTCGCCGAGCGTATCCTTGCCTGCCCGGATCTGTACCTCTATCCGCTTCGAGCGGTCATCCAGGGATTTCTCCTGTTTTGATTCCGCCTTTTCCAGGAAGGGATCCGTCGAGGCGCCGATCGCCCATGTGGTGGGAAGTACGAGCCGCAGCACCGGACCATGCACGAATGTCTGCAGGCGGGTCTGCTGGGTCTGCCACCACTTCGTTAGCATCCTCGATTCGGCGGTTTCATCGAACGCCCGGATATGCGAATGTTCCGCCACCGGCTTTTTCTCCGTCAGCTGCACCGTGGCCTTCTGCGTGCCGCGGCTGAGATTCGAGAGGAAGGTGTTCAGCTTGTAGTTTTTTTCCGCCTGCAGTCCGCTGTTGACGAAATCGATTGCCTGTCCCAGAAGGACGTACCACAGGTCTTTGTCCTTGTCGTACTTCCCCTCGTTGCGCTTGGCGGCGGGGGGATCGGGGAGATTGGAATCTTGCCCGTACTTGCCTTTTCCAAGCTGCGTCTTCTTCATTTCCTCCAGGTTGATATCCGCGATGCAGCGCTTGTCTTTCTCGCGGGTCTGGTGGGTTTTTGGATCGAATTCTTCGTAGAGACCGTAGCATCCGAAGCGTGCATCTTTGTTCGCGACGTCCTTCGGGGCGTTCGGTACGCTCTGGCGCTTATAACTTGCGTCGTATCTCCTGTAAAAAGATCTGTAGGGCCGTCCGTTGAAGGGGCTTGTCACGCAGGAAGCCTGCGTCCCGTCGCAACGGCATTCGCTGCCTGTGCACGATGCGCTGTTGCCCCTTCCTCCCGCGACCCATTCGTCGCTGCAAACGTAGCGGTCTTCCCATTTGCCGCAGTAGCTGAACAGGTAGTTCCCTTCGTCGTCGAAGACCGGGATGATGTTTTCGTCTCGGCAATCGGCGTACGTGTATCCGTTCGTCCACGTTGCGAATTCCTGGCACTTTTCAGGCGTCTGCGGTCCGTCGACGGGAGCGTTGTCCAGCCACAGGCAAGGGGGGTCTTCGAAATAGGGATAGTTCACTATGATGGGGATGCGGCCCTGTGCGTCGTCGCGCCAAGCGGTTTTTTCGCTTTCAAAGCGGCTGTCTTCGCAGGCAGTGAAGAGTCCTGTCGCGCCGTCCGGATATGTCAGGGCATCGTTTCGCAGCGCCATTCCCGACGGGATGTTTCCTTTCCAATCGCCCTCGTGCCCCGGGAGGTTTTCCGTTTTGGCGATGCGTCCTTCGACGGACAATTCCATGTTCCATCCGCCGCACTGCGCGGCGTCGAGGTATGCGGAGATGTTTTCCTTTTCCTTCTGCTTCTGCTTGTCTTTGTCATTATCCTTGTCCAAGTCTTTCTTAATCACTTTGTATAATTCCTCGTACGTGCCCGGGAACGTGCTCGGAATTTCAAACACGTCGCGCGCCAACGTAGGGGTGGCAAGGAGAAGGAGAACGCCGCCGATGGATGCCCGGAGGCATGGTTGGCGCATGATCCCCGAAGTATAGATCACGTGACTATGTAGAAGACAAAGGTCTTTTGTTTTGCACAAGCGGATTTTCTTAAGAAAAGACAAATTATCTTCACATATCTTTCCGAATGTTCCGGAGCGTGATGAAACGCCGATGTTTGCTTCCAGATGCGATGATGCGAAGATTCGACATTCATGAACTAAAATTATGCATCCGTCTCCTTGGTCGCGATGCATCGGGATGATAGTCTGCGCTCCACCCTTCACTTCCATCCACCCCATTCCATGTTCTCCCTCAACCGCGTTTCGCTCATCGGATACCAGACCCAGCCCGTGCAGGTTCGCCAGACTCCCGGAGGCACCAGCGTCACCGACCTCAACCTCGTCGTGCCGTCGTCCTTCACGTCGGGAAGCGGGGAGCAATTGCAGGGAAAGAGTTTCCACACGGTTACCTTGTGGGGTGCTCTCGCCGACGTGGCGGGCCAATTCGTCCGTCCGGGTGCCCACATCTACATCGGGGGACGCCTGCAGACGGATTCCTGGGAAGACCAGGAGAGCGGGGAGAAGCGCAGCAAAACGAAGATCGTCGCAAGCGAAATGATCCTCCTGGACCCGAAGAGCGGCCAGATGGAGATCAGCTCGTCCGCCAAGCAGATCCTGGGTGCCTGCAACCGCGCCGACGTCATCGGAAACGTGACGAAAGATCCCGAAATGCGCACGACGACGAGCGGACAGAAAGTGTTGACGGTGGGGGTTGCCACGAACGAGCGCTGGAAAGACAAGGCGACGGGCGAAATGAAGGAGAAGTCGGAGTTCCACAACGTCGTCGTGTGGGGGACGCTCGCCGAGGAAGTGGCGCAACACGTGAAGAAGGGCATGCGCCTGTTCGTGTCGGGCCGCGTGCAGACGAGGAGCTGGGAAACGCAGGCCGGAGCCAAGCGCTACACCACCGAGATCATCGCGGAGAACGTGTCGGTCCTGGGCGTGAAGAGCTCCATCGCTTCGGAGTCCGTGCAGAACGACATGGTGGGAGGTTCGTCCTTCAGCCAGGCGCCGAAGAAGGAATCAGCCGGATCCTTCGGCGAGGACAACGTGCCCGCGCTCGCATCCATCCCGGATATCAACTACAAGCCGGAGATCAGCGTCGAAGACCTGCCTTTCTAATCGCTTAAACATGGCGCGATTCCCTTCCTGGTCGGAGGGGGATTTCGCTATGCTGACGGCGTGGTCAACAAGATCGAGGACAACAGGGAGTCGTCCACCGTCGCTTACGTGTATAGCGAAGGCGGCAGCGCCATTGTCGTTTCATATACAGATTCAACTGCCGAAGCAGCCAAACGGCTTATTGCAGACGGACGGGTAGCCGGACAGGATCTTTCTCCCGAGGAGCAGGGCAAGCTTGTATCCATGGTCGAGAATCTCTCACACCTGCCGGATTATCGGCATCTGCAAATACGGATGCCCGACCCCAGGCTTTGCAAAAACAGACCTTTCATGCACCGAGGGCATTAGAAAGCGAGTGATCCATCCGGTTCCACGAACCGCATTTCCACCTCCAGGTGCACCGGGACTTTCTTGCGGATCTCTTCGACGATTTTCTTCGCGTCGTCGTAGGTCGCCTTGCCTTTGTTCAGCAGGAAATTCGCGTGCTTTTCCGCCACTTCCACGTCGCCCACCTTGAATCCGCGCAGCCCCGCCGCGTCCACCAATTTCCACGCGGGCGTGTCGCCGACGGTCTTGAAGCAGCTGCCGGCGGTTTTCAAATGCGGCTGTGTCTCGATGCGTTTCTGCAGCAGGCGTTCGATTTCCGCCTTGATCGCGCCCGGATCGCCCGCAGGCACTTCCAGTGTCGCTTCCCAGATGATCGCGGGTTCTTTCAAGTGCTTGAACACGCTTTCGCGATATTCGAACCAGCACTCCTGCTTCGAGAATTTCCTCCACGTTCCTTCGGTATAGACGGTCACGTCGCGTACGTAGCGGTCCAGCCAAATACCGCCCGCGCCCTGCCCCGCGTTTCCGACGATCGCTCCGCCGAGAGTGCCCGGGATGCCCGTGAGCGGCGACATGTCCCAGCCTTTCGCCGCGAGTTCGTTGATCAGCATGGGGAGATTCTTTCCGCCGCTTACGGTTACGGTGCACATATCCGTCCGTTCATGGTCCAGGATGACCACTGAGTCGTTTTTGATGCGCACGACCAATGCCTCGATCACTCCGTCCGCGAAGACCGTGTTCGCGCCGTTTCCCAGGATGATGAGCGGGATCTTTTTCTCCTTCGCGAATGCAACCGCCTCCTCGGCATCGCCTGTGACCTGCATGTCGCCGTAATACCTGGCCTGGCCGCCGATGCGCATGGTCGTTTTCCCGCCGACGTTCACGAGTTCCTGGATCTGCATGAGTGAAGTATAGGGTTGGGGTCGGGGTCCGGGCTAGGAAAAAAGGCACTCAAAATGCCAAACCCCAACCCTATCTCTGGCCCTTTTACTTCCCCAAAAACGATGCCACGTTCTCGATTGTCTCGGTGAGCTTCTCCCCGCGCGGCATACGGCGTGCTTTCATCAACATTCCCACGAGTGCCGCAAGTACGATGATGCCACCGCCGATGAGCGCCAGTTCGCG
>CAZSMX010000017.1:0-3311 GCA_964608325.1 uncultured Candidatus Peribacteria bacterium
CGTTGCTGGCCATGATGCCGATCGTATCGATCTCGAATGCCGTCGACAGTCCCACGCCCCAGGGGCAGTTGTTCACGATCCACTCGTACGCCGCTTCGCGCTCGTATTCTTCCATCTGTTTGCTGTCGCATAGAAATACCGATTTGTCGTTCTCCGGATGCCACCGTCCTTTCTTCTTTTCGATGAGTCGGCAGGGGATATGGCATGCCCCCGCCACGACCGGACCCGCGAGGGGGCCGCGTCCCGCTTCGTCTATGCCGACGATGATCGCGCCTTCGGACATTCGTTGCCAGTGTATAGAAAAAATCCCGGCGGCCGTAGGGTGGCCGCCGGGATTCAAAAGAGTTCCCGGAATTCGAAACGTTACTTCTTACCGCAACAGGGGACTTGCGGGGGCGCGAGGGTCGGCTGACCCTGCGTCCGGACGGCGGTCTTCTGCGCCGGCTCGAGCTGACGGTTGCCCGTGCAGTCGAGTTGGATCGGCCCGACGTTCTCGAACAGGCAATGGCAGTAGGCCGGATCGAGATCGTAGTACCGCGCTTCCAACACCATTCCCTTGCCGTAGTACGCGACGTACACGCGGCGCACCGGGCAATTGGGACGAAGCCCCGGAACGGTGTCGCACGTCGTGGCCCACTGCCAGCCGCTTACTTCCGGCAAGCGTTGGCCGGTCGCGAGCAGATGCAGCGAGTAGATCATGACGACCACCCGGGCAGAGGCGAATTCGCCTCCTTCCATGACGTTCACGTAGCCGGGGTCCGAGCTCTGCACGATGGTTACCGTGCGGTACTTCGGCGTATCCGTCTTCGTGGCGAACTCCATGCCCGCGTACCACGGTTGGCCGTCTTGGAGCTTGGTGAGCGCCGTGATGACGACGTTCTGGGCTGCAAGCGCCGGATGGGCGCGCATCTTCTCGACCGAGTGGCCCGGATCCCAGAACGTGATGACGCCGGGATTGAGACCGATCGCTACTCCATCGGAGGCCGACGGCTCGTTGAGGAGCTGGGCGACCATCGACGCGTTGTATGCGATCGGCAGATCTTGCGCACAGGCGCTCTGGACGAAACCGGACACGATCAGCAGGCAGGCGGACAAACAAGTTCTCATGCGTCGGACTCCTTCGTGCAAACAGGGTGCATCCGTAAACCCGGATGTAGGGTAAGAAACGACAGTTTCAAGGAACTTAATACATTTTATAATTTTATTAAATTATGTCAAATATACCATACGCCTATTTCTACCTTGGAATTTGGCTTTATTCGATTATTCCGTTGCAAATGATAAAGCCCCACGACGAGTGGGGCTCTGTGCTGCTGCATTGGTCAATGATTCACGAGGATCGAGTCTGTTCCGATGTGCATTTTTGAGACCTCCACGTTCTTTTCCTTTAATTTTTGCGCGAGAGTCTCCGCTATCCATGGCTCGTTTGCATCCACGTTGATCGTTCCAATTTGGGTCCGGTAGTACGGGTAGTAGAGGGTTGCATTCGCAGAGATTGATTCTTCGCGGAAGCGGATGGCTTTTCTAATTTTTATTTCATTCATGACTGCCAGAATGACCATCATAAATAGAATAAACGAGATTGCGAATATCGGGCCTTTTCGAGAGTGCGGCATGATTGGGTTCCTTTTCAAAAGAGCAGCAGCATGATCAACGTACTATCCTACTATTTAGGCGTCAATTCATCGATTTCAACAACTCCCGCACGATTTCACGTTCATTCCAGGGGATCTGTCCGTCTTTCATCCACATCGTCGTATCGCTGCCTTTGCCGCAGAGTACGATGACGTCGCCTGGCTTCGCATTTTTTAGAAGGAATCGGATTGCCTCCTTGCGGTCGAAGATCCGGTGCGCATTTGTCTTCGATTGGTCGATACCCGCCCACACCTCGTCGATGATCTTCTCCGGGTCTTCGGTATACGGGTCCTCGTTCGCGACCACCATCACGTCCGCATACGAGCTGACGATGTTCCCCACGACGGGACGCTTCTCCTTCATGCGGTCGCCGCAGCTGCCGGTCAGGACGAGCAGGCGTTGATCGGGCTTCATGCCGGCTTTGATCGTCGAAAGGGTCTTTTCATAACTCTGGGGCGTGACGGTGAAATCCACGATGACGCTGAACGGCTGTCCTTCGCTGATGAGTTCCATGCGGCCGGGGATTCCTTTGAAGGTCGACAGTGACGCGATCGCGTTTTTCCTATCTACGCTTGCTGCCCCTGCACATCCGATTGCACACAGGGCGTTTTGCACGTTGAACTCGCCGGGGATGGGCATGGTGAGCGGTTGTCCATGAACCAAGGCGCTCGTACCAGATACGGTCGAGGTGATATCCATTGCGTAGAGATCCGCATCCTTCCTTTGTATGGAGTAGGCAACTGTCTTCGCAGATCGGATGTTCTTGTATGCGGGATACGTGCGGTCATCCGCATTCAGGACTTTGGTCCCGTTTTTCCGCATCATGCGGAACAGGATCGCCTTCGCCTTCATGTAATTTTCCATGGTGCCGTGGTAATCCAAGTGCTCTTCGCTGAGGTTCGTGATGGCGGCTACCGCGGGCCATGTGAGCCACACGCGTCCTTGCATGAGTCCATGGCTGGAGCATTCCAACACGACGTGTGTGCAGCCGGCATCGAGGCATCGCTTCAGGAACTTCTGGACCGTGAACGGCGAAGGGGACGTCTTTTGCGTGGCATTCCATTCCACCGCATCGCCGACCCGGAAGAACGCGGTCGACAACGCGCCGGCTTTCTTTCCGTCCTTATTGAGGATGTGTGCCAGCATTCCCACGGTCGTCGTCTTGCCATCCGTACCCGTGATGCCGATCACCGTCAGTTTCCTTGCCGGGAAGCCGTAGCGCGCGGCAGCAAGAAGAGCCTTGCTCCTGTGGTACGCGAGGAGCAGGGGATTCGTGTCGGAGATGAGCTTCTTGATGAGGGTCTTCATGCGTTGCCCAGCATAGCACGGGCATCGTCTATGTCGCGCTCGATTTGGTAGCGCAAAGCGTCCACGGTCGGGAAATTGGCGATATCGCGGATGTATCCTGCCACGGTGACATCGAGCTGCGAGGGGGATACTTTCAGGAGGCGATCGAGCAGGTGCACCTCGCATGTCGGGACGGGGTCGTCGAACACGGGACGGGGTCCGTAGTGCATCACCGCTTTCTCCTCTTTCTCATCCAGCAAGACCGTGCACGCGTAAATGCCCTGCTTCATATCGGGCAGTCCTTCCGTCGACAGGTTGATGGTCGGCGTGCCGAGCAACTTGCCGCGTCCGGAGCCGGGGATTGCTTTTGCCGAAAACGAAACGGGGAA
>CAZSMX010000017.1:3411-12690 GCA_964608325.1 uncultured Candidatus Peribacteria bacterium
ACGCCGCCTTTTCCATCGCGTTCTTCTGGATCGTCTTCCAGTCGTACGGGAAACGATACGTTTCCATGGCGCGGACGACCGCGGCGAACGCATGCCAGACGGTTTCCTTGGCGAAGGTGAAGGAATCGCCGCTCTCCTGGTTCGGGTTGTAGTTATCCAGGGCCGTCGTTTCCGGGGCCACGGGGATGGTGCCGTATTGCAGGCTGAGCGTGAGTTCCGGGGTGTTGGACGGATCCTTGAGGAAGAGAGCCATGTCCGCCGCGGCCATCATCTTCTGCAAGCCCTTGTCGGTGTTCGGCAGAATGGCGACGCGGTGGTTGTGCTTCTTCGTGAGTTCCGTGAAGTACGTTCCGAAAGCCGCCGATCCCTTGCCCAGGATGATCAACTGCAGGTCCATGCCCATGAGTCCCGGCACGAGTTCCTTCAAGAGCTCCCCGCCGAGCTGGTCGGTCATGCCCATCGGGAGGCAGAGCATCGGGCGCTTCGGCTCGGCCGGCCAACCCAATTCTTCCTGCAGCGCGACTTTGTTCTGCACTTTGTATTCCAGGGTGTCGGCTCCGTACGGACGGGTGATGTTGCTGTTTGCGGAAGGGGACATGTGGGTGTTCGTAGGTATCTCACTAGTATACCAAAAATCATGTTTTCCGGGTAGGGCGGAGGGCTTGTGTTAGCGGAAAAGTAGGGTTTTATGATAGTTCGTTGTTTTGGCGATTTGAGGGGGTTTATAGGAGAGATTAGCCGGTAGCTTCATTAGCTTCCTTAGGGTTTATTTCATGGTGTTCTAATGAAGCTAACGAAGCTAATGCAGCTGAATTTCATTCATGTATGATCATCGTGTGAAGCATCTCGTATTAATCGACGGCCATCATCTTATGTACCGCGCATATTGGGCCATTCCCCGTACCCTTACGACGAACAAAGGGGAGCAGGTGAACACGGTGTTCGGCATGGCGTCCATGTTGATGCATATATTGAAGATCGAGCAGCCCGACAGCCTGCTCATTTGTTTCGACGCCGGCGAGGAGACGTTTCGCCATGCGGAAAACGAGACGTACAAGGACGGCCGCGCCGAGACCCCCGACGATTTCTACGCGCAGATCCCGCGTGTCATGCAACTCATCGAGAGCATGCAGATTCCCCACGTGTCCAACCCGAAGTACGAAGCGGACGACCTGCTTGGCAGTTACGCGGTCGCGGCGGAGAAGGCGGGCATGAGGGTAACCATTGTCACGGGAGACCGCGACGCGTTCCAGTTGGCCAGCAAGAATATCCGCGTTGCCATTCCGCACAGCGGTTACCAGAACGCGGAGTACCTGGGTCCCGAGGAAGTGTTGGCAAAGTACGGCGTGCGCCCGGACCAGATCGTGGACTACAAGGGTCTCACGGGCGATCCGTCCGATAACCTGGCCGGCGTGAAGGGCATCGGTCCCAAGACGGCGGCGACGTTGCTCCAGACGTATCACACCCTGCAAAATCTTTACGACCATGTGGAAGAAGTGAAAGGGGCGGCGAAAGACAAGTTGGTTGCCGGCCGCGAACAGGCGTTCTTCTGCCAGCGCATGGCGCAGCTCGTGTGCGACATCCCGTTGGATCCTCCTTTGAACGATATCGAACTCTTCTACCTGCCGGCACAACAAATCCTCGACTTTTTTACCGAGGTGAACTTCAACATGCTCAGCCGGAGGTTCAAGGAGTTTTGCACGACTCCCTTCGGAAAGAAGCTCGTCGGCGAATCTTTTTCCGTGCCGGAAGTTCCGCCGGTGCCCGAAAAAAATCAGCTCTCCATGTTCTAAAAACAGCAAGCATGTAAAACTGATTGCTTGCTTGGATTGTCAGGTAAATTTTCCATGTTCACTTTCGGTACTCAGAAAAAACAGCAAGCATTTTTCACTGAATACAAAAGCGAGTTCATCCCTGTTGCTTCACGTTTTTTCAGCATCCAAAATTTGTACATGACACACCAACGCGAACACCAAAGGTAGTCGTTCTGCTCTTGCAGCTCATAAAAGCGGCCCGTACACTTCCTTTCCAGGAATGGGCATTCAAAAAGCCGGTGCGAGTTTTTCTTCCTTATTTCTCTACTCTCGTATGCCTAAAGAACGTGTTCTCGCCAGCCTGGATATCGGAAGTTCCAAAATCCGCACCGTCGTTGCCATTGCCGAAGGTACCCAGCAGGATCATAACGTACCGAACATCATCGGTGTCGGACTTTCCCCGTCGCTCGGTATCCGCAAGGGGCAGGTGATCGACGTCGAAGAGTTGATCCACAACATCATCTCCTCGTTGGAAGATGCGGAGCGCATGGCGGGCGTCCCGGTGAATCACGTGTTCGTCGGCATGAGCGGGTCCCACATCGAGGCATTCGACAGCCGCGGCGTCATCGCAATCTCGGGAGCCGAGATCACGGTGGATGACATCGCCCGCGTGCTCGATGCCGCCCAGGCGGTCAGCATTCCGCCGAACAGGAGGATCCTGCACATCGAGCCCAAGGCCTACGCCGTCGACGAGCAGCGCGGCATCAAGAACCCGCTGGGCATGACGGGCATCCGCCTCGAGGTCGAAGCCCATATCATCACGGGCCACATTCAGCACGTGAAGAACCTTGAGAAATGCATCTCCCAGGCGGGTGTCGATATCGACGCCCTGGTCCCGTCCACGATTGCCGCGGCCGAGGCTACCCTCACCAAGCGCCAGAAGGAGCTCGGAGTCGTCGTCATCGACGTCGGCGCCGGCTGCACCAGCATCTCGGTTTTTGAGGAAGGAACGATCCTCCACTCGGTCACGTTGCCGGTGGCGGGGGACAGCGTCACCAATGATATCGCGATCGGCCTGCGCACGTCCGTCGACACCGCCGAGCGTATCAAGATCGAATTCGGTTCCGTCCTCCCGCAGGACATCAATGAGCGCGACATGATCGACCTCTCGTCCGTATCCCGCGTGGATACGCAGACGGTCTCCAAGAAGTACATGGCGGAGATCATGCAGGCGCGTTACCTCGAAATCTTCTCCCTCGTGAAGACCGAACTCCAGCGCATCGGACGCAGCGGCATGCTGCCGGCCGGCGCCATCCTTACCGGTGCGGCCGTGAAGTCGCCCGGAGTGGTGGATCTCGCCCGCGATACCCTCGGACTCCCGGTCCAGATGGGATTCCCGGTCGACATCGGAGGAGTGATCGAGAAGGTCGATGATCCCGCCTACGCAACTGCCCTTGGCACCCTCATCTGGGGTCTGCGCGAAGGCGACACCCGCTCGTCCATGGGCATGATCGGCAACTTCGAACTCAAGCGCACGGTCCAGCAGGTAGGCAGCTGGTTCAAGAGTCTCTTACCCTGATCTGACCAGAGGCAGCCCCCTCTTATCCCCTTCGTACTCAACTCCTAACTACCCCCCACTTCCATGTCAGACACGTTCCGCTCCCTCTTCTCCGGCAGTCAGAAAAACTTCGGATCCGGCAGACCCGGAGGAGGATCCGCAGGTGATGATTCCACCCAGCCTTCCCGCGAGGTTCGCCCCGACGCCCTTCCGGGCGCCGTGATCCGCGTCCTCGGCGCCGGAGGAGCCGGTTCCAACGCCGTCTCCCGCATGGTGACGTCCAAGGTGTCGGGAGTCGAATTCATCGCCGTGAACACGGATATCCAGGCCCTGTACCACAACCCGGCCGGAAAGAAGATCACGATCGGACGCGGTACGACGCGCGGACTCGGAGCGGGTGCCAATCCGGAGATCGGCAAGCGCGCCGCCGAGGAGAGCACGGAGGAGATCAAGAAGGAACTCGAGGGCACGGACATGCTGTTCATCACCGCCGGACTCGGAGGAGGTACGGGAACCGGATCCGCACCGATCATCGCGGACCTCGCCCGCAGCATGGGCATCCTCACGGTGGGAGTCGTCACGAAGCCCTTCAGCTTCGAAGGTCTCAAGCGCCGCAAGAACGCGGAGGAGGCGATCGACAACCTCCGCGGAAAGGTGGACACGCTTATCACCATCCCGAACGACAAGATCCTCAGCATCATCGACAAGACCACGCCTCTCACGGAAGCGTTCCAGGTCGTCGATGAAGTGCTTCAGCACGCCATCGAGGGTATCTCCAGCCTCATCACCCAGCACGGTCTCGTCAACGTCGACTTTGCCGACGTGAAGACGATCATGCAGGACGGAGGAACCGCCCTCATGGGTATCGGATACGGAACGGGGGACAGCCGCGCAGCCGAGGCCGCACGCGCCGCCATCGACAGCCCGCTCTTGGAACTCTCCATCAGCGGAGCGAAGGGAATCCTCTTCAACATCACGGGAGGAAACGACCTCTCCATGTTCGAAGTCGACGAGGCCGCGCGCATCATCACGGAAACGGCCGCCCCGGAGGCGACGATCATCTTCGGAGCCGTCATCGACGAGAATTACACGGGCCAGGTGAAGATCACGGTGGTGGCCACGGGATTCGATGCAGAGCCTCTCCAGCAGACGCAGAGCTTCCAGACGCCCGCGCAGCGCTACCTGTCCAAGCCCGCACCGTCCGGCTCCGCCGCCCGCGCAGCCGATGCACGTCCCATGAAAGAAGAGAAGCCGTTCGAGCAGCCGGGTGTGAAATCCACCGCATTGAGCCTGAACGAAGAAGAGCTGGAAGTGCCCGCCTTCATGAGAAAGCCGATCGGCAACAACAATCAGAAGGCGCAATAATATCGCATCAACAAGCCATGATGATGAATGGGAGGCCGCAAGGCCTCTTTTCATTGCCATTCAAAAAGTGTCACCCTGAGCTTGTCGAAGGGCGACTCCGCGTGTCGATGGTTCGACAGGCTCACCATGACACGTTTTAACTTCCGGTGCTGCCAAAGCCGCCGCGCGTTTCCGCCCCATGCCCTTCCACCTCGTTCCACTCCGCTTTGCCGATCTGCACGAAGACACCCTGGGCGATGCGCTCGCCGCGTTCCACCGTGACGGGTTCGTCCGTGATGTTTTGCACCTGCACCATCAATTCGTCTTTGTCCCCATGGTAATCCTGGTCGATGAGGCCGGCGGAATGGGGGAAGATCAATCCTTTCTTGCGCGGCATGGACGAGCGCGGAAAAAGAAGCAAGGCGTAGCCCTCGGGCACCTTTACGATCACGTTCCCCGGGATCAAGGCGATCTGCTTGGGTTCCACGACGGTCGTTTCGCGAGTGATGACGTCGAATGCGACGGCGCCGCCCGTGGAATACGGGGGCAGGGGAAGGGTCTTGTCGATGCGGCGGATATCCACGTTCATAAGGCCCCTACGCTACGGGCGCGGGGTGACTTACGCAAGGTAGCGTTACGCGCTGGTCGACAAATCCGGTGACGTCGTATTGGCAGGCGGCGGATTGTTCCGGCGGGGGGTATTCTTCGTTTTCTTGCCGCCCGTTGTCTCTTTTTGGAAATACAGAGTTTTGATCGCCTTGGCTTGGTCTTCCAATTGTTTGGCGCGCTCCCTTTCTTCGGACCTGATGTCTTTTTCCTCGGGCTTCGCCTCGTTTTCATCGTTGATATCCTTGCTATGCAACGCTTTCGAGACCAAGCCGCGGTTCATGCACTGCTCCACCACCGCCCTGGCAAACTTGTTGCCCGGATTGCGCCTCAGGGCTTCCTCGAAGACCGACAGGCTGAGCAATCCCTGTTCGATGAGCGTGATGAAGACGGGGGAGCGGTGGTATTCCAGTATGTAACGGGTCGCCAGGAATGACTCCGCGCGGTCGACCATTTTCGCGATGCTCGCGTCCAGTTTTGCCTGCGTTTGCTTGCGGAAGTTCTCCTCCGCTGCTTTCAATTCAGCGCGTTCCTTGGCATCCGTGGCTTCCCTGATTCCGGTGAGGAGTTCCTGGTGCGATTTTTCGATCCAAGAAAGGAAGAAGCGGGCGCGGGGTTCGTGTTTGAAGGTGCCCTTCACGTCCATTTCGAAGATGGCGTCGTAAATGGTCTGGCTGCCTCTCTGGAATTCGGATTGGCTGACGAAGAAGTCGTCCCAGCTCTTGTCCATGGGGATGCCGCGGGCCCAGTTCGCTTCCTTGAGGAGCTCGCCGACGTACGGGTCGAAGCGCTTGTCGTAGATCGTAAGCGTCTTGCCCTTGTGTTTCAGCGTTTTGGCGGACATCAGCTGGGAAGTCATCTCGTCCAGCTTCGCGACGGTCTTGTCGTCCGTGGCGGCCAGGGATTTGTCCTTCTCGATAATGTACGCGCGCACGTCCGCCATGAAGTTTCCGAGACGGGGCACCCTGCGGATGTCTCCTCCGCCTTCCTTGGCCCATGCGAGGATATAGCCCTGTTCGAACTTCAGGAGACCCATGTTCAATTCCTTTCCTTCTCCTCCGATCTGGTCCAGCCACTTGGTCGGAATGATCTTGCCGAGGTCCGGATCCTTTTCGATATGTCGCATGATCGTCACGGCGATGATGGACGACATGTGGCCGGTATCGACTTTTTCCATGGCGCGCTTCACGACGCCGCGGGCGTACCACAGGTCCTTTCCGTCCAACGCGTCGTTCAATGATTTCATGAACTGGGGGATCTTGGCGTAGGTGATGTTGTTGTCGTACCCGATCTTTTCCTGCTTCTTTTCACCCTGTTCGTTGTCAAACTCGATGTTTCCGTAGTACGAACCGATCTGGTTTTCATCCCACGAAGAGGGGACGAGCTCGCGGATATTCCAGCGTCCGAAGAGGTTTTCGCCTTTCTTCCAGTCCGTTTCCTTCATGTTGTAAATCATTCCCTTACTTGCCGCGTACTCCAGGATCGCCATCGTCATGTTCTTGTCATCGATATGCTGGTCCATAAGCTTTCCCGGGCCGAACATATCATGGTATCCCGGCTGCCAGTTGCTGGCACCCAGTGCTTCCTTGTATCCCTTCTTGATCTTCTCGTTCTCTTCTTCGTGGGCGCGGCGGAGTAATTCTTTTGCATTCTTGTACTTCGGGATGATGCCCACGATACTTCCCAGCTTGTCCGCGAACGACGCGATCTTCAGTGCATTCTTCTTTTTGCTGATATCTTGCAAGGTTTCACCTACCTGCTTGAATGCCTCCCAGATCTGCAGCGGGCTGTAGAATTCGATGCCCACGTTGCCCGGCAGGTTTTGTAGCGCCTTCCAGAGGCTCTTCGGATTAAGGCTGGCGCCTGCGCCACTTCCTCCTTCCTTGGTGCGAGGCAAGGTCTTCGCGGTATCCATTTTCTGATCAAACGATTTTTTTTCGAAGCCGGCCACCTCTCCGGACTCATCGGAGTAGAGGTCTGCCAAGCTCTTGTGGCTTTGGTTGATTTCCAGCAACGCCTCATCCACGTGAAGGGCATTGCGGATATGCTCGTATATTTCCATTCTCTGCTCTTCGTTCAGCGTCTGCCAGCCAGCCAATGTAGAAACATCGGTGGTATTCTTGTTCGTCCTTCCCTGGATGATGGCATCGGCATTGTCGAGCAGTACCAGGAAATCCTCATAATGTTTTGCGCTTTCACTCTTCTGCCTCGCCTCTTCAATACGCTTCTTGATCGTCCTGCGTGCAAAGGCGATGGTGCCGTTGGGGGGCATTCCTGCATCCCTGTTCTGTTCTAGGTTACCGATGATGTCCATCAGGTCCCTGTCCCTTTGCGTTCCTCCCAGGGTGGCGGCAACGTCTTTCTGCAGGCTGACCCATTTTTCGTATTGTTCGGGCGACAAGAATTGTTCCGCCGCTGCGTTGTTGGAATGCAGCTTATGCAAAAGGGTGCCGAGGGTCGCGACCATTTCGTCGGTGACGGCCTTGGTTTCCTGATAGCTCTGTCTCTCCACTTCGTTCGTTTCGTCATTCTCCTCCTGTGCGCCGTCATCCTGCTCTTGTTCAGGGGCAGGAGTGGGATTGTTTAAAACGTCTGACACCTGCGACGCCGTGGCGGATTGCGCATTGGCGACGTTCTTGTTCGTGTCACGTGCGTTGCGTGCTTCCGCCTGTCTCAGCATGCGCTTGTCCATGATCAATCTCCATGCCGCCTTATCGCTATCGGACATTTTCAAAAACTCGGCGTCCGACGGCGCTGGGATATCGCCAGGATCCGGCATGCTGTAATCGTCATCCCCAGGGAGGATCACCTTTTTGGAGAACATCAGAAGCCGAGCTTCCCTTTCAGGAGCCCGTTTGGATGCGTTACGCCAGCGACCGTGGAACGGCAGCATTTAGAGTTTAGCGATGCGGGTAAAAATGTCAATCAAAGTTTCCTTTCTGTCGGTTAATTCCTTGAGAAACGAGCCAATGAGGATGCGCGTCTCGTCTACGGATAGGGTCGTGATTTGGATCACGAGGTCGCTTTTCCTTTTCGACGGATACGTGAGGTGCAGTTCGTTATGCGTCGGGGTCGCAAGGACCCAGAATCCTTCGAATGCATCCCAGCGGTAAAACTGTCCGTCGTACATCGCGCCGTTCTCGTAGATGACGCACGTCGTTTCACGCGGCTTGTGGTCGCGCAGTAGGTAGTACATCGCGCCGCAAAGCACGCTTACCACGGCCAGCGGCCAGGAGTTTGCGAGGATTCCGTACGCGGCGACGGCAAGCACCACGATGCCGCCGGTCACGTACCAGCGCTGGGTACGTTCAACGATCGGTTGCACGGGTGCGTTCCACTGGAGAATGGGGGTTGTGTTTGTTTCCATAAATCCTCTTATTATAGCGAAAAACGGCACTTTTGTCCGTTACCTATGTATTGCTATTTATAAATATGATTTTATAATAATACTATATGGAATACGTCGATGAATTATTTGCTGAAATGCCTGTTTCTGAGAGTGTTGTCTCCTACAATCTGGCTTTCATGAAAGGGGAAATGAGGGAATTTTTGGGCAACGAATCAATGGGGGGCAATGCGCAAAGCATGAAGGTGAAGGGTATACAGTGTCCGTGTGTGGCGGCAAACGGAGTAATTGATGCGACCACCGGTAAGATCGAGCGTTTTTCGAATCATGAGTTTTCAAGGGGGCAGTTGTTTACGGAGGGAAAAGCCGGGCAGTCCGAATTCTTCTTCCAGATCGCATACGTCGGCGATTCGGAGAGGATTATCTATTGGTCAAATCCTTTGATAATTCAGGAGGGCGCACGAAAAGCGATAGAGGAATGTATCTGTCGATGGAATCGGGAGCAGGAGTTACTGTACGGTTCGCTCGAAGAGAGTGTGTTCAAAGTGAATGACCTCTCCTGAATTTCGACAAGCGAAACAGGGCAGCTGAGCTAATTGCCCCCTTTAGAATGTTGATGGTGGGCAATACTGGACTTGAACCAGTGACCTCCACAATGTCAATGTGGCGCT
>CAZSMX010000018.1:0-9205 GCA_964608325.1 uncultured Candidatus Peribacteria bacterium
GTCACGGAGGAGGTCGCGGGTTCGAGTCCCGTCAGCTCCGCCATCATTGTTTCTAAGATGAAGACGTACCCGAGCTGGCTACGTTTTCACGAAAGGTTTGTTTACCGTGGAGTCCTTCATGGAGTCACACTCGCTTGATCGATTGCATAGATCGGGTACCTCAATGCGAAGCTTGGAGGAAGTATCGAATAAAGAAATTTACCCGCCATTTAAAAACACATTTCCCGCCGAAAGCCTCCGCCCTTCAAGGCGGAGTCCTTCGTGGAGCCCGCCATGGTGTGTACAGTGGAGGCCATGGATACCACCTACCTCACCATCGCCGAAGCAGGCAAGTTGACGGGCCGCTCCGCATCTACCATCCGCCGTCTCATCCACACCATCACGGAGACCCCGGCACACGCCGACCGTGACGCGGTACTCCCCTCCCCCCAGGATGTCGCCGCCTTCAAAAAGAAGGGTGAAAACTTCACGTGGACCGTCCGCCAGGACGTCGTTTTGAAGAATTTCAATACAGCCCAGAAGGAAGAGAAGAAATCCAAAGCCGAACCGGCCGGGGACATCTTCAATATCCTGCAGAAGGAGCTTGACCTGAAGAACCAGCAGATCGAGAAACAGTGGGAAGTCATCCACTCCCTCAACGATCGCCTACGCGAGGGAAACATGCTCATGGGCGCCCTTCAGAAGAGACTCTCCTTGCCGGAGGCCCAGGCCCCCGTCGAGGCTGTCGTGGACGCCACTCCGGTTGCGGAAAAAGTGACCGCCAAGAAGGCCTCCAAGAAGGAACCGGTGGCCGCCAAGAAGGGCTTCTTTGGATGGCTCCGCTAAAAAAGGCTTAGATTAGGGTTCTTCGTTGAAATTGAATCCAAACGCTCCGTGACCCGGGGCGTTTTTGATTCATTCTACAGGTAGTATGATGATGCCTCGGCAGGCTTTCGTAAGCGCACTTGAGACATGGTGGCGTGCGGGGTAAGGTACCGCTCAGCTTTGTAATGCTATCATTCAATACGTTGCATTGATTCCCTATGCAATGCTTATGCGACACATGAGACTATGAATTACATCTTGCAAGCAAAGACGGAGGCATTGCTCTCTCAGGCGTCTGATTTCCCGTGGTTTGCGCATGTCGGAGAAGGCTCTTTGGAGCAGTCTCTGGTCGTAAAAAATTGGGACGTTGCCATCGAAAAATGTACTAGCATCGATTATGAGAATTTCGGAATAGAGATGACTAATCACATCCGACGTGTCGTTCGTACGGCTAGTGTCGAACGTTATCAGCAATGGAATGAAATCACTGCGATCGTGAGACCACCGATCATTGGTATGGCAATGTCCGCGATTGAACGCGTACCAGTCGTATCCCAGGAATGCATCACCGCTATTAAACTCCAGATATCTAGGGACCTTATTCGCGCTTGCATTGAGAGCGAATACGCGGATTTTTTTCCCCCAGGCTACTATCTCGATACCTTCCAGATATATTCATTGGGTCGTTTTCCCTGCGGCTGGAACGGGGACTACCCCCAGGGGCAAAGAATCATCTACTAAGGATTCAGCACAAAATAGGCTTCCTCGTGCGTCCCCTTCGACAGGCTCAAGGTGACACGAAAAATCTTACGGTGTCATGGTGAGCCTGTCGAACCATGATTGATTTACAGATTCGGCTTCTTCATATGCCACTCCGTGCTCTGTTCGTAGGCGTGGGCGGCCTTGAGGATCCCCTCTTCGCCCCACTGCGGACCCATCAGCTGCATACCGATCGGCAGGTTGTCTTTGCTGAAGCCGCACGGGAGCGCGACGCTGGGGATTCCTGCCATCGGCTGGGCAACGGAGAAGACGTCCTCCAGGTACATTGCTACGGGGTCTCCTTCGTGGGCTCCGACTTTGAAGGCCGGGGAGGGCGAAATAGGCGACAGGATGACGTCCACCTTCTTGAAGGCCTCCGTGAAGTCCTGGCGGAGCAGGGAGCGTACTTTCTGCGCCTGACGGTAGTAGGCATCGAAGTATCCGGCGGAAAGCGCGTAGGTTCCGATCATGATGCGGCGCTTCACCTCCTTGCCGAATCCCCCGCTGCGCGCGGCGAAGTAGTAGTCGACCAGATTGTCCAAATCCCCTCCATGGTGTCCGTAGCGGATGCCGTCGTAGCGGGACATGTTGGAGCTCACCTCGCAGGGGCAGATGACGTAGTAGGTTGCCACCGCGTACTTGGTGTGCGGCAGGCTGATGTCGTGGACGGTGGCGCCGAGTGACTCGAAGTGCTTCGCGGCATCCCGCACGGCGGCCTCCACGGCGGGGTCCATGCCCGGCAGGAAGTATTCCTTCGGCAGTCCGATCTTCAGCCCCTTCACGTCGCCCGTCAGGGCCTTGGTATACGCAGGGACGGGGACGTCGGCGGTGGTGGCATCCAGGGGGTCTTTGCCGGCCATGGCCTCCATCAGGATCGCCAGGTCTTCGATCGTCTTCGCCATGGGGCCGATGGTGTCGAGGGAGCTGGCCATGCTCATCACGCCGAAGCGGCTGACGCGTCCGTACGTGGGGCGGATGCCGGTGATGCCGCAGAAGCCGGCGGGCTGGCGGATGCTTCCGCCCGTATCCGTGCCGAGCGCGAAGAGGCATTCATCGGCCGCCACCGAGGCGCCGGATCCTCCGGATGATCCCCCGGCGACGCGTTCTGTATCCCAGGGGTTCCTGGTGACGCCATAGGCGGAGGTCTCCGTGGAGGCTCCCATGGTGAACTCATCGGTGTTCACTTTTCCGAGGCTGATGGCCCCCGCTTCCTTGAGCTTCCTGGTGACCGTGGAATCGAAGGGGGAGACGTAGTCTTTTTTCTGCAGCATGTTGCTGCTCGCAGAGGTCTTCACCCCGTTCTCGCAGAACACATCCTTGCTCAAATAGGGGATGCCGGAGAGGGGATTGGTGAAGTCCTTCTTCGCATCCACGAATTTGGCCTGTGCCAGGGCTCGGTCGAAATTTTTCGTGACGATTGCGTTGAGGGTGCCGTCCACGGCCTCGATCCGCTCGATGCAGGCCTTCATGATGTCCTCCGCGGAGACCTCCTTGGATGCCAGCTTCTTATGTGCCTCGGCGATGGTGAGTGTGTGCAACGACATATCAGCCGTGGGCGGAGGGGGTTTCGATTTGATGATCTTCGATCGGTAGGGGACTGGTCGCCAGGAGTTCGTCGGGCTTTGCTTTGGTGGGGTTCTGGACGATGTCTTCGCGCACGCTGTTTACCAGAGACGTGCCTCCGGCCGTGGCCTCCACCTTGGAGGTGTCCACTTCGGAAAGCATGTCGATATAGGTCATGATCGAACTCATCTCCTTCGCGTACGTCTCCACCTCCTCATCCTTCAGGGTGAGGCGGGCGAGCTTGGCGATATGCCGGACTTGGTCTGCGGTCAGCTGCGTCATGACCGCCGGATGGTACAGAAAAATAGCCCTGCATCCAAGCGAAGCGCGTGGTGCGGGGCATAAAAAAAGCCCGCTATCGAAAGCGGGCTTTGGGTGGGGACAGAGTGAGCTGACTTCAAGGGGTGCACTTGCTACCGGAGAATTCCGGTAGCAAGTGCAGATCCACAATGTTGCTCCGCAATGCGGAGCGGTGCCGTTAGCCCGCCTTCGCGAGGGAGACGGCGGGTTCGACGGCGGAGCGCTGCTTGGCTTCGATCACTTCGCGGACGATGCTTTGCAGCGGCGCGGTGCCGGGAACGCGAGCCACGATCACCTTGGGGGTGATGTCGCCGCCGTGGGTCTTGATGACGGGCAGCAAATGCTCGATGCGGTTCGCGGGGCGCCGTTGCGGTTTGTCGAGTTGGTCGAGATGGCGGTCGGACCCGGGACGGATGTCGCGGGACGAGCTGCACAGAACGAACGATTCGGCATTACGCGGGGGGAGAAACAAAGCGCGGGACATGTTCAGACTCCTTTGTGGATGGAATATTCCTCCGTTTTTTGCCTGGTACACCCAGGCATCCTTACGGAAGTCACCTCACTCTTTCCGAATTGCTGTGAAAGATCTTATCTATCATAATACGCCATATTTAAAATTTGTCAATATCTCTAAAAAGGCCTGAAACAGGGCTCTTTGGCGTTCCATTCAAAGCACTGGTATGCTTCCAAGGATGATCGCCAAACGTCTCTCCGGCCGCAAAGTGAATGATTTCGTCCTTCGCAAAGGGAAGGTATGGAAGGGGAAGACGATGACGATCCGTTGGGTTCCCGGGCATCCCCGCCGTCCCGATGCCGACAAAACGAAAGACGCGCTGTACCTGGGTACGTTCGCTTCGGCGTCGCTGGATAAGTCCGCGGTGCGTCGTAACCGCATGCGCCGCCGTTGCAGGGAAGCGATTCGCCTGGAGCTGAAAGAACGCGAGAAAATGCCCGCCGTCCAGTTGTTGGTGTGCCCGCGAGCAGCTAGTCTGGACGCCTCGTTCGAGGTGATTCGCAAAGACATCTCGGAGTTTCTTTCCACCCTCTCATGACAGCGCCGAAGAAGCAGTCCCGCCTGACGGAATACCTTTTGATTTTCGCCCTCGTCTACGTCGTCGTAACGGTCTTTTTCCCTGGGCAGAAAAACGAAACGCAGACCCAAACAACGCCGGTCACGCTGAGTGCCCAGTCGGAAACGGTTCGTATCGGCACGCATCCCGTCTTGGTTCTGAAGAATCCCGCGACACGCAGTGTGAACCAGGGGTGGATTCCGTGGATCAGCTACAAGTGGTGCTCCCTCACCGGTGGTGATTGCACGGCTTTGGAGCCGCGTTCGTTTGGCCCGAGTGTCCTTATCGCATCCAAGTGTCCCGCGCCTCCCGTAGGCGTTTCCTACGTGAAATCGGACGGGTCCAGCGAGCAGCGCACATCCAATGAGACCGTTACCCCCTGCGAACCCGTCACGACGGTGCAGCCTGGGGAGACGAAAGAGATCAGCTTGGCAGCGTGGAAGTACTCCATCTTTGACGATATCGGCACATACAACGTAACCCTGCCCGTGCAGATCCAGCCTGAAACGCAGAGCGGGGGAGTGGTTGCGGCCGCATCGGGAGCGACTCTGGCGGCTACGTTTGATGTCGCCCAGCCCAATGCCTTCGTGAAGCTGTTCCGTGCATTGGTCACCAAGCCCATCCTGAACGCCATGGTGTTCGTCGGCGGCATCACGCCGGGACACAGCCTGGCCCTTGCGATCATCATCATCACGCTTCTCATCAAATTCATCCTGTTCATCCCCACCCAGCACGCCATGGAGGGGCAGAAGAAAATGCAGCTCCTGCAGCCCAAGCTGGAGGCCGTGCGCGCCAAATATCCCAACGATCCCCAGAAGGTGAATGAGGAAACCATGAAACTCTGGAAGGAGCACGGCGTGAATCCCCTCCAATCCTGCCTGCCCCTCCTGTTGCAGTTCCCCCTGCTTATCGGACTGCTGTACGCCGTCGAATCAGGAGCGAATATCGCCCTTGCCCGCGAGTATATCTACGGCTTCAACCAGAACCTTTCCTGGAGCTTCAATAACTCGCTCTTCGGCATCGATTTGACCAAGCCCGAAGTCATCATTTTCCCGATCCTCCTCATCGTCCTCCAGTTCTTCCAGATGAAACTGTCGTTCGCCATCGCCGATAAGAAAAAGGCCAAGGAAGTCGAGAAGGCCGAGGAGACGCCGGGCAACGCCATGGCCATGCAGCAGAAGATGATGACCTACGTCCTGCCCTTCATGATCGGGTTCTTCGCACTCCGCTTCCCAGCCGCCGTGGCCCTGTACTGGGGTGTCTCGACGGTGTTTGCGATTGGACAACAGATTATTGTGAATAAAGAGCACTTGAGTGCTTGAGGCAATAAAGGGAATCAAGGCAATCAATGGAATCAAGGATCCATATCCTTGGTTTCTTTGGCTACTTTGATTACCTTGATTCCCTTCAGTCGCCCCCCTTGCATCCCCTCCGCGGAGGGCTAGAGTGACGCTCTTATGTCATCCGACTTCGCACGCCGTTTCGAGCTT
The DNA here is from genome assembly GCA_964608325.1 of uncultured Candidatus Peribacteria bacterium. GTDB lineage: Bacteria > Patescibacteriota > Gracilibacteria > Peribacterales > Peribacteraceae > CAZRVH01. The sequence goes on from CAZSMX010000018.1 coordinate 5,987, forward strand.
CCGCAAAAGGAACAGGACATTGCGAACAGTCCTCACGCCGTCGTCATCGTGACGGAGGACAGGAGGCAGAATCAGCTGGTGCTCACGACCGTCATTCAATCCATATCTCGCGAAGTATCCATGAAAACCGCGCAGGGATATGTGGGAACCGCAGAACACGTCAGTATCGTCCATCCCGTGACTTACGAAATGGCGTTCAGCTTGGTGAACCACGTGAATCACTTGCCGCTGACCTACGACGTGCGAAGGCGCATCGAGGACGTCCGAGAACTGGTCGAACACGTCGTTTATCTGAGCGAGGCCGTGGACAACCTTCCTCAGGCTACGGTGATCTCGTTGCAGAGGTACACGTCCTGAATGGCCTGGAGGATCTCCACGCCCTTGTCCAAAGGCTTCTGGAAGGCTTTGCGGCCCGAGATGAGGCCGGCGCCTCCCGCCCGCTTGTTGATGACGGCGGTCTTCACGGCGTCCTCCAAATCGTTCTCACCGGAGGCCCCTCCGCTGTTGATGAGGCCGATGCGTCCCATGTAGCAGTTGGCCACCTGGTAGCGCGTCAGGTCGATGGGGTTGTCGGTCGTCAGCTCTTCGTACACGCGCTTGTCGGTCTTTCCGTACGAACTATCCTGTCCCAGCGCCAGGAAGCCCCCGTTGTTCTCGGGCAGCTTCTGCTTGATGATGTCTGCGCCGATGGTGACGCCCAGGTGGTTTGCCTGTCCGGTGAGATCGGCGGACACGTGGAAGTCGCGATCCTTCTGCTTGAAGGCGGGGTTGCGCAGGTAGCACCAGAGGATGGTGAACATGCCCAGGCGATGCGCCTCGGCGAAGGCCGTGCTGACCTCCTGGATCTGGCGCGTCGCTTCGGGGGAGCCGAAGTAGATCGTGGCGCCCACTCCTACCGCGCCCATGTCCTTGGCCATCTGGGGCGAGCAGAACATCACTTGGTCGTGCTTGTTGGGGTAGGTGAGGAGTTCGTTGTGGTTGAGCTTCACGATGAAGGGGATCTTCGATGCGTATTTCTTGCTTACCGCGGCCAGCACGCCGTACGTGGAGGCCACGCCGTTGCACTCGCCTTCGATGGCCAGCTTCACGATGTTCTCCGGATCGAAGTACGCGGGGTTCTTCGCGAAGGAGGCTCCGGCGGCGTGTTCGATGCCCTGGTCCACGGGGAGGATGGAGAGGTATCCCGTGCCTCCCAGACGGCCGTGGCCGTAGAGGTCATGCAGGTTCTTTTGCACCTTGGATGGGCGGTCGGAGGCCTCGAACACCTCCGTGACGGTCTCCATGGAGGGGAGATGGAGGTCTTCTTTGCGGATGGTCTGACAAACGTGATCCAGAAGGGCTGCGTCGGAACCGAGGAGCTTTTTGATCTCTGCGAATTTCATGGCGAATGGGGGATCGGAAGTGATGCGTGAAGGCTAGCTGAAGGCCTTCGGAAGAGGGATTGCTTGAGACGATAAAAGTACGCCCGATGCGATCATAGCCCGTGCTTGAGGATCGCAGGCGCATCCGATACTGTCATTGAACCCGCAGATCTTCTTCGCGCCCGTTACCCACGCTCTCGGCGCACTTCCTGCTTCTGCGGGTACAGGACGGATCATTCTACCCAAATGGTACGTCGAACAGGGCTTATGCGACTGATCGTATAAGCCTGTTTTTTTGACGTATAAAAAGTGATCCATTTTTGGAAAAAAGCAGACGCCAGGGGATGAACTCCCCTGGCGTCGTAAGTGACGATTACCCGAGATGAATACGTGTTGAGTTCTGCAGAAGCCGCAAATGAAGCGATGCAGACAACACCCCAATACTCATCCCTCGATGGGCACTCGTAGCCGCCGTGGTCGCCGAAACGATCGGCCTACACGGCGACACTCGATACTCACCTCCAGGTTAAAGGAAAGGAAACTGACGCAGACGATATTGCGCCATACCTTGTCCTCCTGACAAAAGAGGTACTACCACCGCCTCCGCCCGATGAACCCACGATGGGGGGCGAAAAACGGATCACTGTTTACAAGATGTGCTGTGAATGAGCACGCAAAGAAGGATCTGTCTTCGGTGTGAAAGGATGTCTCGGAGCGGCGGTAAGGCCGCTCCGAGACAAATTGTTGTTGCTGATGGTAACGCGTCGTTACCGATGGACCGCAAGTTCGCGTCTGGTTTTCAACCGGTCCTGCCTGTTTTCCAAGCGGACCTTCATGCGGCGATGGCGACGACGTCGTTTCTTCAGTGTCATCAGAGAATCTCCATATCAACAACCGTTTTCCGCCCTCGGGACACCCATGTCCCGTACAAAGGCAGATCGCTCTTTGCAAGAGTTTTGAAGCGGATAATAATCTGTTTTTGAATATGTTCCGGACCCTGCAAGCAGGGTCCGGAACGATGGTGGAGAAAAGAAAAGAGATCAGCGCGAGCACATCCGTACGTGGTCGTCGCGTTTGCATCGGGTCCGGCGCTTGCACGAAGGGCTCCATGCCCGCCGTTTCATGCGTCTCAGGCGCTTGCATTCAGCGTGGAGTAGTTCCTCGCTGGGTTCGCGTCCCTGACGTGAGGCGATGAGTTGTTGGCGGACTGCCTTGATGATGCGCCGGCGATACTGTGTCATGCCGAAAGTCTCCATCCTCTGTTCTCCAGTCATGCCGAGAAGGCGGTCATGATGGTGCTGAAAAACAGGTTATTATCCGTTCAAGCGGTGCTGTGAATGATCACATTCACCCTGGGTATTTCGAGGGGTGAAGGGGGCAGATCGCTGGAAATAGTACCCCTACCCGGAGCCCTCCAAAAGGGATTTGCAGAAACCGGTCTTCTTCCTTTTCAAAACGCCTATAAAGACTATAATTCGAGGACGTACGAAAGTACGTAAAGGGTGCTCCGGGGGGTTTCTTGCGAAACACCCCGGAAGCATTTTGCCAGTCGCCACTCACCGCCCTCCGTCGTTACAAAACGACGTCAGGCCGCCGAATTGCCCGAAGACTCTCGCTGGGCTCGTCGCCCAGCCTTGCGAGAGAGTTTATCCAGGCGCTTTCTGCGCTTTTCTTGTTTCGGGCCCGAGCGTTCGCGGAAGCGGATGATGTCGAGAACGCGCGGATCTTGGAAAGCCATCGGTCATACTCCTTTGCACTGACTATGTTCTTCTTCGTTTCGCACCTGCGAAACTACGGGAAAGAAGACCGGTTGATGCATATGCGAACAGGAAGCGATCTTGCTTCATATGTTGAAAAA
>CAZSMX010000018.1:9305-12507 GCA_964608325.1 uncultured Candidatus Peribacteria bacterium
AGACCGGTTGATGCATATGCGAACAGGAAGCGATCTTGCTTCATATGTTGAAAAAATTGCTCCGGAGCAGACGCGATGGTCTGCTCCGGAGATGGTCCGTCACGACGATTGAAACCGTCTGGCGGGTGGTCAATCGGTCTCCGGCAATTCCGGAAGGTCCAATTCATCATCCTCGGGCTTCGGATCGAACTTCCGAAGGAATGCGATCCATGAATCGAGCGTTTCTTTGCGACGTTGCTCCAAGTGAGACTGCATCGCGAACAAATCACGCAAGAATTCATCATCTGGATACGCCTTGGTGAGGGGATGCGGTTCGTCCAAGACTTCTTCGAACACTTCTTCAACCGTGGCCATGGCTTTTCCTCCTCCATTGACCGTTTCATTTCTCCCTTTCACTCCTTGTTCCGCACGCAGCGGAACGATGGAAAGGAAGATCGCTTCCTGTTCTTCGATGATTTGAATGATCGATTGGTGCTTGCCCTGAGCTTGTCGAAGGGTGAAGGGTCGCTTCTGTAAGCCGCTAAAAAGGGCCCCGTCCGTGTGGAGTGGGGCCCTTGTGTGCGCTTGGTTGGAAGAAAATTCTACGACGCACGGCCCGACCCCCACATAATGCGGACGTTCTTAAGGGATGCCGTAGCGTAGTGACAAGAGAGAATCATTGGCGTGAAAACCTGACGAGTACCCTAACACATCACTTTTCACAGAGTCAAGAGATTGCGAAAACCAAACCAAGAAACGATAGGAATTGAAGGCGCTTTTTACTATGCTTCGCGCATGGCATTGAAGCTCTACAATTCGTTGGCGAAGGGGGAACAGGAGTTTGATATTCCGAACGACAAGACCGTCACCATGTACACGTGCGGACCCACGGTCTACGGACGTCCGCACATCGGGAACTATTCGTCGTTCCTCATGGCGGATCTTCTCCGTCGCTGGTTGGAGGTCGGACACGGCTGCACGGTGAAGCACGTGAAGAACATCACGGACGTGGGACACCTCGTGGCGGACGCGGAGAGCGGGGAGGATAAGATCGAGAAGGAAGCGCGTCGCATCGCCATGGAAAAACGCGGCAAGGACGCACAGGTGGAGCATGACGACGTCATCGCGGTGGCGGAGATGTACACGTCGCAGTATCTGGAGGACGAGGCCTTGCTGCGTATGCTGGAGCCCGCGGAGCGCCCGAAGGCATCGGAGTATGTGGAGCAGATGAAAACAATGATCGAGGAGCTTCTGAAGAAGGGCCATGCGTACCCGACGCAGGACGGCATTTACTTTGACGTCACGTCGCATCTGAAGACGCCCTACGGCACGCTCTCGGGAAACAAGCTGGATGACCTGCAGGCGGGTTCGCGCGTCGACGTGAACGAAGGTAAGAAGCATCCTGCGGACTTCGCGTTGTGGAAGTTTCGTGTCGGCTTGAACCAGAAGCACGTGTTGCACTGGCCGTCGCCGATGGGCACCGCCGGCGAATCGTTTCCGGACGGGTTCCCCGGATGGCACATCGAGTGCAGCGCGATGAGCCGCGCGTTGCTGGGTGACACCATCGACATCCATACCGGAGGGGAGGACAACATCTTCCCCCATCACGAATGCGAGATCGCGCAGAGCGAGTCCGTGACGGAAAAGCCCTTCGTCCGTTTCTGGCTCCACAAGCGCAGAATCGATCTTGGCAGCGAAAAGATGTCAAAGAGTCTTGGCAATGTGGTAACTATTCCTGACATTATCGGAAAAGGATGGTCTCCGATGGACCTTCGGTACTGTTTTCTCTCCGTGCATTACCGCACGCAGATGAAGTTCACCGATGAGGCGATGCACACGGCCCAGAAGGAGCGCGGACGCATCATGGAATGGTTCGCCCTGATCCGCGACACCATCCTGAAGCGCGGAAAAACGTTCGAAGAATGTGCGGCGACGAATGCGTCGTGCGAGGCGCTGGAAAACTTCATGGCGGCGATGGACAACGACCTCAATGTGTCCGAGGCGCGCGCGGTGATCTTCGGCGGCATGACGAATTATTACAAGGCGGTCGACGGGGGATACGTGCCGACGGATGATCAACTGAACGAGCTCGCGACGTTCGTCTCGATGGTGGAGCGTACGTTCGGGTGCTTCGATCCCGAAGTAGAAAAAATTCCCGATGACGTACTGCGTCTCGTCGACGAGCGCGCACGTGCGCGCGCGGAAAAGGACTTCGCGAAATCCGACGAACTGCGCGACGCGATCGCCACGCTCGGCTATGAGGTGAAAGACACGTCCGAAGGCCAAAAAGTGCGCAAATCGTAAAACCGATAATGTCGAATATTCTTGACGTCGTGCGCGTTATCCGTACGATGGAAAGCATATCTGGCGCCTTGCCGGATCCCCGCCTTCGACAACGGAGGAGCCGTTGTCATCCCGCCCCTTCAATCCATCTCTCTGCGTAGGAGTCCTATCCATGTTAGTCCTGTCGCGACAACGCGATGAAAGTATCATCATCGGTGATAACATCGTTATTACCATCGTTGATATTCGCGGCGACAAAGTGCGCCTCGGTATCGACGCCCCCACGGAAATTCCGGTCCATCGCTTGGAGGTTCACTTGGCCATCAATCGGGCGAACTTTTGCAGCGGCGCTATCTCGGAAAAAGAATTTCTCACCTTGGGTGGCACGCCTGAAGAAGTCCGGAAGATCAAGGCCGATCCCAAATACGTTCCCTACAAGGAAGAAGGGTAGATAACATGACGCCTCATCCCCAACGGATGATGCGCACCAAGGCCGGCCGCACCACGCGTGCGCCGGCTTTTTTTAGTCGAAAAGGGGATTATGCACAGGGGGTGTGTATAACGGGCGGTTAGTAAGGCGTTCTGGCGCCACATGTGAAGCAAAGATAACCCTGATGTCAGGCTGTCTTTACATTTTTCGGTGTTTTTTGGCTTGGCTGCCTCGTTTCCTCGCTTCATTTGCAAACGATTCTAGGCCTATTTCCAGAAGAAACCTTTTATAATGCCGAGAAAAGCTTATTAGATGTTCTATAAACGTTCCAATAGGCTGAAATGTGAAGTTATCTATACCAAATGCACAGGATTATCGACGAAGCTCGGTTGTTAGGCCAACTTTTGACAATAGAAAGTGATTCTTAGCAACTGTTTTTTGGGGTGTCCGAAAAGAATCAAAACATAATTTTCCCACTAAAATTCCGTTTAGAAAGCGCCTATTCTCACT
>CAZSMX010000019.1:0-3817 GCA_964608325.1 uncultured Candidatus Peribacteria bacterium
TGCGGGTATCCCTTGGCGTCGGGTTCCTCGATGACGGCGAGGATCCTGCGGGAGAATACGTCGCGCGCGACGGCAATGTCCTCGGGAATCTTCTGCCATTCCTTCTTCGGCTCGATGCACGCCTCGTACGTCGCCCATCCTCCCCCGACTGTTAGGGCAGCCGCTCCCGCGATCGCGAGGATCGTTTTTGATTTCTTTCGCAACGGAGCACATCCGAAAGACTGCTCGGGTGGTCGCATTAAAGATCACTCTACTCTTGTGTTTGGCTTCTACAAGGCCATCAGGAGAGTCCCGATCCTATGGGCGTAATGCGGATTTTCCTGCCTTCCGTGCCACCTTCGTTCGGTTTGCTTGTCATCGGTTTCGCGGCGGCGACCACCGGTATCTCCTCTGCGTCGGGTTCCGTCGGCGCGGCCGTCGGTGCTTCTTCCATGTCCGGCAATTCTTCCGTGTGTTGGTACGTCGGCATTCCCTGCAATTGTCCGTCTGCCAGCAGGAGCGGCTTCACGCCCATCAGTTCCGCGGCACGGGTGTCCTTCGAGAGGAAGATGATGGTGGCTCCTTTCTTGCGCAGGTTCTGGAACAAGGTCGCGACCGTGAAGGCTTTCTGTTCCGATAGTTCGTGGAACGGCTCCAGCGCGATGATCACGAGGGGCGCAGCGATGAGGCAGCGTGCGAGGCACACCGATTGTTTTTCCTCGGCGGAGAGGGAAGGGGGGAATGCGGATGCTTTCGCAGTGAGGCCCAGCCGCTTCAGCAGGTCATCGGCCGCCTTCGTGATCACGTCCGATTGCAAACCGCGCAGATGGAGCGGCAGCGCGACGTTCTGTCCCGCGGTGAGGTGGTTGATGAGCAGCGGGGGATCGAACACGAGTCCGAGGCGTGTGCGGAACAGTTGCAATACCGCCGGCGGAAGGGCAGCCATGTCGACGTTGTCCACTTCCACGCTGCCGGACGTCGGTTTCTCCAGGGTCGCCAGGATGCGGAACAGCGTGCCGAGTTGCTCGCCGCTCTTTCCGGTGATACACACGCACTCCTTCGGCCGGATGGCGAGGGACATCTCTTTCAGCACCTTGCCCGCGACGACGTTCTTCAACGCGATCATGGAGGGGAGTATAGCATTGAGAAAAATGCGGTATGTTAGTTTAGATTGACCGAATATGAGCTTCATTAGCTGCATTAGCTTCTGAAGCTTCATCAGGGGTTCATTTTCTTAATCATTGATTGAAGCATCCGTAATACCTCATTCAAGAGTGATTCTACTTTTTCGTAATGTAGGCTCTTGGTATTCTCAAGTCTTTTTGAAATTTCAATCTGCGTTTCTATTTCTGCTCCGGAGCCGTAAGCGGTGCGGAGAAAGGCAAGAAAATCTTTCTTGGTTCCACGCCTTCTGCCCTCCGCAATATTTGATGGGATAGAAACGGAGGCCCGTCTCATTTGCGAAATAAGTCCGAACCTTTCCTCATTCGGAAAATTTCCTGTTAGTGCATATATTTCTACGACCAGTTCGATGGATCGCTGCCAAACAATGAGATCTTTGTACGTAAAAATAGCTGATGATTTTTCCATGGAATCATTATTACGTCTGTAGTCTCATTCATACATTCCATGCATTTCTGTCTTTTTTAAATGCCATCCGTTTTTCCTTTGTATAAAACAAAAATATCGTTCCTTCTCTCATGAGAACTCTTAGGAAGCTAATGCAGCTCATGAAGCTAAAGAAGCTTACAACGGACTCCTCTTCGCCATCCCGATCTCCCTCGGATACTCCTTCGTCAATTGATCGTCTTTGCGGAACACGAGCAGCTGGCGCGTACCGAAGTCTTTCTCCAGCGTGTACTGCTGCGTGAAGAGGAGCGGGCAGTGCAGGATGCGCTGGGCTTTCTCACTGTCCTTCAGTTCCTGTTCGATGTTCAGGCTCTTCCATAGCACGATGTGTCCGCCCACCTTGCAGAACGGACTCACCCATTCCAAAAGCACGTTCAGCGGCGCCACCGCGCGCGAGGTGACGACGTCGTACTTCTCGCGGTGCTTTTTGTCGTGTCCCAACACTTCCGCGCGCTCGGCGATGAGCGTCACGTTCGGAATTTTCATCGTGTCCACGATCCGCTGGATCGCCGCGATCTTCTTCCCGATGGAATCCATGCCGACGCACCGGGCATCGGGCATCATCAATGCCAACGGAAGCAAGGGAAAGCCTCCGCCGGTGCCCACGTCCATCAGCGTTTCGGTCTTCGGAAGCTTGCCTTGGATGGATTGGAACGCGACGGAATCCAGGATGTTCCCGTGCCAGCTGAGTTCCGGCGTTCGCAGTGCCGTGAGGTTCAATTTCTCGTTCTCCGCCAGGAAAGCGGAGAGAAGTTGTTCCAGCCGTTCATGCAGTCCAGGAAACAAGTCCATATGGTTGCAGCATCGGGAACTTTGGGTGTATCGTCAAGCGCATGCCGACAAGCGAACGAGTAGCGGAATTCCTGCTCGATACGGGCGCCGTAAGCCTGTCCGCGTTCAAACCATTCGTGTCCAAAACCGGGAAGAAGTCCCCCGTCTTTTGCAATTACACGCTCATCCGGGACCATCCCGATGCATCGGCATTCGTCGTGGATGCGCTGTACGGACGGCTGCGAGGCCTGCACATCCACCCCGACGTCCTCGCCACGTCCGACGTGTCGGACAGCGGGTGCGCGCAGGCGGTGGCGAAGAGGATGGATCTCCCGCTGATCATCGTGCGTAAGGACGCATCCCAAAATTCCTACGACGCGCACAAGGGCCGGCAGGTCGTCATGTTGGAAGATCTCCTCTTCACCGGCGCGAGCACCGTGACATCGGTGAACACTCTGCGCGAGGCCGGGTTGTACGTCACCGACGTCGTCGCCATCCTCAGCTACGCATTGCTGCCGTTGCATGAGCGCGCGATGGAAGAGGGATTCATGGTACATCCGCTCACCACCATCCCCGAGGTCCACGACGCCGCGGTCGCGCAGGACCGCATCACCGCCGCCGAGTCCGCCGAGATCCTGAAATTCCTGAAAGACCCGGAGCACTGGATGTGAGAAAATCGCAGCAGGAAATGCTTGCTTCCGTTCTATTTATTTGTACAATCCGGATCCATCTGTGTTTTTTCGCAGACGGATCTGCTCATTCGAATACCGGGTATCAATTTACGGAGAACGAACGATGAAGCATGCGTGCGTGATCGTGTCAGGGTGTCCCGACATGGTGGAATTCATCCAGGACGGATTGGTCGGCAGCGACTATTCGGTCCTGCGAGTGTTTGCCAATGCGGCGGATTGTCAGTCCTTCATCGACGACGGTGAATGGAAGGGGAGTCCCGTGCGCGTACTTGTCGACACCTACGTCGACTTGCCATTGCCCGCCGTCGGCGGGCCGACGCGGCTGGATGCCGAGTCGCCCTCCACGCGGCTGATGGACCGCATCAGCAGGGAATGCGATAAGTGGGTCATTCTTGCCATCACCCGTTCGGGATGCGCGAATGACGCCGAAATCGCGTTGCAGCACAAACCGAGGTGGTTTTCACACTCCTCGGATTTCGACTCGTGGCATAAGTTGCTGCCGAACGTCCTCGGGGACGCGGAACGGTTCCGCGACATCGAGCGGGAGGTTTCCGTTTGATACCCTTATCCGAATGGCCGCCACCTATATCCGATTTGGGTATAGGTGGCTTTTTTTGTATTTATAGACAAATTTGACATATCGTAATAATATTGACAAATATTAATAAAGTGGTACAGTAAGCGAGTTCCGTATAGGTAACGAAGAAACGCGGTACGGAGCCTCGTTTCTTCACAGCATAGGGTTT
>CAZSMX010000019.1:3917-5779 GCA_964608325.1 uncultured Candidatus Peribacteria bacterium
ATATCCGCGGCCTCACGGTCACGGGTACCGGTACGACGGCGTTGCAGAACGTGGCCTCCCGGGTCACGGTCTGGGCCGATCTCGACAACGATCCCTGCGCCACCATGGAGACGCTCATCGGAGCGGCCGTGGTACGCGGGAACAAGGTCGACATCGTGCTGAGCCAACGCTTGGACACGAACGTCGACACGCTCGCGATGCAACTGCGCATCGACACGAAGGCGAACGCGAACACGGCGAGCATCGGCTTGGACGTCACCTCCATCAAGGCGACGGACGAACGCGGCCGACCGGTTTCGCGGGAAGACATCGGGCTGCGCGATACCAACGGCAGCCAGGTGCGCGTCCTCCAGCAGGACAACGTGCTGATCCTCGAGCTCTCCAGCCCCTCGTCGGGATTGGTGAGCAAGGGGCAGCAGAACGCGGTCCTGGGAACGTTGCGCGTGGGAACCACCGAAGGAGACGCCCTTATCCGGCGTCTCGGAATCGCGGTGGAAGCACGCGACGCGTTCGGCCGCATGACGGCCAACGTCGGGAACGAACTGATCGCCATCGAGTTGCGAAACACGGTGACCGGTCAGGTGATCGGAGGAACGCTGAAGGCGCAGGGTACGGGCTACCAAGTCCTGACCTTCGGCAACTTCATCGCCCGCAACGGGGACGAGTGGGAGATCCGCGCGGACATCGGCGGCAACGCCTCGGTCCGGGACGGAGATCTCTACCGCGTCCTCGTGAACGGAGCGGAAACCGGTTCGACGACGTTCGGGGGACTTACCAAGTCCCTGGGCGGAGTCGACCTGGAGGCGCAGGACATGGATAGCGGCCGTAAGATCGTCCGGGCCTTCCCGGGCGGCACCTTGGCGGCCGGCTTCCAACGGATCGGCCAGACGACGCTCAACGTCGCGGTGCAAAGCATCACGTCGTTCGATACCGCCGTCGCCAACGCGAAGAACGAACTCGGCCTGCGCTTCATCGCGCAGTCGGGCGACGTCGACGCGAGTCGTATCACCTACGTGGCGGTCAACGCCGCGAACGGTGACATCCGCAACGCCTGGCGCTTCGCGCTCTGGGTGGACACGGATGGGAACGGCAACGTGGATACCGTTTTGCAAGCGGGGGTTTCCCCGGGTGCGGACGGCGTGGTCCGGTTCGATAACCTGGACGGCGGCGGTTACGTCGTTCCGGCCGGGTCGGTGACGGCGTTCGAAGTCCGCTTCGACGTCCAATCGTCGCTTCTGCCGGATCGCACGATGCAGTTGATCCTGAACGACATCAAGGCCGAAGAGGTCCGTACCGGTGCTCCGGTCGGCCGCCTCGACGTCACCCAGCTCTCGCCGTCCACCCTGTGGACGTTCGTGAAGCAGGGCGACCTGGTGGTCACGAACAGCGTGATGCCGGTGCCCGGTCGGCAATTGCTCGGCGGCACGCTGAGCGACCCGATCATGATGTTGGAAGTCAGGAGCGTCAACGAGCTGATCGACGTCTTCAAGCTCGGGTTCCAGTCGAAGGGGTCGTACGCGACCTCGGTAGACCGGCTCGAACTGTACAAGGCCGGCGCAACCTCGCCGTTCGCGATCGCAACGTTGGCCGGAACGGGATCCGATCCCGTGCCAGCCGGTTCGTCCGTCTTCACGGCGAACATGCAAAGCCGTCAGCTCGTCGTTCCCGAAGGGGAGACGCTGACGATCCTCGTGCGCGCCCGCATCAAGGCGGACGTGCAGGGAGGAATCTCGGGAGAAAAGATCCAATTCGAACTCTCCCGGGTGGAGGCGCGGGGAGACCAATCCTCGAGCAACCTCCTGCAGAACGATGGCGACAACGTCCGCGAGGGCGAAGTCTTCATCGGGACGAACGCCGCGGGT
>CAZSMX010000019.1:5879-7412 GCA_964608325.1 uncultured Candidatus Peribacteria bacterium
GTTCTACGGCTTCGAGTACGCCACGTCGGCTGTCCGCTCCACCAAGTACCGTAACTAACAAGGAGAAAAGAAAACCCTACGTGAAGAAAGCGCCGCCAGTCTTCGGACTGGCGGCCTTTTTAAATCCGTCGTTTAGAACTGCCTCAAGAAACGCATGTCCCCCTCGTAGAACGCTCTCAAGTCCGTGATGCCGTGCTTGATCATCACCAATCGCTCCACGCCGAAGCCGAACGCGAAGCCGCGGAATGACTGCGGGTCCACGCCGCCGTTCTTCAGGACGTTCGGGTGCACCATGCCGCAGCCGCCGACCTCCAGCCACTTCGCTTCCGACGTGTTGCGATGACGCATGTCCACTTCCAACCCCGGTTCCACGAACGGGAAGAAGCTCGTGCGGAAGCGGAATTCGATATCGGGGGAAACGAGTTCTCGGATGGCTGCGCTCATCACCGCTTTCATGTTGGCCAGGGACACGTCCGGTCCCACCATCAGTCCTTCGATCTGATGGAAGAGAGGGGAATGCGTCGCGTCGGATTCTTTGCGGTACACGCGGCCGGGGCAGATCATGCGGAACGGCGCCTCATGCGAACGCATGTAGTGGATCTGCACGGGCGACGTCTGCGTGCGGAGCAGATAGCCCGGCATGTCCTTCACGAAGAACGTGTCCTGCGCATCGCGCGCGGGATGGTCCGCACGGATGTTCAAAAGGTCGAAGTTGTACTCCTCCGATTCGATTTCGTTTCCCTCGGCCACGTCGAATCCCATGCGGCCGAACACTTCTTCCGCCTGGCGGATGAACTGCGGGATGAGGTGCAAGTGGCCGCGCTCCGTCTTCGGCAGGTCCAGTGTCACATCCAGTTTGTCGGTGTCGGCCAATGCGGACAGCTTGCCCTGCATCAGCTCGCTTCTCCTCTGCGTGATCGCATCCGTTACTTTCTGCTTCCATACGTTCAGTTCCTGGCCTTTCGTTTTACGCTCCTCGGGGTCCATGGCACCCAGCGCCTTCAGCGCGTCGTTCAAGACTCCTTGCTTCCTGCCGAGCAAATGCAATTCAAGCGCATCAATATCCTCGGGCGAGGCGGCCTTCAAGATTTTGTCGATCTCTGCTTCCCATGAAACTGCTGTCGTCATGGCGGCAGCATACCGTATCGACGGGGCACGCAAAAGCGGATCAATGCTGCAGTGCCAGCTCGATGAGCACGAATACCAGGTAGATCAGGATGCCGATCCACCATGTCAGGATGCCCAGGAGGTGGAAGAGGATCAGGATGACGGTGGCCAGGCCTAGGAAGATGCCTTGCCGCAGCGAAATGCCGAGGATCTTCCCGTCATCCCATGCGTGGAACGGGAACCATTTCCACAGGTAGTACAACCCGATGGTCGCCACGCTTGCGATGGAAAGGAAGACCGACGCGAAGAACGCGGGCAACGCCTGGGCCGGGGACGAGAGGGGGCTGACGCGCAGCAGCACCGTGATGAGCGACGTCACCGAGAGCATGGCCGCGACGATGATGCTGTAGAGGAGGGTGGTCATGA
>CAZSMX010000019.1:7512-12365 GCA_964608325.1 uncultured Candidatus Peribacteria bacterium
ACCTTCGGCTTGATGATCGCGAGTTCCATTTGCAGGAAGGGGAGGCATGCTTCCTTTTCCTCGGGGGTGGGATCCCGGTTTTCCGGCGGGCGGAACTTCACGATGTTGGTGATGTACACGTCCGCGCGCACTAGTCCGATCGATTCCAGGAGCGTGTCGAGCAGCTTGCCGGCCTGGCCCACGAACGGAATGCCCTGCGCGTTCTCCTTCTCTCCCGGCGCCTCGCCGATGAATACGATCTCCGCCTTCGGGTTGCCGTTGCCCATCACGGGATTGGATTCCTTCGCGATATCGATCTCCTTCCAGGCGAAGAGTTTCTCTCGAACGTCATCGAGGGTCTTGATCATGGGGTGAGTATAAAGCACCGCCGTCATCGCATCTATGTCTTTCTTGTTCCATGTCCGTGAGGAACTTTTGGAAATGGCCTGTGGAAAACAAAATGCCAATGCCCGTGCAAGCAAGCCCCCGACCCGGTTCTATTCTCCGTGCCGGCAGGGGAGTGAAATGAACGCATGATCCGATTGCGCGAAACCACAGGCCTTTCCCCGGGAGACGGTGAGCGGGAACGGGCGAAGACGCACATCGTTATCCTCGCGGCCGGTTTCGGCACCCGCTTGAGGTCCGTGTCGCAAGGTCTTCCGAAGGGGCTAGTTCCCGTGCGCTTTCCCGACAATGCCCGCGGGCTTGATCTGATGCAGGAATGCTTCGAGTCAGTGCCCCATGATAAGATCATCCTGTACCGTCGCGACGACGAACGCGATGCGTTTCGCGACGTGATCAATCGTTACGGCTATGCGGAATGCCGTGCCGCGGAAAATACCGAGAGGGGGATTTCGAAAATCATGGGGGAATTCGGCCAAGAGTATCGCTACATCGTTTGCGCGCAGGACATCCATTGTTTTCCGGAAGATTTCGCCGCGTTCGCGCGCCAGTCTTCGCTGTCGCACGCGATCCACTGGGGCGTATTCCGCGACGAGCCGGCCATGTCCGACTACGACGGGCTGCTCGTCGATCCCCCGACGCTGGGGATCATCGGCGATGTGTCGGGGAACATCGGTTCGCTGCATACGTACATCAAGGGCGCTATCCATTCGCTTATTCCGGAGATCTATAGCCGCTGCGTAGACGAGCGGTGCCGCGCGGAGGGTTCGGCAGACGGCGATTTCTACTGGGATACGTTGCCGTTCATCAGGAAGCAGAACGAACGGCTGTTCGGCACGGGAATGCCACCCGTTCTTCGTGCGATTCCGTTCCGGAGGCCCATCTTCGACTACGGCACTCCCGATCGCCTCAATCTTCTCCGACAGCGTCTTTCCCCACCCTCGCATGCAGCTCATGCCCATCTTTGATCCGGTTTCGGAAGCATTCCTCGGTTGCAAACCGCGAGCGGACATACACCGCGACGGCGATTGGCATCGCGGCGTGCAGGCGTTCGTTGTGCGTCCCAACGCGCACGGTTCGTTCGATACCCTTGTGCAAATGCGCTCGGATCGCGTCGATATCGGGCGGCGCAAATACGACCAGAGCCTGGCGACGCAAATGACCATGGAAGACTGCCTCGATGAGGACGCGACCCTGCGCCGGGGCCTGCGTGAGGAGTTGAATATCACCAAGTATGCGAGTATCCATGTTCCTGTTACCCTGAGGATCGTAAAAACGTACGAAGACGACGCGGGCATGGTGAACAGGGAGCTTATTTCCCTCCATATCGTGGCTACTTCCCAGACGCCTTCCATTCCGGCCGGATGCCATAAGATCGCTCACTTCGAATGGATGGAGTGGGAAAAGTTCCTGGCGTTTTTCGACGCGCAGCCTCGGTCTTTCACCAAAACGGGACAATTCTACCTGGCTGCGGATAATCTTCGGCGGCTGGCGGAGCGCTACGCGCGGACGCTGCTCGATCTGCCGTCGGCCGGCCTTGCCTATGTCCCGGCCGCGCCTCTCATGTGCATCCACCACGCGCACGAGCCGCAGATCATCACGACGCTTTTTTCCCTTCCCCCATCCTTCCATGCACGCACAGGAATTTCCGCTTGAGACCATCGGCAGCCGAACCATATTCGAAAACAAATGGATACGTCTCGATGAGGAAACGGTGCGCGACCGCAGCGGCGCCACCCGTCCGTACGTCCTTTCGTCGGCGAAGGAATACGTGATCGTGGTACCGGTGAACCGCAAAGGCGAGGTGCTTCTCCTGCGCCAGTACAAGCATGGCGCGCGCAAGTACGTTCTTACTTTTCCCGCAGGTTATTGCGAAGAGGGCGAAGAGCCACGCGACGCCGCCGCGCGGGAACTGCTGGAGGAGACCGGCTTCAAAGGAGCGGACGTGTGCCTGCTGGGAGTCATGACGGAAAACCATACCACCAGCAGGAGCAGCTTCTCGGTATTCATCGCCGAAGATTGCGAGGGGAACGCGGAGGATGGGGGCAACCCAGATGAGGATGAGGCGAACATCGAACGCCTGTGGCTGCCAGTGTCCGCCTTGCTCACGAAAGAAATACTCGCCCAGATGCCCGCTGCTCCCGTTGTGTCGGCTATCCCCTGGCTTCTGGATTACCTGCATTCGACAGTTGATTCCTAAGCGACAGGATAAACGACGTGAGTTCGTCCGCCGCCTTCTCAAGTCCGCCCGGAGCGAAGGAGTTGCGGATCACAAGCGAATATCCGACGTCCTTCTTGTCGCGCTCGAGATCGTCTTGCTTTCTCTTGCCGTCTCCCCGGTCATCCAGCGCATGTGATTCGATCTTTACGGCGATCACCTCGTATCCCGCCTTGCGGATGTTTTCGATGCTCTGCTGCGTGTAGGCCTGCATTCCGAACTTCTCCCTGAGCATCGCCAGGTTCGCATGGCTCGTGCCGTAATGGTATCCGCTGTATTCCGTATGGGAAGCCAGCTCTCCGGCGGTTTCCATCCGTGCGAATTCCCCGGGTGTCAGGAAATAATACGAAAGATCATCCGACGCGTCGCGCTTCGCCCTGCTCGTGAGGTACTTGATGCGGAACACGTGGTCTGGCAGGCGCTCCAGGATTCTTTCCATCAGCGTCGTCTTGCCGCTGCCGCTGTGGCCTACCAGTGCGATGATGGGGAAGCGTGTCATGGCGTGAGGGAGAGGATGAATGCAACGAGTTCGTCCGCGGCCTTGTCCAATCCTCCCGGCTTGAAGGAGTTGTGCAGGGTGAATGCGTAATCGAGTTCCATCTTGCCGCGTTGCGCGTCTTCGGACGATCTCTTTTCGTCGCGGAACACGATGTTGTCCGACGTTACTTTCACGGGGATCACGTCGTAGCCGGCCGCGCGCATGTCGTGCACGCCCTGCTCCACGTACGCGTGGATGCCGAATCCTTTCTCCAGCGTCGCCTCGTTCCACGCCTTCACGGAACCGTACAGATTCCCAGCGTATTCCAGGTACTGTGCCAACTCTCCCCGCGCTTCCATCCTCCGTATCTCCTCCGGCTCCACGAACTTGTAGAACACGTCGTCCGAGGGTTCGCGCTTCGGGCGGCTGGTCAGGTTCGTCATGGGGAAGACCTTCCCGGGCAGCTTCTCGAACACCTTCAGCATGATGGACGTCTTGCCGCAGCCACTGGGTCCCACGAGGGCGATGACGGGGTGTTTTGGTGGCATTGGAACCAAGAAGGGGAATGGAGCTTGTTTTCAGCCCAGAAAGCCATTGTGTAACAAACGGCTCAATGATAGCCTTTCCAGGCTCTTTTTGAAGAGCACCGCTTTTTATCATCAAGCACTCGTGCGCCCGTAGTTCAGCCCGGATAGAACGCCAGATTGCGGATCTGGAAGTCGTAGGTTCAAATCCTGCCGGGCGCACCATTTCAATAATGCCAGATTTTCGTGGGGCTTTAGCTCAGCTGGTAGAGCGCTTCCATGGCATGGAAGAGGCCAGGGGTTCGAGTCCCCTAAGCTCCACCAAAATTATTGTTCGAGTATAATTTTTTCCACTTCTTTAATCGTATCATCCAGTTTTCCGTCCTTGTTCAGGACGACGTTCGTGCAGTGGTCGGCATACTTCAGTTCCTTGTCCATGCTGTGCAGGCGGCGCTGCAGTTCGTCATCGGAAATGGGCGCGCGATTGCGGATGCGGTTCACCAGGGCCTCGCGGTGCTCCGGCATGATGAAGATCGACTGCAGGCGGTGCTTGGTTTCCGGTAGGAAATTCGGGTTGTTCTGGATGCTGACGAAGCCCTGCACATCCACCTCGCGGACAACGATCTTGCCCAGCTTGATGAAGGGGATGATTTCGTCGACCATCGTCCCGTAGTGGTCTCCCCCGTGCACGATCGCGTACTCAAGGAGCTTCTTGTTGTTGAGCAGGTCTTGGAATTCACTATCGGTCACGAAGTGGTAGAACTCGTCCCCCTCGCCGGGCCGCCGCGGACGGGTCGTGGCGGAACGGGGATAGTGGAATTCCGGGTGGGTTTTGCGTATGAACTTCAGAATGGTGCTTTTACCGACCCCGCTCGGGCCGATCAATAAAACGAGTTTACCAGCCGAAGGGGTGGCTTTATTGGCTTCCATATGCCGATCCTACAGGGTATTTGGGTATTGCACAAATTCGCCCTTTCAGGTATACTTATCTGTTCGATCATTGAACATCTTCCTACCCGTAGCAGAGAGGGAAAGAGTATGTCCCACCGGGGCAGACCTCGTACTTTTTCCCCCTCCCTGCCTCGCGGCTGACCACCGCAAGACACCCTCACTGAGGGCAACAAAAATACAACACACACATACACGTCTTCCCGACTTTAAAGGGAGCCGATCTGGCTCACGATCACACCAACACAAACACACACGGCCTCGAAGTCCTATAACTTTCGAACCGTGGTAGGGAGTCGCAGAT
>CAZSMX010000020.1:0-4175 GCA_964608325.1 uncultured Candidatus Peribacteria bacterium
AACGCCCGCATGTCCGACGACCTGCGTTCGCTTGCCGACGATTTGATCGACGTGAAGGTGGAAGGAGACACGGCGACGGTGAATTTCAAACAGTCCGCACTGGAAATCCTGAACTCCGCCGCCGCGCGCCAGATGATGGTGAAGACGCCCATCGAGAAGACGCTGCTGCAGTTCCCGGAGGTCAAGAAGGTGCAGTACGCGATCGACGGAACGGTGTTCACCGAGTGGGACGCATAAGTTGCAGTATGCGATTAACCTTGAGCGAACCGCTGGAGAACATCTTCCATCTGCGATTCGATGATGAGCGGGAAATGTGCGAGGCGTTCCTGCGCTTCCAAGAGCATTACGAATCTCCCGAATTCAAAGGGAAGATTTTCACATTGGATGAGTACAAAGCGTGGTATATCCAAAACTCACCTAACAAGAAGGAATCCGGAGTGTTTACATATTACGATGATTGGGCGGGATTCAATATTCCCTCGGAAATCCTACAACCATTTTACGAAGGGCGTTTTTCTCCTTTGTCTGACAAAGAAACGACACTCCTCAATTTGTTTGAAAGGCGCAGAAATCAATTATTTTATATCGTCGCGACAGGAAAAAACGACAGAGAAGGGAATGAAGACTCGTCGCTCGATCATGAAAATGCACACGGACTATTTTATACAAGACCCGAATACCGCGACGAAGCATTATTGGCAATTTCTCTTATCGATGTGCAAACGAGAAAAATGATGGATGATTTGCTAGCGAGTTACGGAGGATACCATGCAAGCGTTTTCGATGACGAGGTCCATGCGTATCTGGTTTCCGATGCGGATTTTTTCAGAGAGGAAGGGAATATCGAACATTCCACGATCGCGGCTGCGTCTCAAAAGCTGCAACAGAACTTTGCGTTATTCAGCAAAAAATTTGCAACGCATCGGGGTTCTATCTGATTGGCTCCTTACTTCTTCCGGATCACGGTCCACGAGAGCAATGCGTTCAGCAGGAATACGCTCGCTGCCATCATGGGGATGGTGATGTAGCCGAAGTGGAAGAACGGGGTGCGTGCGCAAGAGACGCCGGTTTCGTCGCAGGGCATGGCCGCATCGGCGGGATTCAGGACCAGGTTCACCTGCTCCGCGTAATGGTCTGCGGCGATGGCGAGCCCGATGACGGACAACGCGAACACGGAGTAGGCAACCACGCGGTCCTTCCGGATGAGCGCGACGAGCAGGATCACCGCTTGCGGGTACATGAAGATGCGCTGGTACCAGCACTTCACGCACGGGGTCCATCCGGCGATTTCGGAGAAATACAGGCTGCCGAGCGTCGCGATGAGCGCGCCTGCGAACATGATCGCGAGCGCGTTGCGGCGTGCCCATTCGAGGAATGCCTTGAGGGGTTTGATGAAATGCGATGCGATGAGCAGCAATGCGGCAACCTGGGTGCCGACGGTGAGGACGGAGAGGCCGGTGATGAGGGAGGAGGTGAAGTCCATGGGGCGCGGGAAAATATTCAGGGTAAAATCTTAGCAAGGTTCGAATCATCCGTCATCATCCCCTCGACGGGGCTCGGGGTGACAATCATGGCAAAACCTTTTGCAGATTCGAGTCATTAGTCATCATAATCCTTGGAAGCTTGAAGAAGTCGTCCTTCTCCGTCGCGGTGCGCGGGTCCATGATCGTCGCGGTCACGTAGCCAGCCGCCTTCGCCAAGTCACGGACCGTTTGGTTGTGCGCCGTTCCGGGATATGCCAGGTGCAGCACCGGCTTTCCCAAGAGTTCCTCCAGTACGCGCTTGCTTTCGGCAAGGTCGCGCTGCACCTCCGCCGCGGGCAGTGCCGTCAGCACGCGGTGGGCGATGGTATGCGATTCGATGTCCATGCCGCGCTTCTGCATGTCCACAATCTGCTCCGCGCTTAGGGATCCTTTGATACCGATGCGGTTCGTCACCATGTAGAAGACCGCCATGTGCCCGTACTTTTCCAGCGTCGGCAGCGCGGCGTCGTATTGGCTCGGCTGGTTGTCGTCGAACGTGATGACGACGGGCTTCGCGGGTCCGTCCGTCTCGCCCTTCATGATCTGCGCGTAGGTCGTGAGGTCGATCGTCGTGTAGCCGTTATCCTTCAGGTGCTTCATTTGTTTCTCGAAGACGTCCGGCGCCACCGACATCTTCCATGTCCATGTGCTTTTATCCATTCCCTTCGTGGGGCGCACGTGATGGTACACGAGGATGGGGATGGCCTTGTTGGTCGGGGGAACCGCGGCGCGCGGCGCGCTACTTACGGCGATAGACCCACCGCGCTGCGACGCGCGCTCCTGAAAGAACGAACCGATGGTTCGCACGCTGCTCCTGCTTAAAGCGCTGGATGCAGAAGCGGAGGAGGTGGAAGCTGTTTTCGCGGGAACCATGCGTCCTTCGGCTTGGCAGGCGCCAAGTAGGAGGCAGGAAATAGTGAAGGCGGACAGAAGGGGAATGCGCATCATGAGCAAAGCATAGAGAATATAAACCGTGAATTCTCTATGCAGAAAGTTTGATTTGATTGCTTCTTTAAGAATGCAATGGAATAAATCTTCCTTTTCATGAGAAATCGATATCAAAGCAAGTAATGTTCGGGATTATCATTAAGGTTTCTTAATATGCCCTTAACTCCGCCTTAAGCGTTGCTTCGTATGCTTCTCGCGTGATCGATCATCTTTATTTCTTTTCTACCTACATTTTATGAAATCCTTTACCAAGGGATTCGCAGCTGGCGCAACGGCGCTTGCCGTGGGAGTTCCATTGATGGCCCAGGTGGCGCTTGCCGCGTCGGCAGGCAATGAACCGTCGGCGATTCCTCCGGGCGAAGAACGACCCGCACCGTCCCAGCCGTGTACCGAGGCTATGGCCCATCTCGCATCGGCCCACGTCGACGTGTTCGACGAGATGAGCAAGGTGCGGAAGGAAAAAATGATCGCGCATCGCGATGCGCTGGTCGCTGCCTCGCAAATCGCTGACGACGCGCAACGTGCGCAGGCGCTGAAAGACGCGCATGAGGCGATGAGGCCGTCAGGCGACAAAGAGATTCCGGCCGCGGTTCAAACCGCCATGGATGAAGTGAGGACGGCATGCGGAAATATGATGAAGTTCAAGGGGCGACGTGGCGGCCCCATGGGCGGACACGGTGGCCCGTTCATGATGAAGATGAAGGGGGAAGAGGCTGATGGCGCTCGGGAATCCTATGACGATCCCGCATTCTAAGTATTGCAGTTTATTAGAAGGAAAGGCCCCGGAATTGGGCCTTTCCTTCTACATTTTCATTTTTTGTTACTTCCCGGGGCTTCGATCGTATGACTTTATGTATGACACATCACCACCTTCCCACTCACCGGTCCCATCCACTTCTCCTTGCCTCGACTCTGTTCGTGGCCGTCGGTTGTATCTTGCTGACGTCGTGCACAACCACGTCCGCCCACAAAGCCGATGAGATCGCCCAGACTCCCCGCCGCGCGATCTTGTCCGGCGTGTCCGTGTGCCTGCCACACCGCGATGCTTCCGGTTCCCACACCATGGAATGCGCGCTCGGACTGAAAGCCCCCGACGGTACGCACTTCGCGCTGGATCTCAGCGTCCTGCAAACGGAAGCATTCTGGGATTTTCCCACGAATGAACAAGTCGTCGTCGAAGGAACGCTGGTCCCGCTTGATGACATCGACGGGCGCACATGGAACGCGTACGACATCGCGGGGCAGCTGCGGGTAACGTCCGTCCGTTACGAAGCATGAAGAAAATATCCTCCAACCGACGGCCGGTTGAATCCGTCCGCATGCGCCTGGTGGAAAAGTACGCGCGTGCCTTGGTGCGATCGGAGTATTTGACGGAGCGGGATTTCTTCGACTTCCGACCGCCGCGCCGCGGAGTGGAGGTGCGATTCCAGGGGCATTCCTGAATCCAAGATCTTCGCTTGAAATGGATGGGATAGATGTCTTGGTATGCGAAAGAATTCGTATACTCAGATCCATGTCTTACACGGGAAAAGCAGCATCGTTCCTCGTTCTCTTCATCGTTGCGTCGACGGTTGTCTCCAAAGCCAACCTGCTCGGGGCGGTCAAAATCGATTACACGACTCCGGCAGACAACGTGCGTGCCTATAAGTTGATGAACATCCCGCCGAACTCGACCGGCTCCTGCAAGAGCCGCTTCGGCGAGGG
>CAZSMX010000020.1:4275-11427 GCA_964608325.1 uncultured Candidatus Peribacteria bacterium
CGTGTCATAACATGGATCGTTTACCGTCCTCTGATCAACATGCGACTTCTGTTCATCCAACAGTGGCGAGTCATGTACGCACAGATCAGTGAGCGATCCCTGGCAAGATTGGAACAGTTACGTTCTTTCGCGAACGCCGACGTGCGAAAGACGTTCGCCGACGTATCCGCGAGCATGCGCCCGTCCGGTCTCGCCCCCGTCGCGGCGTATCCGATGATGGCGGCTAGCTACGTGTTGTCGGCGGCGTTCCTGGCTTTTTTCATCAGCCTTCCCGATGTTCGCGATCCTTCAGTATGGAATCCTCCCCATAGCATCGCGGTGCAGGATAGGAACGGAAAGGACATGTACGTCGCCTACGGGGAGGAGGACCGCGTATGGGTGCCCATGGAAGAAATCCCGATGCACGTGCGCAACGCGTTCATCGCCATCGAGGACCGGCGTTACTGGGAGCGCGGATGCGTGGATCCCCGGGCGATGGGCCGCGCGTTGCTGGCGAACGTTTCGTCCTACAAGTCCCAGGGGGCGTCCACCATCACCCAGCAACTCGTGCGCACCGCATTGCTCGATCGCGAGAAGAAATTCTCGCGCAAGGCGAAGGAGATCCTCCTCGCATGCCAACTGGAGCAGATCATGTCCAAGGAAGACATCCTCCTTCACTACCTCAACTGGATCCCGTTTGGCAGCGGTGTGGCGGGCGTGCAACAGGCGAGCAAGCACTTCTTCGGCAAGGACGTGAAGAACCTGTCTGTCGCGGAGGCCGCGGTGTTGGCGTCCCTTCCCCAGAGGCCGTCGTACTTCAGTCCGTACGGGGACCACCGGTACACGCAGGTCACCCAGATCGGGCGCGCGATGATCGCATCCGGCGCCACGTTGGAAAATTACCGCGGGCTCGAAGAACAAATAGTCATCGGCCTGACGGGAACGTCGGCGGTACTGCCGGGACACAGCGGTGCGCTGGTTCTTGGCGGACGCGCCAACCAAGTGCTTACGGCCATGCGCGAGCAGGGCTACATCGACAACGAGACCAAAAGAAAGGCGGACAACAACGTGTTTTCCCTGCGCTTCCGCCCGAACATCCGCAAGATCGACGCGCCGCATTACGTACTGGGCATGATCGACAAGCTGGAGGAAGAGCTGGAGGAAAAGGCCGTCAGCAAGCAGCTTACCGTCCGCACGACGATCGATATCGAGCTGCAACGCATGGCGGAGCAGTTGGTGAACACCCACGCGCAGCGCATTGCGGCGAAGTACGGCGCGAAGGGCGTGGCGATGGTGCTTGCGGATTCCGAAACGCGCGAGATCTTGGCGTACGTGGGGAACGCGAATTACTTTGGCGGCGGAAGCGGTGCGATGATCGACATGGCCGTGATGCCCAGGCAGCCCGGGTCCAGTTTCAAGCCCATCGTGTATGCGACGACCATGGCATATGCCGGGTGGAAGCCGTACACGCCCGTCCTGGATACGCCGCTGGAGATAGGGGGCATCCGTCCGCGCAACTACGCCGGTGATTTCCAGGGGGTGTTGACGGTGATGAACGCGCTCAACAGATCCCGCAACATCCCCGCCATCCGCGCGTTTACGGAAGTGGGGGAGGAGAAGATCCTGGAGCTCGCCGCCGACATAGGGGCCCCGACGCCCTACATGCACAAGTCGGCGCTGCGCCAGGCCGGCAACGACTTCTATTACAACTGGCCGCTCGCGATCGGCGCGGCAGAAGTGCCGCTCGTCGAAATGGTTCAGGCGTACGGCACCTTCGCGAACAGCGGCGTCTACAAGCCGCTTACGGGTATCAGATCCGTGACGGATATCGACGGCAACGATTACCTGAAGCGCGATACGAAAGGGGGGCAGGTGATACCCGCGGCCATCGCGGACACGATGACCTCCATGCTCAGCGAATCGCGCAGCAGGCCGGCGGGATTCTGGCGCAGCATCACCGATGTTCCCGGCATCGACGAAGCGGTGAAGACGGGAACCAGCAACGTCTGCATGGAGCGCGACGCCAGCAAGACGTGCACGAAGATGCTCCCGCGCGACGTGTGGGCCATGGGGTACACGCCGAAGTTCATCGTAGGGGTGTGGATGGGAAACGTCGATGGGACGCCGCTCGCCGCGAACGCCGACGGGCTCAATGCGGCGGTCCCGCTGTGGAAGGACATGCTCATGGCCGCGCATGCCAGCGCGTTGGGAAAGGGATCGGCCATCGCATTCTCCGGAACGCGCGCCCCGTACTACACGCAACATCCCAATGCCAATCCCGATCGCAAAATCGCCACGCCGAATCCCGCAGTCATCGGCAGGGCACGCAAGACCATCCTCTCCCGGCGGTACTGATCCTCACTTCACGTACAGGTAGACTTCCCCTTCTTGCCGGGTCACGGGGATATCCGGCATGCGGAATAGGTACGATACGACCCTGGTTCCGGGTTTCAGGAGCGGCCAGGTTTCTTCCTGGAAACGACCCATCGTTTTCGTGAGCAGGAAGCAAAAGAGTACGTCCGGCTGCCCAAAATCCAGCGTCCAAAAATTGCCGTACCGTATGAATACATTTTTTGTTCTAATAGAGAGTATTTTGGCTAGCAGATAGGTTGGATACGATATTTCAAAACCCGTCGAAACTGCTCCTTTTCTCCCCGCGGCCCGCACGATGCGACCGTCGCCGCATCCCAGGTCCCATACCGTCTCCCCCGGACTGATCTCCGCCAGGCGGATCATGGTCTCCACGTCCGCGTGCTTCGTGGGAATGAACGGCGGGGACTTGTGCCGTATCACTCGGATGAATTGCAGGCACAGGAGCACGGTGCAGATCATCGTGAGCAAAAGCACAGGCGCGTTCTGGGGGAAATAGGACGTGAGTGCCAGGATGATGAGCAAGAGAATCGCTTCCAGCATGCGTGAAGCATACACTTCTTCGATGGGAACGTATGAAGCGCGCAACCTGGCTTTCCTCTTCCATGATTTGCATTCAGGCGTATCGTTGATGCCTCCCCTTCGTCCCATGTGCTTTTCACCGACAGCAAGTTTCGCAGCCGCCGCCTTCCTGGGTACCGCGGGCGTCGCGTCCGTCCGCCAGGCGAAGGTCCGCCGCGACATTCCCTTCGCATCCATTCCGTTCCTGTTTGGCGCGCAGCAGCTCACCGAGGGCGTGGTCTGGCTTACATTCGCATTCCCGGCGGTACAGTCCGTAGCCACGTTCGCATACCTTCTGTTTTCGCACCTTCTGTGGCCTATCTTCATCCCGCTCGCCGTGTGGCGTATGGAAACGGTGCAGTGGCGCAGGATCATCTTCGTTCCGTTCATCCTCACGGGCGTAGTCGTCGGTTTCTATTTCTTGTATTACCTGCTCACGGATTCCGTTGTGCCTGCGATCGTCAATAACTGCATTGCGTACCAAGGAAAATATTTCCACCAAACATTCGTGCTCTCCCCGTATTCGGTCGCGACCTGCGCGAGTTGCTTGGTTTCCAGCAGGCGCTTCGTCAATATGTTCGGCGTCTTTACGTTCCTGGCCGCGATCGTGTCGTACCGTTTCTTCCAGGCGAACTTCGTGTCGGTGTGGTGCTTCTTCTCCGCTGTCCTGAGCGTCTTGATCTACTGGTATTTCCGGTCGCAAAGGAATAAAACTTCCTGATCCGCTTTCAGCACATGTCCCTTCCGCTGTAGAATCGGTCCCATGAACATGTTCAAACCGACCAAGGCGACGACTGTCAAAGACTACCTGGCCGCTGTTCCCGCGGAACGGAAAGAGTTGGTCCATTCTATCCATGCATTCATCCAGAAAAACGTTCCCAAACTGAAGCCTCATTTCGCCTACAACATGCTCGGGTACGGATCGTTTCCGTACAGGAATTACAAGAACGAAACCATCCCATGGCCCGTGATCGCGTTGGCAAACCAGAAACAGTACGTGAGTCTGTACGTATGTTCCGTCGTGGATGGGAAGTACGTGGCTGAGACGCATAAGAAAGAACTCGGCAACGTGAACGTTGGCAAGAGCTGCATCCGTTTTAAGAAATTGGAAGACCTCGATCTCGACGGATTAAAAAAGGTGCTGAAGATCGCCGAAAAACATCCCAGCCTGGACGGCGTGGGCACGACCAAGAAAAAGTAAACGATCTCCTCGGCATTTTCCCGCGAGGTGTTACAATCGGGGTCTATGCAAAAAATCATCCCACATCTTTGGTTCGACAAAGAAGCGAAGGAAGCGGCTGAATTTTACGTGAAGGCGTTCGGCAGCGGATCGAGGATCAAAAGCGCCAAGGTCCTGAAGGACACGCCTTCGGGCGATTGCGACATCATGTCTTTCGAGCTTTGCGGATTCTCCATCATGTCGATCAGCGCGGGGCCCGCTTTCAAATTGAACCCGGCAATTTCCTTCATGGTGAATTTCGATCCGTCGCAGGATCCCCATGCGCGCGAGCATCTCGATGCGCTTTGGGCCGCGTTGTCCGACGGCGGCGAGGCGCTCATGCCACTCGACAAATATCCGTTCAGCGAACGGTACGGATGGATTAAGGACAAGTACGGCCTGACATGGCAGTTGATTTTGACCAACCCGGCAGGGGAGCCTCGTCCGTTCATCATTCCCTCCATCCTCTTCGTCAACGAGTCGTACGGCAAGGCGGAGGCCGCGTTGGATTTCTACCTGTCCGTTTTCAAGGATGCGCGCAAGGGGAGTGTAACGAGGTATCCCGCAGGCATGGAGCCGAACAAGGAAGGAACCCTGATGTTCGGCGATTTCCAACTGGAGAACCAGTGGTTTGCCGCCATGGACGGGGGCGGAAAACACGGGTTCGCGTTTAACGAGGCGTTTTCATTCCTCGTGAAATGCGAGGACCAGGCGGAGATCGACTATTACTGGGAGAAACTCTCGGCCGTTCCCGAGGCCGAGCAATGCGGATGGCTGAAGGACAAGTTCGGCGTCAGCTGGCAGATTTCACCAGCGGCTATGGACGAGATGATGTCCAGCGGCGACCAGGCGAAGATTGATCGCGTCACCAAGGCGTTCCTGCAGATGAAAAAGTTTGATCTCGCGAAATTGCAGGAGGCGGCGGAGGGAAAGTAAGGATGCGAAGCGGATGCATTTGAAGTACCATCGTCCCGTATGGCT
Source organism: uncultured Candidatus Peribacteria bacterium (assembly GCA_964608325.1). Taxonomy (GTDB): domain Bacteria; phylum Patescibacteriota; class Gracilibacteria; order Peribacterales; family Peribacteraceae; genus CAZRVH01. The sequence goes on from CAZSMX010000020.1 coordinate 9,386, forward strand.
CATTACGCATGCAAAGGCAGCTGCGGGGATTCCCTTTCGGAGATGGGAATCTGCGAAACGCAGGGTTGTTCGGCCCAATGGGAAATGATGGAAGAATGCGTATGCACGGATGGGAATCACGGGAAGCCCGCCGCGGAGGAAGAAGCGATCGAAACGATTCCGAAAGACAGCAACGGAGTCGTATTGAACGACGGTGATACTGTGGTGATGATCAAGGATTTGAAACTGAAGGGATCCTCCTCCGTGCTGAAGGTCGGCACCAAAGCTTCCAATATCAGAAGGACGGACAATGCCGAGGAAATCGACTGCAAGATCGGGGGCACCGCGATCGTCCTACGCTGCGAATTCGTGAAAAAACTGGGATAGGACCGCTGTTACGCCCTCAGATCACGGATCGTACCTTCTCGACAATATCAGGAAGATCGATGTCGCCTTTGACGAGGAAATACGATGCCCCATATCCCTACCTCGCGCGATGACAACGGCGAATCAGCCAGGATTGCAACGACGGCATGGTCGCCGTATGCAACCCTTTGTTTCGCCAGCGGCAATCAGGCCCCCCACCGGATTACGCCCGCCGTATATGGCGGAAAGCCCAGGCATGTCCCGTTGCCATTACGAGGACCAATGCCGCCATCGCGGGGAACGACCAATGTGTGATGACAGTCATCGGTTCCGGAATCCAGCGAAGCCCCGATGCGATGAAGAGCGGCAATCCGATCACGAAAGAGATGACGGAGAATATCTGGAATGCGTAGAAAAGATTTTTCATGTTCTTCGTGAGCAGCCGATCCGTATATGTCGCATCATCGATGAAGAATGACAGCATGATGAGCGTCGAGGCCGTCGTGGAAGCGAGGCAGAAAGGACATACGCCTCCCAGCTCAAGTACGCTTGCGAGGTAGAGTCGGTAGCTGAAGGCCATGCCCAACAGCAGCACGAAGCCGACAAATGCCCGCGCCTTCTTGGAAAACTCCGCGCCAAGCAAGCGCGTGCCCCCGTACGCTACGATTCCGCTGTACCAGAGCATGCCGAACATCGGGTTGGGGACTCCCGGGATGTAATGGCCCCACGGTCCTTGGACGGTGAGTGTGCAGCTGACGAGTGTGTTGACGGTGCAGGGCGTCGGCTCCCCGGGATGCAGTAGCACCTCCAGGTATTCCAGGAGCAGGTAGAACGAATCGGCCATGCCGACCATGCCTGCGATCAGGATGACGGCCGCAGGAAGGACTGTTGCCTTTTTCTTGCTTCTAAAAAAGAGATTGAACATGCTGCAAATGTTACACTTCATTGTTTGAATGGGAAGTATTTGGGAGTGGTTTGATGTGGTTCAATCGGTTTGAAATGATCTCCTGGCTTTGCAAAAAAAGGGGCGGAATCAAATTTGGTTCAAGTTTTAGTGATTTCGGGAGAATCCAAAATAGGGCTGAGCGCGAAACCCAGCCCTATTTTTTACATTTACTGATTGTATCCCCAATCTTTTTGCCACTGCTTCATCATGTCGATCTCGCTTTGCTGCGCCGAGATGATATCGCGCGCCATACGCTTGATCTCATCGTGTTTTGCTGATTGAAGGGCCGCACGCGCCATGTCGATGGCGCCCTGATGGTGGGGGATCATGCCTTCGATGAATGCCTTGTCGAACGCATCGCCGGTCTTTCCTTCCAGCATCGATGCCATGTCATCCATCGACATGCCCATCATGTCGTCTCCCATATTCATCATCCCGCCGTTATCCATCATCGTTCCGTCCGGCATCCTATGCTGTCCATTATTCATCATGCCTCCGGAAGGCGTTTTCGAGTCTATATCCATCATGCATTTCCCGTCCTTCATGCAGCCGTTCATACCCATCGTGCACACGCCGTCTTTCATGCAACTATTGCTATTTCCACCCCAAGCGGTTCCGCGCACGTTCAGGGTGAGCAGGCAGGCTACCGTTCCCAAAACGGCGAGAGAGATTCCCCATAGTTTGAGCTGTGAGTGATTGAGTGTCCGTGCCGCCCACAGAACGAGCAGGGCAACGCCTACGAAAAAGAGGA
>CAZSMX010000021.1:0-11084 GCA_964608325.1 uncultured Candidatus Peribacteria bacterium
TGGGAACGGGCTCCGATCTCCCCCTCCCGTAATCCATGGCTGACATGCCCCCATCCGTCGACGGTATCGCCACGCCGCAGCAGGCATCCATTCCGGCAACCAAGGAAGCAAAAGCGCCGCCCTCGGTCAACATGATGAAAATGATCCTCATGGGAGCGCTGGGGCTGCTGTATGCCGTGTACGCTATGATCTGCTTCGTCCTCATGGCTGTGCTTCCCGACCCCTCGGGCGGCCAGCAAGGACTGCAACAGGCGGGACTCCTTCTTTCCCTTATCGGCGGATTGGTGTTCGTCGGCATCGGGGCATTCGGGTTCATGCGCATCGGTTCGTCCAAGGCAGGTCCCCAGATCCGCACACGCGCCCTGTTGAAACTCGCGGCCGTCGCGCTGCCGGGCATTGTCCTAAGCGTGGCGACCCCGCTCATGATCATGCGCCAGCCGACCTTCACGCTGGCTATCACCAAGCCTACCAACCCGGCGGAATTCATCGCGCCGGTGTCCATCACGTTCTCGTTCGAGGAAATAGTGGGCAACCTGAAGACGCAGGGATTCGTTCCGCTCAAGTACACGTGGGACATCAACGGTGACAAGAAGGTCGACCAGGAAACCACCGTGCCGACGCTCACGGCCCGCTTCGACAAGAGCGGAGTGTACGCGGCGAGCATGAAGGCATTGGGCGCGAACGGAGTATCGCACGCAGCATCCCGGCGCTTCGTCATCTCGCAATCGGTCTTCACGGTGGAACCCGCCGTCCCGCTCGTGAACCAACCGGTGGTGTTCAGCCTGTCCAACCTGCTTGGCCAAAAAGACACCATCAGGCAGGTTACGTGGGACTTCGACAACGACGGAAAGATAGATGAAACGACGACCGAACCGCAGATCACGCACACGTTCTTCCGCCTCGAAACCGTGACGGTATCCGCGCGCGTGATGCTGGTAAACAATACCGAGGCTTTCTACGAGCGCAGCATCACCGTCAGCCAACCCGAGCCCCTTCCATTCCCGGTAACGCTCATCAGCGAGCCAAAAAACCTTATCGGTAACGAACCGTTCCCCACGCTCTTCCGCGTAGAAACGCAGACGCCCGTGGCCATGGTGGAGTGGAACTTCGGCGATGGCGAAAAAGCCCAGGGCCAGCGCGTCGCCCATACGTTCGAGGAACGCGGCAACTACGTCGTGAGCGCCAAGGTGCATTCGCAGAGCGGCGCGATCGCCGAACTCTCCACGGTCGTGCAAATCGTCGATCGCCTCAACCTGGGCAACCTGACGTTCGACGGCTCGCCGCAACCGCAGGGTGGATCCATCACCGCGGAGGTGCCGCTGACGCTCAGCCTGACGCCGAAGACCACTGCGCCGTTCGTGCAGTTCATGTGGGAAGCGCCCGAAGCGACGGAAGTCGGTTCCACCGATACCACCCTGCAGGCGACCTACCGCCGCAAGGGAACCTACACCCTCACCCTCATCGCGCAGGACGCGGAGAAGAAAGTGCTGCGCTATCCCATCACGGTGAACGTGGAAGACCCCACGTCGTCCGTCGTGTTCGCCATGCAGCCCGAGACGGGGGTGGCACCGCTCATGGTGAAGTTCGACGCTTCCGAGACCTACGTCCCGAACGAAACCATCTCCGGATTCCAGTGGAAGTTCGGGGACCGCAGCGACGAGCAGTTCACGGGCGCGCGCACGGAACACCTGTACGAGCAACCCGGAACGTACGTCATCGAAGTGACGGCCAAGACGACGAGCGGCAAGGACTACCGCGCCACCAAGACATTGGTGGTACGCGAGCCGCTGGTGAAGGCGTGCGTCCTGCCGAGCAGGACCATGGGAGCCGCCCCGCTGGGCGTGCAGTTCGACTCGGACTGTTCCTCCGGCGACAACCTGAAATACCTGTGGGATTTCGGGGACGGGGCCCAGAGCGACCAGGAGAACCCGATACACGTTTTTGACGCTCCAGGAGCCTATAAGACCATGTTAACGGTCACGGATGCCTCTGGCGCCAAGGATACCGTTTCTGTTACAATCACCGTACAACCCTAAAGCACATGAAGCAGAAGAACCTTGTCCGCGTTGTAGCCCTTTTGGGAGTCATCGCGATCATCGCCGGCGCGGTAATGCCCGCATTCATCAGCTTTTAATCTCACTGTGTAAGTCGCAGCGGTACGCCCGCGCGCATCCAACGCCATGCGTCACGGATTTCTCCTCATTGATAAACCGAAAGGCCCGACAAGCCACGACATCGTGTACACGGTGAGGAAGGTTCTTGGCGAAAAGAAAGTAGGACACCTGGGCACGCTGGATCCCATGGCGACCGGTTTGGTGATAGCCGCGGTGGGGGCGAAAGCGCTCAAGGTGGTGGAGTATTTCAACGAGCTCTCCAAGGAATACGTCGCCGACATCACCTGCGGCGCCGTCAGTTCCACGTACGACGCGGAAGGCATGGTGGAAACCGTCACGCCGAAGCCGGGTTGGGAAGTGCCTACTATCGAGGAATTGCGCCGCGTCATCATGGACAAGTTCTCCGGGAAGATCACGCAAGTACCGCCCACGTACAGCGCCGTGAAGATCGAGGGGCAGCGCGCCTACGACCTGGCCCGTGCGGGGAAGGAAGTGATCATCAAGCCGCGCACAGTGGAGATCAAAGTGTGCGAGATCATCGAATACAATTACCCGAAGATCGTCCTACGCGTAGAGTGCAGCAGCGGCACGTACATCCGTTCCCTGGCCCACGACATCGGCCAGTCATTGCGTTGCGGCGCACACCTCAGCGGCCTTCGCAGGACCAAGGTAGGGGAGTGGAACGTGAAGAACAGCGTGCAGACCGATGACATCAAATGGACGGATGTGATGCCCTTGAAAGAAGTGCTGAAAGACATGCGCGGCGTGCAGCTGAGTGACCAGGACGCGAAGGAAATCAGCTTCGGCCGCAAGGTGCCGCACCAGGTGAAGGAAGGCACCGTCGGCTGGCATAACGGCCTCCCGATCGTGATCTTGGACCCTGCAAAGGACGGCAGCCAAATGGCGCAGCCGAGGAAGGTGTTGTAAATTTATTGTTGACTTAATTCAGATAAAAATTGTGATTAGTAGACAATTCTTTACATAAAAGTTAGAATCAGAATACATTTTAAATTAACTATGCAATTGATAGAAAGTTTTAAAAGGCTTGTAGAAAACATTCATACTTCGTATGAAGAAGATAGGCAGATATCACGTGCAATTAATGAGCAAGGTTTACAAAATTATATTGAAAGAAATTATTTAAAAAATGATCGTAAAGTAGAAGTTTCTCAATAAAATGGAACCTGCGAAAAAAGAGGCTAGTAAAACCCACATTCTTGTTGATGAAACAATTTTTATTTATGCAACTAGAAGAAACGATCATTTGGGAGTACTTAGTAATTTAGCAATTTTCTTTGGGCAAAGTGAGCCAAGCAAAAAAGATTCTAAATATGCACTGCATTTAAGTAATGTTTCTGCATATAGACTCGGAATGTTTCCTGTTTATAACTTTATCAGAAAATATTTTTGCTGGAAAAAAGAACGAAAAGTAATGTATGCGAAAAGAAGAGAAAGGAAAATTTTCGCAAAAGCATCAATCAGTAGATATAAATTTCTTTTTTTAGGCTTTAAATTTTTTCACATTAAACCCCATTCTTGGGAACTTATGGATCTTCACTTGTTTGCAAATGAAGCTAAAAGAGCAGAATTAAATAGACCGATGGAAATAAACGAAGTTATTTCAATGGATACCTGCAAAATTGCAAAAATTGCTCATGATAATAAATTACCAATTTTAAGTTTCAATACTGATTTTAAATACTTTAGTATTTTACCTAACTTAAAAAAACCATATCTCGAACACTTTGAAGCTGTTGATTTTCTAAGAAAAGTAAGACCAATTTAGCTGTGGTGGGTCGGGCGGGACTTGAACCCGCGACCAACCCCGCTGCGGCGGGGCTGCTCTACCGATTAACCCACTGGGAGATGTTTTTCGACCGTTTGATTTTCCTTTCCAAGGATTGTGCCTCGGCTATGGATTCGCATGGGAAGAATTTTATAAGTTTCCATTCGCCGATTCTTTTGGTTGTATGCGTATGCCCACGTTCGTGCTCAAGAAGCCTTCTCTCCAAATCACCAGTACTTCCAACGTAGTATCTGGTTCCCTGAAGGATATACACTCCTATCTGCGCCATAGTGGGAAATGGTGGGTCGGGCGGGACTTGAACCCGCGACCAATTGCTTAAGAGGCAACTGCTCTACCAACTGAGCTACCGACCCGTTAGGGCCCGCCTAGGATAGCAAAGAAGGGCTTATCCGCAACAGTTTATTCCCTTACAGGAGCAGGGCATTGACTATGAAGCCTCCCAAGCCCATCACGGTCAGGATTTCGCCCGGAATGGCGATCCATAGATCCAGGCGTCCGTGACCGCGGATAATGACATGCAGAATGCAAATAAGGTCCACCAAAAGCATTCCCAAAAGCCCGATCAGTGAGATATTGAAGAACGGCGTTTTCACCGGCCCTATGGCGCTCACAAGCAGCTGGGCAAGCAGGACGACGATCATCACCGCGGCGATGAGCAGCAGCACGGTCATGCGGACTTTATAAGCGAGAGTGGATTGCATACGGCGATACTACTCCTGTCAGATTTTTTCCAGAAGCAACGGAAGCTCGAATATTCCGTCCCCGCTGCTGAAGTGTCCGTAGCCGTGATGTACTTCGATGGGGACGCGGAGTCGGTTCGCCAGGTTCTGTCCGTATTTCAGGAGGACGGAATCATCGTCGTCGGAGTGGATCACCGCGAACGAATCGCAGTGCGCGCGGACGGCGTCGAAGTCCACGGGGGTATCGACGAACGTGATCATGTTCGCCATGTCCTCGTCGCCCAGGTCTTCGTAGAATCCCGCGAGCAAAATCGTCTTGCCGATCTTCTCACCCGGCTTCATCGATTCCAGGTACCGAAGCGATGCGATCGTTCCCAGGCTGTGCCCGATCAACACGTCCGTCGGTTCCGGCTTTCCGATCGTCTCACTGATGGTCTTCACCCACTCATCCTTCTTCGGCGTATTGGGCGTGGGCATGGCGGGGATATGCACCTCGTACCCCTTGGCGCGCAGTTCCTCCGCCAGCCAGGGCTTCCAGCCGGTATGCGCACCTCCTTGGTAGCCGTGAATGATGAAAACGCGCTTGGACATGCTTCAAAGGTACTCTTTTTCGATATTCAGATCATGTTCGTTATTGTTGACATTTAACGCGAAAAAGAAGATCATATCGTTAATGGCAATTGATATTCGCGAACAGGGGCAAGAAATAATTACTGAACCTAATGATAAGGCTGAAGCCAATCATGATTTAAAAAGATTGAAAAATTTTGCTTTGTATTCTGTTAATGTACGATCACGCGAGTCTGCACGCCGCACATACAAATTATTAACAGGGAACGACCCTGTTGAAACGATCAATTAAGGTCCAGATAAAATCCCCTTAGAACCCCAATCATCGCCCAAAAGAAGTCCAACTTCTTTGTACCCCTCTCGCAAGCCTTGTGACCAAAGTGCTAAATTTCTGGCTTGGACTTCTTCATTAACTCCCGCAGGCTCAAACCGAAGAATATCCGAAATTACCTTTTTGACCGCGGAAGTTTCAAATGGCTTATGGATTTCATCAACATGATAAAATTTTGGAGGAAGATTATTTAACTCTTCCTGTATCCATACAGCATTAGAAAATTTCTCGACGTGAATTTGTTCGACACCCATTCTGATACCTATTTCCTTTGTCTTCTCCAATAAAGCATCAAGAGCTTCCTTCCTTCTTTTAAATAGTCGATCGGCTATAAATTTGTTTGGCTGGCCCTTAACAGTGTCTCTCATTTTAGGAACCGCCTCAATTGCATCAAGTGCCAACACTGTTCTGTCTTGAATTATTAGTGGAGTGATATGACCTTTTAAGGCTTTTTCGCCATCAATTGTCGTCAGGAGTACGCGATAATATGGATCAAGTACCCAAGGGAAAACCGTCCATCCTATATTTGCAATCTCTGGATCAACCTGACTTCTCACTTCTTGGGCAGTGCAATCACCATAATCGTCTCCCAACCCAATGAAACTTTTATCTAATTTTGCATACGAAACCTCGATTCCTTTATTACTTGTAAAGGAAATATCATTAAGAATTGAATCAGTCCCAATTTTCTTGGAGACGTTCGAGTAATCGCCGATAATTTGCATAATTTCATCTGAGTAAATCCGAAAAAACTCCTCTAGATCCCATTCACAATAAGGATGAATAGCCGCTAGATGATGCAATTTATGAAAGAAAATCTCGACATTGATTTGATCAATCACGTTTTGAATTTCTTCGCGTTTATTCTCACTGGAGATTCTATTCTTTTGCTTTAGCAAAAGCTCAATTGCTTTATCTTGGATTGATCTAAAGGCAACGTGTACTTCGGTACCGATCCTTCCTTTTTCTCTCAGAAGCTCTGCAAAAGAATGATGGGAAATATTTTTTAAGAATGCCAGCTTGGATTCAGTATTTCTTCCTAAAAGCTTACGTCGTCTGATCTGTTGAATCTGCGATATAAAAGCATCGAAGTATTCCCTAATGTCCGGATCCTTGTTTTCAAAAATATCTATTACCCGATGTCGAACACGTGATGAAGCAACATTTATATTAAAAAGAGGCGCAGGATTGATGCCATATTCTCTGTTTAGATCATAAGCCTGAAGAATGTCCCGATCATGCACAAATGCCTTGATGTCTGTTTCTGCTGAGCTATTCATGAGAACTTGCGCTACTGCTTTTGCTTCTCTATTAAATTTATCTGATAGCTTTGGCAAAAGCTCTACTGCTTCTTCGTGTAAAACAGCGTAGTGTTCTTCTTTATGTGCCTTTTGCATTTCCTCATTTAATCCCATAAGCAGATCATTGTACTTGTTTTCGAGCATTAAAAAAGAGGCCTCCCGGCCCCTTTTCCTTATTTCTCTTACAGGTTTCCTGCCACCGTTGCGGCGGGCTCTTCCACCGGATCGTAGAAGTTTGCCAGGCCGACCGGAGCCGGGAATTCCTTCGCAAGGCTGTTAGCCGGCATCTTGGAGTAGTTGGAAACGATGAGGTTGTACGTCACGCTTCCGTCCGCGCGCGTGATCGTCTGGTTCCATACCACTTCGCGGGAGCTGACGGGGCGGCCGTTCACCTTCATCCATTCCGGAGCGGTGGCGCCCAGGTACGGCCCGTCCATGGCCACGGTGCGTCCGTCGTCTACTCCGTAGAGAGAAACGTACCCTTCGTGCTTGTCGTCGGTATGAGCGAGGATGACGATGTCACCCGGCGTGTCGTTGACGAACGTGAGGTCCTGCTTGCCCGGGTAGATGGTGGCATCGATGCCCAGGCCGAACTTCTTGTAGTACGTGACGTACAGGCTGTGCGGCTTGCGCTTGCCTACGGGCAAACCGGCCAGGACGATGCTGCGGTACAGCGTGGTGGCTGCCTGGCAGATGCCTCCGCCGGCGGCCGGCTCGAGCTGGTTTCCGTTCACGATGATCAGCGAATCCACCCAACCGCGGCTGTAGGTGACCGGTCCGCCGAGGGTCTTGTTGAACGAGAATTCCTTGCCCTGCGGAGCGATGGTCGCGTTCAATTTTTCATTGATCGCCTTGCGGACGTTGTGCTTGCGTCCGGCAGGGGACGATGCGAACTCGGACTTGCCCGTGGCAAGTAGCGTAAGCGGTACGCCGTCTTTCACCACCGTTCCTTTCTGAAACTCGACGGGGATGATCACCGACTGTTCCTGTTTCGCAAAGGCATTGGCGATCGTCTTGGCGGCAAGAACGGTATCGATGACGTATCCGTCCTTCGGCGTGCCGACGATGGTGGCGCGCAGGACGCCGTTATCTTCAAACGTCTCGGCGACCTGTGCGTGCGTCGCGCGTTCCATGCCAGCGGGGTACTCCGCGTCGAACGAAGCGAGCACCAATGCCTGGTCGATCCCGAAGGATACCTTGTTCGCATTAAAGACGATCCACTCCGGATGCTCGGAAAGGGACGCTACCCAGGAAGGAGCGGCATGCACCCCCGTCAGTCCGGAGAAGCCGACGTTGATGTTGTGCCCGAGGAGCGTGTGTCGCTCGATGAGGGCCAGCTTCACGTTGTATGCCGAAGCGGTGACGCCGAAACGCCTTTCGATGCGCTGTTGGAGTCGCTTCACCTGATTATCCAGCGACAGGTGCGATCCGTTGTTCTGAACCGCGGCCATCTTTTCACCTGTATGTTCCGAATCCAAACTCAGGACCTGCGCGGTACTGGAAACGGTCAGAGCGGTGCTCAGCACCAGCGCCAGCGACAGAAGAGGAATGATGCCCATGGCACCTGTAGACGGATGTTTCATATGTTTATGTTTTTTAATGTGTATATAAGAAAATATTGTAACACAATTTACAATATTTAGCAAACCCTTCTAAAAACGTGCTTCAGTTGCTCAGCGATCGCTTCTGCGCGATGCCCAAGAACAGCGCCAAAACGCCGCTCAGCGCCAAGAAGAGCATATCGGAGGCGGCTCCCGTATCGGGCAGGGAAGAGGGCGAAAGGACGCTAACCGTGGCGATGGCAACGCGCTCGTTGAGCGTGGAACCGTTCACATCCGTGCCCGTGAGGCGGCCGCTGGCCGTGATGATGCTTCCGTTCGGGAGCGAACCGTTCGCACGCAGCGCGAATGTCGTCTGCCATACCTGGCCCGGAGCCAGTGACGAAATCGGCCAACGAATTTGGTTGTTTCCGGAGGTAACTCCGTTTCCTGCGTTCGTCACGGATGCGAGTGCCGGATCGAAAACGACGGACGCCGTGGCATCGCGGATGTTCAGGAGCAGGACGTTCTGCACGAACAGCGTGTAGCGGATGTCTCCGTTCGGCATCACTTCGGCGGTGTTCGCCGTGAGGCGGAACAGGGGATTGCCGGCCGCGCGCACGCTGGAGCTGGACAAGGAGCGGCGTGAGGACGAAGAGGAGCTGCGGTTGCTGGAGCGCGAAGAGCTGCTGGACGACGCGTTGCTATCGATGCGCGTGAGGTCGGACATCGTGGCGGTCGCAACGGTCGCGCGGGTATCGATAGTCGTGTTTGTTCGGGCGTCGGCGGCTACCTGCGCGTTGAACGTGAATGTTTTCGTCTCGCCGGGATTGAAGGAAACGTTCGACCACGTCACGTTATTCGTGCCGACGGAGGTAGGAAGCGGCGTTCCGCTCTGTACCGTCAAAGCAGTGGATCCCTGGACCGTGACGGAATCCGTCTGGGCGGCAGCGCTGTTGTTTTTCACCGTGAGGACGTAATTCAGCGTGGCGCCGGCGCGGACGATGGATTTGTTGTCCGTGAGCGTGAGCGCGTAGGACTTGGTGCTTCCGGGTCCGGACTGGACGGTCGTGGTGTCCGTTGCCTGCATTCCGGCGGCGTCGGCGACGGCCGTGAGAACGGTTCCGTTCGTAAGGCTGTTGATGGCGCGTGCCTGCACCGTAAAGATGCGGTTCGTGTTCTGCGTCAGCGTCGCATTCGTCCAACGTACCGTGCGTCCGTTCACCGTACCGCCGTTGTCGGCGGTAATGAGGTCCGTTCCCAGCGGCATCTCCAGCGTGATGGTCACGTCGCGCGTCGGCTGCGCGGTCTGCAATGCCGTCACGATGTAGATCATGCTATCTCCCGGGGCGATGGTCGTTTTTCCGTCGGTAACCGACAACGTCACCGTTCCCGCGGAGGAAGACGATGCGGATTGCGCGACGGCAGTGCCTGCGGACAGGAAGAGGACCGATGCCAGGAAAAGGGAGCGGAGACGCATAAGAAATGAATGAAAGAAGGTATATATACCATTAAAGAAGGTTATTGTAAATAATGACGTTCTTTTTTTGATTCGTCGTTCTATAATTCAGCATCCTTGGGGCTGTAGCTCAGTTGATAGAGCGCCGCATTCGCATTGCGGAGGTCGAGGGTTTAAGTCCCTTCAGCTCCACCAGGGCATTATAAAACCACTCTTTTCGTACAAAACTCACTCTGGTATAGTCTGCGGGCTCAATTAGTTACCTGGCCCGGTAGCTCAGTGGTAGAGCACTCGCCTGAAGAGCGAGGTGTCACCAGTTCGACCCTGGTCTGGGCCACCATTATCATCAATCGTGAAGCCCGGTAGCTCAGTGCGCCGAGCTTTAGCGAGGCAAAAGAAACAACTCGAGCCGCAGCTCACTCGCCTGAAGAGCGAGGTGTCACCAGTTCGACCCTGGTCTGGGCCACTACCTTTACACAAAACCAACCAATTCCTGTAAGTTCATCGGTTCTTCAACGTCAGTGAATGCCGTTCTATCCCATTCTCCCATTTTTATGCTCCATCCAGATGAACATGCGCCCGAGGATGAGCGTGCCGATGAGACCGTGAGCGGCAAAGACGAAAGCAGCGTGCCCCAGCGTCCGCAGCGCTCCAGCATGACGCGCCAGAAAGCCGGCCAACGCGGCGGGCTGACGACGGCCAAGCGGCATGGCAAGGAGTTTTACGAAAGAATCGGACGCAAGGGCGGGCAGTCCCGAAAAAAAGCGGATAGGGACGGAGTCGCGGTATAATGCGGCGAAGCTCCTCAGAAAGGAGCGAAGGCGGTTTAGAAATACGCCGTCACGTTTACGTCCCCGATGAAGACGGAATCATCCTCGGATTGCCGAGTGTGCCTCACGGCCTTCGGCAGTCCGATCTTCTCGATCACATGCTGGAAACGTTGCAATGCTCCCGCAGAATCGAAGTTCGTCATCTTGGTGAACTGTTCCAGGCGTTTTCCCTTCACCTGCACGCGTCCTTCGGTATGCGTCACGCGGTAGGCGCCCATCTTGTCCGACTCCTCCTGCAGCTTCAGCACTGGCAATTCCTTCTTTTCATCGTCATCTTCCTGCACGGTCTCGCGCTTGAGGCGTTCCTCCATGACGATGGGAAGCAGCTTGGCGACGAGATCGTCGGTATGCGTCCTGGTCGCGGCGGAGATTCCCATGAAGATGTCGATTTTGGCTTTCTTCAGCGCTTTCACGATGGCATCGGTTTCGCTCGCGACAAGGTCGATCTTGTTCA
>CAZSMX010000022.1:0-2317 GCA_964608325.1 uncultured Candidatus Peribacteria bacterium
CACCGCACCGATCACCTCATCCGCGCTCGTACTCGGGAATATTTGGATGCTGGGAAGCCTGAGGAACTGTTCCCTGCGGAAGGTCGCACCGTTGTTATTGCTCACGCCGAGCAAGTATCCCGCCTCGGCGGCCAGCTCCATCACGCGGTCGTTGGTGCCCCCGTCCGGATACGCGATACCGAAGATCGTGCGCTTCGTCAGGTCCTCCAGGATCTTGCGGCTTTGCTTCATTTCCAACTGCACCTGCGCGTTCGTCAGGGCGCGGAGGTCGTCGCCCGTGTGCGTGGCGGACTGGATATCGAATCCGTTGGCCAACAGCGTGATGATCTGCTTCTCGGTGATACCCGTAAGACCTACGTCCTTGGTTTGGAGGAAGAGCGTCGCGTTGATGCGGTTGGCATTGAGGGTATCCGATACCGCCTTCACGTTGCCGGCGTTCACGCCCGTGATGCCGACGACGACGTTCTTGCCTTCGAAGACGACGTTGCGCTGCTGTTGCTGCATCAGTACGTCGTAGAACTGCTTCAGGGTAACGATGGAATAGCCGTCGGCTCGAAGTCTCGTCACATGGTCGGACAATTGCTTCAGCGCGTCTGGGTTGCCTTCTACGTTATAGGAGAGGATCGGGAGCGAGTAGGAATCCTGGCGGACGACGAACTGCGGCGAAAACGGCTTCAGATAGGCATCGGATACGTAACCCGTCTGGCCTCCGTGAGTCACTTTCGCCCATCCGCCTGCGATGCTTTCCGGCTTTACGATCGCCTGCCCCGGGATCTCCCCGATCTTCGCGCTTCCCTGCTTGGCCTCGGCGCGCATATTCACGAACGCGAAGTTCACGAAGTAGAGGCCGGCATACTTCTTCTGCTCCTCCGGAAGCTTGTCATTGGTCGTGAGTTTCGCGATGTAGCGCGAGGCGATGAATCCTTCCTTTCCGTCCGACATCCTGACTTTGGCCCAATCGGCGCGCGGGAATTCAACGACTTCGACGGATGCGCCGCGCTCCAGGCGCCCGATGTTCGCCGCCGTGGCGGACGTATCGCTGCGCACGTTCACGAAGGCATTGGTCACCTGGAAGTAATTGCTGGTGCCGGACTGCCCGGTGCGGATCGCCTTGTACATGGGAAGCTGGCTGAGATCCAGGATCACTTCGTCGGGGTTGCCCTTCAGGGAACCGCTGCCCGAGGGCAATGCCTCCAGGTACGGGATCCCGCCGCTTCCGGTAAGGATTCCGCTGCCCGTGGCCGCTACCTGCGCGTCATTGGCGAGCTCGCGGAACTTCGCCACGTCGTCCTGCGTGAAGACGAAGTCGGGGCGCTCGGCGGTGGAGCCGCCGCATCCCGCGAAAAGGATGCCGAAGCATGCGACGAGCAGGAAGCCAACGAAGGGCTTGCCGTTGCGGCGTCGCTTGGAAGTAAAACGTGGACGGGAACTGGAATAGGACATGGGACCGGAAGGGAAAAAGGGATTACATGCGTTCGGGAACGCGAAGAGTGAGGAGGGCCGCGCCGGCCTTAAGGACGTCGGCGGTACGGGTGGTAAGGGACAATCGGAGGAGGCGGACATCGCCTTCGGCCTTCAGGATCTGCTCGCTGTTGTAGAAACCGTTGAAATCCTGCGCGAGCTGGTACAGGTAGTTGGCGAGTTTGTGCGGGAGATGCTCCGTGCGCGCCTCTTCCAGGACGTGCGGAAACTGGAGCAACGTGCCGATGAGCACGCGTTCGTTCTTGGAAAGCTGGTAACCATCCTTCACGGTGAGTTCGCCAACTGCTTCCTCTGACTTGCGAAGCACGCTCTTGGCGCGGGCGTGCGTGTACTGCAGGTACGGCGCGCTGTTTCCCTCGAAGCTGAGCATCTTGTCCCAATCGAACACCATGTCCATCTTGCGGTTCTGGCTCAGGATGCCGTACACGAGGGCGCCGACGCCCATCATCTCCGCCAAATCCTTCGGATCGTCCGTCTGGATTGCGTCGCCGCGTTCCTTGATGACTTCATCCGCGCGCGCGATGGATTCCTCGATGACGTGCTCCAATTTCAAGATATTCCCTTTGCGCGTGCTCATGCTCTTGTCCGCAAAACGCATGCGGCCGAAAAGCACGTTTTCGAATGCGGGGAGTTCCCATCCCAACTGCTTGCACGTTTCGGCAAGCTGTTCGAAGTGCAGTTTCTGGGCGATGTCGGTGCAGATGAGGATCTTCTGTGGATGGTACTCATCCATGCGGTAGCGCATCTGGGCAATGTCGCGCGTGGAGTACAGCGTCGCCCCGTCCCCTTTCTGCACCAGGTACGGCGGCATGTTCTCGTCGTCGAACTTCACGAT
>CAZSMX010000022.1:2417-5699 GCA_964608325.1 uncultured Candidatus Peribacteria bacterium
AGCGACTGGCCGAGCACCGTCCCGATGATGTGGTGGATGCCCAGCGGCTTGGCGATATTCGGCTGGGAGTATTCGATGATGACGGGATCGTCCTTCTTGTTCGGCTTCTTCGCATTCACGGACTCCGACGCTTCATCCAACGCCTTCATGAGCGCGGACGCGGTGAGCCACACGTTCACGTATCCGGCCCCGGCGACCTCGGCCTTTTCGACCGACGGGGAAAGCGCGATTTTGTCCGCCAAAACCTGCGCGATCTCGCGGGGGTTCTTTCCCAGTTTCTTGGCTAACTGCAAAGCAACGGTCGTCGTCAGGTCCCCGTGTCCCGCGTCCTGCGGACGCTGCCACGAAACAGTCGCCCCTCCCTCACCGTATTCGGTGTTCAGAATTTGTTCTGCTTCGGTGGAAAGATGCTGGAACATTTCGGTGTGTTGAACAAAAGTCCTGTTCGGGGATTCGTGCGAACTATAGCAGTAAGCATACTGCCATCCAGTAGGAAACAAAATTTGTTCTTGCTCATAGAATGTACTCATGTTTTGAACAACAATTTAAGATTCTTTCCATCTTCCCTCTCCTTGTAGGAGAGGGTGCACGAAGAGCGGGTGAGGTCCGGGTGCTTAAGCCTCCATTGCGATGGAAACGCATCGACCTCTATACTTCACCCCGTGAAAAAGACATTCGTCATCGGCGCGGCAACATCATTCATTCTCGCGGGATGCTTCGGTGCAACGCAAGACTCAGGGAAAATCACGGCCGCCAGGCAGGCGCTTTTGTACGCGGGACAACTGATGCGCACGGGGAAAATCAGTCCGGACATCTTCCGCCCCAGCGCGCTTTTGGGCGTGCACACGGCTCTGTTCCTGGCAAAGACGGCGGAGTCGTCGGTGAAAACGGCGCTCCAGGGAGTGGAAATCCAACAGGCCCTGCGCGCGGAAGGAGGTGAACACGTGAGTGAGGCGTTCCAGCTTTTGACGGCATTGAGCGACGCCCTGGAAGTGGATATCGCCGACATGCTAAACCGCACGTCGGAGCGGCAGGAATCGCTGGATGCATACGTGACAGCGTTGACCGCGTACTTCAACGCCGCGAAGACCCAGGCAGAGCTGCTGGCGCAGGAACAACGGGAAAAGGAAGCCGATGCCAAGGCCAAGCGTGCCGCCGCATCGGCCATCTCCCGGGACCTGAGCCGCGCCCGTTCCAATAAGGACTACACGACGGTGAGTCAGAAACAGGAGCAGCTCATCCAGGCGCAAACCGACCAGACAGAGGCCGATGCCATGGTCCGCGAGGTCAAAACCACGCTGAATGTCATGAACGAGCTGATCGACGTCACCTCCCAGCGCCTCAGTGCTATCGCCGAGAACCGGGAAATCATCCTCTCCGGCCTGTCCGTGGTGGAAGTTCCCGGAATCGATGATCTTGGCCTTATAATACAGAGAAACGGCCGAAAGAGCAGTGGAGCGACCCCTTTGGGATCGTTCTGAGACCCGTATTGTGAAAATAGGCGGTTTTTGCTATAATAAAGAGAAACGTTTTCCGCATGTCCAACACACAAATGAACACTCCGAACCCCTCAACGCCGTCCCCGCTCAAGTCCCCTCTCATGGAGGCGATCGACGAACTGCTCGGCCTCAACAAGCAGGCCATCGATGTGCTGAGCGAAAAGAAAGACGGCGACGTCCTGACGGACGAAGATCGCGATGCAATCAAGAAATACGAGGAAGGACTCCAGAAAGTCTTGGATATTATCGCGCCGGCCGGCATGCAGATCCGCACGAAGGACATCATGGTGAACGATATGTTCGCCCGCACGTTGTACGTCTACAACTGGCCGAACTACATCTATCCCAACTGGCTCAGCCAGACGGTGAACCTGGATGCGACGTTCGATATCGCCCAGTTCATCTACCCCAGCTCCAACAAGGCGATCATGAAGATGCTTCGCAAGAAGGTGGCGGAACTCCGCTCCTCCGTGCGCATGCTGGAACAGCGCGGCATCGTGCGCGATCCGACGCTGGAAGCCGCCCTGCAGGATGCCGAGGAACTGCGCGACCTCTTGGCCCGCGGCCAGGAGAAGCTCTTCCAGCTCGGCATGTACATCACGTTGTATGCGGAGGATGAAGAGAAGCTGAAGAAAGTACAGACGGATATAGAGTCCCTGTTGGGAGGAAAGCTGGTGCTGACGAAGCCCGCGTACTTCCAGATGGAACACGCATGGAACTCCACGCTGCCCATCGCCCAGGACGACCTGGAGATCAACCGCAACATGAATACGAGTCCGCTGGCGTCCAGCTTCCCGTTCTCGTCCAGCGACCTGACAGACGACCACGGTATCCTCTACGGCATCAACCGCCACAACGATTCCCTTGTGATCTTCGACCGCTTCGACCTCCCGAACGCGAACAGCAACCTCTTCGCTACGTCCGGAGCGGGTAAATCCTACACCGCGAAGCTGGAGATCCTGCGCTACCTGATGCTGGGAACCGACGTCTTCGTCATCGACCCTGAAAACGAATACACCAACCTCTGCCAGGCCGTGGGAGGATCCTTCATCCCCATGTCCATCCAGAGCCAGTTCCGCATCAACCCGTTCGACCTGCCCAAGGCCGTTCGCGGCGAGGACGCGGCGGAAGGCGAAGTGCTGCGCAGCGCGGTGATCAACCTGCACGGACTCCTGCGCCTCATGCTGGGACCGGTCACGCCCGCCGAGGACGGTATCCTGGACAAGGCGATCATCGACACCTACGCGCTCAACGGTATTACACTCACGACGCCGAACCCGGGCGAACTGGAACCCCCCACGCTGCAGCAGCTCGTGGATGTGCTCCAGACGACGGACGGCGGTGAGAACATGGCCAGCGTGCTCCAAAAGTACACCACGGGATCCTTCGCGGGACTCTTCGACCAGAAGACCAACGTCAGCCTCGACAAGCAGATGATCGTCTTCCAGATCCGCGACCTTGAGGAACAGCTTCGCCCGATCGCCATCTACATCGTGCTGAACTTCATCTGGAACCGCATCCGCGCGGACATGAAGAAGCGCCTACTCGTCATCGACGAAGCCTGGAACCTGATGCAGCACGAGGACTCCGCGCGCTTCCTCTATGGAATCGTGAAGCGCGCCCGCAAGTACTACCTGGGCGTCACGACCATCACGCAGGACGTGGACGACTTCGTGGAATCCCCCTTCGGCCGCCCGATCATCACCAACTCCTCACTCCAGATCCTGCTGAAGCAGTCCCCCGCGACGGTCGACAGCTTGCAGAAGCTCTTCTACCTCACGGA
>CAZSMX010000022.1:5799-11046 GCA_964608325.1 uncultured Candidatus Peribacteria bacterium
GTATGCGCCTAAACGACCTCTCCCCAGCCCTCTCCTTTGTGAAGGAGAGGGGGTTCTTTTAGGCAGATCAAACTCGCAACCTCCGCAGCCTATCGGCTGCGATCGATGGCATTTCATCACGACATTCACCCCTCACCGAAACTTGCCTGGCCTCCCTCTCCGCAAAGCGGAGAGGGTCGGGGTGAGGTCATTCGCGTTCGACCCATCGGAAAGGCACGACCTTACCTCTCAGAGTCCTTCTCCTCCTCGATCACCTTCCAACGGGCTTCCGGTTCGGGGGAGATGCGTTCATACTCCGAACGTTCTTCACCCAACGCTTTTTCACAGTGAACGGAGGCATACCCGTGTCTAAGAATCTCTTGCTGGCCCTGGTCTTTTTCGGACTGTACGGAGGACTTATCACCCTCAACGCCCTCGAAAAAATGCCATTATCATGGTGGTCCGTACTCATTCAGGGAACCGCGTTGGCAATCATGGATTTCCGCTTACACGCAGCCACGCACGCCAACAAACTTGATCCGCCGGGACGCACGATGGCATGGGTCCTGATCGCCATGGTCTTGGCGGCACATCCCGGGTTCCGGCATGGATGGCAGGTATCCGTCATCTGGTTCTGCCAGGGGTGGTGGGACAGCAGCTGGCACGCCGCGGACTACCACCGTCCGAACGGATTGCCACAAGCAGCCTCGGACCACGCATGGGTTCGCTGGGCTGCGCCGACGATTTCGATTGTTACACTCGCAATTCCCTTCCTCCTTTCCTAAGAAGCGGTGAAGACGCTTCGCCGGACGGCTCCCCGTCCGGTTTTTTCATCATCGACACACGTTCCCGTTGGATCGACGGCGAAAAGGATCTATGCTCGCTTCGGTTCTGCCCGCACCGCTTGAAGGAGTAAGCCTATGTTGTCGTACCTGGCCGAATGCGAACCGTGGGGTTTGGCAGATCTCATCGCGTTATTCTGGAACGATTGACCGCATCGAAAACAATTGCTCCGAATTGCGCACTGCCCCTGGTCCGCTGATCAGGGGTTTTTCTTTTCCTCCTTCTTCTCCTCGATCACCTTCCAGCGGACCTCCGGCTTCAGCTTGCCCTGCACCGCGAAGCCCGCGGCTTTCCGGTGTCCGCCGCCCTGCAGCTTGCCCGCCATCGCGGCCACGTCGACATCTTCGCGGAGCGTGCGGATGGATCCTTTCACCTTGCCATCACGCTCGGACAGGACCATTGAGAAGCGCATGCCCGGCACGGCGTTCACGTAGTCGATGGCGCCGGACAACGCGGATGGATCGGCTCCTGTCGCGCGGAAGTCCCCCTCCGTCACCGCGGAGACCGCCCCCCCTTCCTCCG
The DNA here is from genome assembly GCA_964608325.1 of uncultured Candidatus Peribacteria bacterium. GTDB lineage: Bacteria > Patescibacteriota > Gracilibacteria > Peribacterales > Peribacteraceae > CAZRVH01. Next base: position 7,144 of record CAZSMX010000022.1, read on the forward strand.
TCACCGTGATCTTTTCCAATACCCGACCCCACAAGCGCAACGTCGACAAATCCGCCGTGCGGAACACCGCGGAGACGATCAGCTGTTGGCGTGCACCGGCCCTAAGGAGGCGCGCGACCGTGCGATAGACTTCGGCCGTCGTATTGCTGTGCAAGAGGCCGCCCGTGTCGGTGTAGACGCCCGTGAGAAGGCAGGTGGCGATCTCGTTATCCATTTCCCACTTCAGCGCATCGGCCAGCGCCACGACGATCTCACAACTGGAGGCTGCGGAGGGCTCCAGGATGTTCACCGTGCCGAACTTGGGGTTTGTCGGGTGATGGTCGATCATGAGAACGGGAATCGACCCGTCGAATAGCTGCGGCACGGACTCCTGCATCTGCGTCATCTTCGGCTCCGCGCAATCCACGACCACGGCCGCATCGCCGGCTTCCAGCTTCAGCGTATTCTGGATGCGCTGGGCGGACGACAGGTACAGGAACGTATCCGGAGACGGATCCACGCAATGCATGGTGATCTGTTTTCCCGGGAATTGTTTTTCGAGCAGCAGGGCCATTCCCGTCACGCTCCCGATGGCGTCGCCGTCGGGATTCCGATGGCACACGCAGGCAACGCGCTTGGCCTCCGTGAGAAGCTTCAATGCGGCCTGGGCATCGTTGTGCGAAACGGGCATAAAGGGATTGATGCTACGTTTCTGGCATGAATTTCACAATCTAGTGGTGTTGCGTGATGGGGTGATGTTCGTTGTGACAGATGAATGTGAAGTTGGATGTGCGTGACTAGGAAGTAGGTTGAGTAGGAAAGTAGAAAGGTAGGTGGGCAGAAAAAATCCTACTTCCTCCCTACCCTCCTACTTTCCTACATATCACACCCTCATCACTGCTACACTCCCCTTATGGAACGGTTCTCCATCATCTTCTGCGGCACCCCCGACTTCGCCGTCCCCGCGCTCGAAGAGCTTTTGAAGAACCCTGCGTTCCAGGTAACGCTGGTCGTTACGCAGCCGGACAAACCGGTGGGGCGGAAGCAGATTGTCACGCCTCCCCCCGTGAAGGTCTTTGCGGAGAAGCATGGCATCCCCGTGTTCCAACCCGAGAACATCAACAAGGAATTGCCGGATTACCTCCAGAACCACGGCATGGACGCACCCGACTTCCTGGTCGTCGTTGCCTATGGGAAAATCCTCAAACGGCACATCCTGGAACTACCACGCATCGCCCCCATCAACGTGCACGGCTCTCTGCTCCCCCGCTGGCGCGGTGCCTCCCCGGTAGAACACGCTATCCTGGCGGGCGATACCGAGAGCGGCATCAGCGTGCAGATCATGGCGGAAGAATTGGACGCGGGCGACATCCTCGCGGAATCGAAGATCAAGATCGAAGACCGTTGGACCGCTCCCGTCATGCGCGAGAAGCTGTCCAAGATGGCAGCGCATCTCTTGGTCGATACGCTCAGAAAACCCCTACGCCCTACGCCCCAACCACAAGAAGGCATCACCATCTGCAAAAAACTGACGCGCGAAGACGGCATCGTGAATCCCTGCGACACATCCGCCGTGGAAATCGACCGCAAGGTGCGCGCCCTCGTCCCCTGGCCAGGCGTGACGATGACGATCAACGGCGAGGATTTGAAAGTCCTGGAGACATCGTTAACACCCCATCCCGACGCGGCGGCGCTGACGTGCAGCGGGGATACGATTTACCTCGTAAAAGTGCAGGTGCCCGGAGGAAAACCCATCTCGGGAAGACAGTGGCAACTCAATAAATAAAGACGCGCTGAAGCGCCGGGTCTCGCGGGTCCCGACGCTGGAAGCGCTCATTGCCGGAAAGATAGTTCATGAAAGAAAACCCGGAGGGTTGTCTTTCATGCCTGCATTACATTTTGCTCTTCATTTCGGCGAAGGCATCGATGAACTTATCGAGGTCTTCGGCGTCGAACATGATCGTGGTCTTCTGGCCGCCGCGGGACTTCTCGGAGACCTTGAAGAACTTGCCGTTTCCGGATTCCTTCAGGTCGATGTAGAAGGTGCGCTGCTTGGCGTGGATCGTCACGGAGTGAAGATCGTTCGCAAAGGAACGGTTGCCGCCGCCCTGGAAGTTTCCGCCGCTGCGGGGAGGTCGGGAGGGGGCAGGCGACGACGACATGCTGTCATCGTGGTGCTGCGATCCGCCCGTAAGGTCTGACATAGGATCAAACATACGAAAGGGAGTAAGAAGTAAACGTCCGGCCGCCTGCTCGTTCCCGGTAGTCACCCGCAACGCGCTCGGTCTAGCTCCGACGTGGTTTCACTGTAGCACTCCTGGCCTTTCCAGACAATTCAGGCCGCGGGCGCCTCCTCCACCTTCGGGAACAGGATGCTTGGCTCGCCGGTGCGCTTCCAGTCCTTCACGCCGTTCCACGCCTTCATCTCGTCCGTGACGACGAAATCCTTGTCGGACATGTCGGCGGCATACGGCACACCCAACTGCGCGGACATCTTGCGCGCGGAATCCGGGATGAACGGCAGGAGCATCAGCGCGACGTGGCGCAGGCTCTCGGCAAAATTGCTGAGGATCTCCAGCTTCTTCTTCGGATCGTCCTTGATGGTCCAGGGTGCCGCGATATTGAATGCCTCGTTCATCTGGCTGATGAGACCGCTGATCTGCTGCGCGGCCTTGTGGATCTCGAACGCATCCATGTACTCGGCGTACTGCTTCCACTGCTTGATAGCCTCTTCGGCCTCGGGTCCCCCGACGGGAACGGTGAGGTCGGCGTCTTCTTTCTTCAACATCACCAGCACGCGGTTCAGCATGTTGCCCAGCTGGTTACCGAGCTTGCTTTGGTACACCTCGCCGAAACGCTTCCAACTGAAGTCGCCGTCGTTGCCGACGGGAATCTCGTGCGTCAGGTAGAAACGCAGGGCGTCCACCGGGTACTTCTCGATCACTTCGACGGGATTCACCACGTTGCCCAGGCTCTTGCTCATCTTCTTTCCCTCGCTGGTCACGAAACCGTGGATGAGCAGGTTGTCCGGCGTGCGGATCCCCGCGTCGATGAGCATCGCGGGCCAGATAAGGGCGTGGAAACGCGCGATGTCTTTTCCGATGACGTGGGTGACGGTGGCATCATCCCAAAACTTCGCTTCCGCATGGTCCGTGAGAAGGCCGAGTCCGGAGATGTAATTCGTCAGCGCATCGCACCACACGTACATCACCTGGTCATCGTCGCCCGGGACGGGAACGCCCCAATCCAGCGTGGTGCGCGGACGGGAGAACGAGACATCCTCCAATCCCCCTTCGATGAGCTGCAATGTCTCGGGTGCGCGGTGCGGCGGAATGATCGTGTACGTGCCGTCCGACAGGATCTTCTTGAGTTGTTCCTCCTTGCCTTTCAACTTGAAGAACCAGTTCGTTTCGGTCACGGATTGCGGCTCCACATTGTGATCGGGGCATTTTCCGTCGATGAGGTCCTTCGGCGTCACGAAACGCTCGCAACCGCTGCAGTACAACCCGGTGTATGCGCGCTGTTCCAATACCCCGGCATCACGCAGCTTCTCCCACAATGCCTTCACCGTCGGCCAGTGGACCTCCTGGTCCGTCGTGCGGATGAAACGGTCGTAGCTGATTTCCAACCTGTCATAGATGGCCGTGAACAGCAGGACGTTGCGATCGACGAGCGCCTGGGGCGCCATGCCTTCCTTCTTCGCCGTCTGCTGGATCTTCGTACCGTGTTCGTCGGTGCCGATCTGGAACCGCACCTCGTCGCCCTTCATGCGCTTCCAGCGGACGAGCACGTCTGCGAGCACTTTCTCCAGCACGTGGCCCATGTGCGGGGCGGCGTTGGGGTAATCGATGGCGGTGGTGATGTAGTGGCGGTTCGTCATGGCCCGCACACTATACCCTCCTCCGGCATCCGCGAAAGACTCAA
>CAZSMX010000023.1:0-11019 GCA_964608325.1 uncultured Candidatus Peribacteria bacterium
TCCCGTCCGGATAGCCGCTCACGATTTTCAGGTCCGCAAGCGTCGCGATGGACGCCCCGAACGGATGGTCGCGGGGAACATCCGGGAAGGATGCGGCGGACGCACTGAGCGTAAAGAGCGCCTGCGAAGCGACAAACGCAGCTGCGGTAAGCAGAACGCGGCGGAACATGGGGTGGGGTGGGAAGAAACGTACCCCATGCTAGACTGAACACAATCCTTGCTCAATGTCCCTCCGACCGGATTCGGTGGAGCTCTGCCAAAGAATGTAGTACGGCATACGCTGCCTCCCTTCCTTTATTGTATTGCCCTTTCGTGCGGTCGATCGCCTGGGAAAGTTCGTTCACGTACAGGACTTCGTAGGCGAAGGGCATGGCGTACTGGACCTGGATGTCCATCATCGCCTGCGTCACGGACTCCGCGAGCAAGCGGGCATGATGCGTCTCCCCCTGCACGATGATGCCGAATCCCATGAGGGCATCCACTTTTCCCGATTTCGCCAAGGCACTCCCGATCACGGGGATCTCGAACGATCCTGGCGCGCGGTACACGGAGATGTTCTCCTGCTTCACCCCCGCTTCGGCCAGCAATTCCTTTGCACCCTCCGCCATCGCGTCGATGTGTTCCTTATGATACGTGGATGCGACGATGCCGATCCTCCAGTTGGGATCTATAAAGGAAGGAAGGGGGCGGTCGATTTCCTGCTTCATCCGACTTCGCGGAAAACCGTAGTTGTACGGCTGGAAATAAAAAGATCGCCTTGGAATATATACGCTACGCCGGATTCCGCATTCAAGATAATAGTGAGGGGAGATGTCGCCGATGATTGCATCGAACGATGCTTCATGCGGATTGCTTGGAAAGGATGGAAACGACGTACTTGGCGAGGATGTCGGTTTCGATATTCACCGTATCCCCCGCCTTGAGCTTCCCAAGTGTCGTCACTTCCAACGTATGAGGAATGAGCGCGATGCTGCACAGATCGCCGTTGAGCGCCGCGACCGTGAGGGACACGCCGTCGATCGCAATGGACCCCTTGAAAACGACCGAAGGAAGGAGATCCGCGGGGAGACGGACCGTGAGCATCGTCCACTGCCCGTCGTTTTTCAATTCCAACACTTCCGCGGTTCCTTCTATATGCCCCTGGACGATGTGCCCTTCGAAACGCCCGCTCGCGGCAAGCGCACGCTCCAGGTTCACGCGATCCCCTTCTTTCTTCGTCCCGAGATTCGTCCGGGCCCAGGTCTCCCCGACCACGTCGAAATGCATGGAGACTTCGTCGAATGTCACGACCGAAAGGCAGACGCCCGAAACGGAGATGCTGCACCCGACCGTGAGGTCCTTAAAGGAAGTGGGTCGCTCGAGAACGAGCGACGTATCGGTCTTGCGGAGGATGGGGGCCGTCGTTTCGACGATTCCGGTAAACATGCGTGGATACGATGATACAGGATGATCGCTTCGAATCCATGGTCACATCTTTTTTCACATAAAAAAGAACCTCCGCGACATTTATTCGCGGAGGTTCAAGGATTCAAGAAGGCGCAAGCCTTCAAGGGAACAAAGTTCAGGACTTCCGAGCGGCAGCGACCCCGATGTACGGAAGGCAGTAGTCAACCCAGAGGTCGTTGACGTAGAGGCCATTGGCATCGAAGTCGCCGACAACGACGCGGTTACCATCCGAGTCCTTATCGATGCAGCGCACGTAGCGATCCGCCAAGAGACGCTCGCCAGTCGACAGTGCGTTGATGACGAGGAGCGTGACGACGCTACGCGTTGAGGCCACTTCTTCATCGGCAGCCAGAAGCTTCTCCTGATCGGCGAAGGTCTTATTGAAGGAACCTTCGACGGGAATCCGAAGAGTTCGTTCCTGCGGAACATCCTCGCGCTTCGCCCAGTCGTACCGGTCGTACCAGTCTTGGGCGTAGATGAGCTTCTTCTTGCGGACTACCGGAAGATTGCGCAGCGTGACGAGCGGAATGCCAGGATCGAAGAACCGGTAGACTCCGTTCTCGCACTGGACACCCTTTTCGACGCTGTCCATCAGGACTTTCAGCACGGCGTCCTGTTCGGGCGCGGTTTGCGTTTCGCCTTTGATGGCTTCGATGATGCGCCGCATGACGCCCGCATCTTCGATCGTTTGTTGCAGCATGGCGGCAGTGCCGCCTTGCCGTCCAAACGCGCAAACCCACTCGTGAGCCAGACCCAGGGAAATGTCGCCGGACTTCAGTTGTTGCGCACGACTCATGGTCGCACACTCCTTTCGGATGAACACCGAATCGTCGGTTGTGCCTGCCTGCCGGCAGGGCTGCCTCGAAAATGAGACAAGCGCCTTAAGCCCAAATGTCTTCCTGATTTGACCAAAGGACGCAGGGCGCTTGTCTCTCCTAAATATTGCCAATGTTCTCAAAGAACGTCCTAATATAGATTAACTGCATTACGATACTATCTCAATATTCGACTAATGAAGAGTTTGTGTCTTAGGAAAGAGGAAAATCAAACTTACAATGTTACAAAATCTTCTTTAGGAGAATCAATGATCATCTTCTCAGCGACTCGACACCTTTCTCACCCCTTACCCTGGACAACGGACCCCAAAATCGCTACGCTCTGGCTTCGCCTACGCCACGCGCGGGCCGTTTTTCCGTGTCTCGCCGAAGTTTTACACGAAGGCGGAACGTTCCCTTCCTCACTTATGGATCATCAGAATATCGTCGTCAAAGGTGCCCGCATGCACAACCTGAAGAACGTTGATGTCACCATCCCCCGCAACCAACTGACGGTGATTACCGGCGTCTCGGGTTCGGGCAAATCGACGCTCGCGTTCGACACCATCTTCGCCGAGGGCCAGCGCCGCTACGTGGAAAGCCTGTCGGCCTATGCGCGCCAGTTCATCGCGCAGATGGAAAAGCCGGAGGTGGACAGCATCGACGGACTCAGCCCGGCGATCTCGATCGACCAGAAAACGGCGCCGCGCAACCCGCGCTCCACGGTGGGAACGGTAACGGAAATTTACGACTACATGCGTTTGCTTTGGGCGAAGGTTGGAAAGGTGCATTGCGCCGTCTGCGGACGCCTGCTCGAACGGCAGTCCGCCAGCCAGATGGTGGAAACGATCGCGAACATGACCGAAGGAAAGAAAATCTACCTTCTCGCCCCGCTCATCGAAGGACGCAAAGGCGAACACTTCCGTATCATCGACGCCATCAAGCGCGAGGGATTCGTGCGCATGCGCGTGGACGGCCAAATCCTCACGACGGACGAGGAAGTGAAACTCGATCCGAAGAAAGCCCACACTGTGGAGATCGTCGTCGACCGCTTGGTCGTGCGCGACCTGGCGGTGAAGGAAGGCGAGACCAACCCGCACAGGAGCCGCCTCGCGGACTCGGTGGAACTATGCCTTCGCAAGAGCGAAGGATCGCTCATCGTGCTGGATGCCGACACGAACGAGGAAGTCCGCTTCTCCGAGGCATTCGTTTGCCCGGATCATCCGGGAGAGGAAATCCCGGACCTGGAACCGCGCAGCTTTTCCTTCAACTCCCCCCACGGGGCTTGCGGCACCTGCCACGGAATCGGATCCATCCTGCAGATCGACGAAGCGTCCCTGGTGCCGAACCAGTCGCTCACGCTCGCGGAAGGCGCCATCCACCCGTGGGCCACGTCCGCGAGCCGCATGACCTACATGCAAAACGTCCTGGAAGCGCTGGCAACCACGGTCGGTTTCAGCATGCGCACGCCGTGGAAGGACCTCAAACCCGAACATAAGGAAATCATCCTGCGCGGATACGAAGAGCCGATCCAAGTGCAGATGGACCAGGGCAAGTACGGCAGCAACACCTACCGCACCACTTTCGAAGGCGTGATCCCCAACCTGCAGCGCCGCCACGGCGAGACGGACAGCAACTACGTCCGCAGCCAGATCGAAGAATACATGCAGGAACTCCCCTGTCCGGAATGCCGCGGACTACGCTTGAAGCGCTCCATCCTGGGGGTGACCGTGGGAGGAAAGAATATCGTGGAGGTAACGGACTTCAGCATCGTCGAGGCGGAGGAATATTTCTCCTCCCTGGAACCGGGAAAGAAGACGAAGATCAGCCTGAGCACGTACGAATACACGATCGTGAAAAAAGTGCTTACCGAAGTCATCGCGCGCCTCAGCTTCCTGGAAAACGTGGGACTCACGTACCTTACCCTCTCGCGCAGCGCCTCCACGCTCTCGGGAGGCGAAGCGCAGCGCATCCGTCTCGCCACGCAGATCGGCTCCGCGCTCCAGGGCGTGCTCTACGTGCTGGATGAACCCAGCATCGGGCTGCACCAACGCGACAACTCGCGCCTGATCGACACGATCACGAAACTGCGCGATCTCGGCAACACCGTCATCGTCGTGGAACATGACGAGGAAACGATGGAAGCCGCGGACTACCTGCTGGAAATCGGGCCGGGCGCCGGCAAGTACGGCGGAACGGTAGTGGCGCAGGGCGTACCGAAGGACATCATGAACAACGCGAAGAGCGTCACGGGCCAGTATCTCAGCGGCAAGAAACAGATTCCCGTGCCGAAGAAGCGCAGGCCCGGCAACGGCAAGCTTATCAAGATCAAGGACGCATACCACCACAACCTGCGGCACGTGGACGTGGAACTTCCGCTCGGCACGTTCATCGGCATCTCGGGCGTGTCCGGATCGGGAAAGTCCAGCCTCATCCACGGCATCCTGGCGCCGGAACTCCTGCGCAAGCTCAACAAGGCGCACTCCCGCCCGCAGGACGTCGGCGGATTCGAAGGACTCGAACACCTGGACAAGGCGATCGTCATCGACCAGTCCCCCATCGGACGCACGCCGCGCTCCAACCCAGCAACATACACGGGCATCTTCACGGACATTCGCGACCTGTTCGCGGGCGTGCCGGAAGCGAAGGTGCGCGGCTACCAGCCGGGACGCTTCAGCTTCAACGTGAAGGGCGGACGCTGCGAGGAATGCGAGGGAGACGGCATGAAGAGGATCGAAATGCACTTCCTCCCCGACGTGTTCGTCACGTGCGAGGTATGCCAGGGAAGGCGTTACAACCGGGAAACCCTGGAAGTGACCTACAAGGGAAAGAACATTTCCGAGGCTTTGAATATGAACGTCACGGAAGCCGTCACGTTCTTCAACGCCATCTCCACGCTGAAAAAGAAGCTGCAGACGTTGGAAGACGTGGGTCTCGGCTACCTGCACCTGGGACAGAGCGCCAATACGCTCTCCGGAGGAGAAGCCCAGCGCGTGAAACTCGCGACCGAACTCCTGCGTCGCTCCACCGGGCAGACGTTCTATATCTTGGACGAACCGACGACCGGCCTGCACTTCGACGACATCATGCGCCTGCTCGACGTGTTGCAGCGCCTCGTGGACAAGGGCAACACCGTGCTGGTCATCGAGCATAACCTGGACGTCCTCAAGTCCGTCGACCACATCGTGGACCTGGGACCGGACGGAGGAAGCGGCGGCGGACGCGTCATCGCGACCGGAACGCCGGAAGAGGTGTCCAAGTCCAAGGAAAGCTACACCGGGCAGTACCTGGTGAAGATGCTCGCGAAGGGCAAGAAATCCTGATCACCCATGCGATTCATCCCGCACGCCATCAAGCACATGCCCCGCCTCTGGGACGGACTCATCGTCCTCCTGGGGTGCGTGCTGGCTGCGGGGACAATCTCGCTGACGTATCCCTCGAACGTCGCCACCGGCCTCTTGCTGCTCGGGCTCGTCTATTCCTGCTTCATCGAACCGTGGATCATCGTGACGAAAACCCTCACGGTCGGATTGAAGACGCACAAACAATTCTCGATCGCGTTCCTCAGCGACTTCCACGTCGGCCCGTACAAGGGAAGGCGGTTCATGCGGCGGCTCGTCGCCAAAACGAACGCATTGCGACCCGACCTGATCCTTCTCGGCGGGGACTTCCTGTATAACTACGCGTCTGATCCGAACCTTCTGGATCCATTGAAGGAACTGCGCGCGCCGCTCGGCGTCTTCGGCGCCATGGGCAACCACGATTCCGGAAGGGATATCATGAAGGGGCGAATCACGATGACGAAGGACCGTACCCGCGACGTGGAGAAGGTTCTGAACGAATGCAACGTGACGGTTCTGCATAACGAGTGGAAAGACATCGGACCGGTGATCCTGGCTGGAACGGATGATTTCTGGATGCAGAGCTACGACCTTGGGAAAACGCTCGCGGATATTCCCGATGGAAAACCCGTGGTGCTGCTGACGCACAACCCCGACGCCATCACCGACGAGCGCACCCACCGGGCCGACCTCATCCTTTCGGGCCATACGCACGGGGGACAGGTACGCCTGCCGCTCCTTGGCTCCGTCCCGCCGATCCCCAACGAACTGGGAAGGAAGTACGACCGCGGAACCTTCGCGCTTCCGAAAGAAACGACGCTCATCGTGTCGCATGGCGTCGGCGAATCGATGGCGCGGCCCAGGTTCCTCACGGCGCCGGAAATCCTGTGCATCGGGATCAAACCGTCACAGGTGTGATCCTTCGTTTTTCTCCCTCTGGATCAAGGCATGGAAATGCGCGGCGCGTTCCTCCAGCGCATCGATATCCCAGCCTTTGGCATGCAACACGCTGTCATGGGACTGCAGCGCTTTCAAAGCCTCGCTCACCTTGTCCCAGCGCGCGCGCCAGCGAACCATGGCGACGCGTTCGCGTTCGCCAAGCGCCCCTTTGATGACGATGTCGGACGTGTACTGCCTGTACCCCATGTCTTCGCGGAAAATGCGCGTGTTATGGTGGAAGCTCGGTGTGTTGCGGATCATCTCCTCGCTGCCGGGCGTGACGTCGTTCAGCGTACCGATGTTAAAGGTGATTTTCTCCTTCCTGTTTTTCTGCGCGATGCTCGTCAGGATGTACTTCAGGGCAGACGCGATTCCGATGCGCCTCGGCGACACGCCTTGAGATCCGGCTTCGATGCCTATTTTTTCCAATACGCCGGGTTCGATACGCCCGGTGATTCCGGTCCTCCAGTTGACGGCCGTCTTCTCCGGAACCACGTCTTTCTTCAGCTTGTCGTCGCCGCTCAGGGTGTTCTTGGCGAGGTTCCTGAGCTCCTCCTCGTCATCCGGCATGGTGTCGAGGCCGTAGTTGTAGCCAAGCGTATGGAAAACGCCGTCTTGCCCCTGCAACCCGGCGAGCAACACCCATCCCTCGCGGCGCGTCCTATAGAGGATGTTCTTCGAGTTCAGGGAAATATGCCCTCCTTCGGCCGCGAACTTCGTATGCAGAATTGTATGCGCATGCATCGCCTCGTCGGTTTCCATGAAAGGACGATTTTCACGCATGACCGCAAACTCCCTTTTCAGTTCCTTGGGATCGACGACGAGTTTCCGTTCAAGATTGCGCACGTGCTTCACGTCTTGCTGCCAGGGAATGACCGAATCATCCAAGGCGTATCCCAGCAAACGGAAACGGATGCTATTCTGCACTTCGGCCAAAACGGGGTCGGTCTCGCTCTTCTGTTCCTGGTTACGAGCGGACTGGCGCTGCATCGCCGCACGCAAGAGACGCTCGTCCTCTGGGCCGATGGGCAGGTCGGATGACATCAGGGACAGAAAACTAGATAGGCCTATGATTCTAGCCAATTTGCCTTTTTAATACAATGTTTTACGCCGCGCCCGTTTTCCTGGAAGAGTGCGGAGGAACGGCTTTTCGCAGCAAGTCAAAGATGCCCGCCGCCATACGCATGATGGTGTCGTCGCTTGTATCGCTACCCTCCGCGTTTTTCTTGGCAATAATGATGGAGGCATCTGCCAGCGCATCCTGCGCCGCCGGGGGCAATTCGGGCTCCTGTACGTCCGTTCCGTCGTTCACGGCTTCATCCCCGCCGCCTTTGTTTTCTAGATCTTTCGCCATAATGTAGTAAATGTGTCAATAAGTCGTAAATTAGAAGAAGTTTAGCTCGGAGTGCCAACAAATCAAGACTCTTCGATCTTCTTTTTCTAAAAGGGCCGCGAAGGGCGAAGAGGGGTCATTTTTGGCTTCACAGCAATAAAATCTTTCCATTCTAAGTCAAACTGCGTATACTCATCCTTATCCATGGATTGGACTTCGTTCGCACAGCGCATCCGCCATCTTTCGCAGGAAGATCAGAAGATCGTAGAAAAAGCGTTTGAGATGGGCCGGAAAGCACACGAGGGGCAAAACCGACAATCCGGCGAACCGTTTTTCAACCACCCCATCGCCGTCGCAAATATCGTGATAGACCTTGGCGGGGACGCCGAAAGCATCGTGGCGTCGCTTCTGCATGATACGGTGGAAGACACGCCGCTCACGCTGATGGATATCCATGACACGTTCGGGGATAACGTCGCGACCCTGGTCGACGGGGCGACGAAACTGATGGAAAGCGAGAAGACCGCATCTACGAACGAGAAGATCGAGACGTTGCGCAAAATCTTCACGTACATGGAAAAAGACGTCCGCATCATGGTGTTGAAACTGGCGGATCGCCTGCACAACATGCAGACGATCAAATTCCGAAGCGAGGAGAAGCAGAAGGCGGTCGCGAAGGAGACGCTGGACGTATACGTGAAGATCGCCGACCGCCTGTGCATGCGTGGCATGCGCAACCAGCTCTCCGAGTTGTGTTACGAAATCCTGGAACCCGAGGTAAGCAAACAGATACAGGAGCTGGCGAAGGAGAACGAGACCCTCTCAAAAAAAATAATCCCGGCCCTCGAAAACAAAATACGAGAGGAATTCCCAAGCGAGACATTCGATATCTCCTTCAAGAAGAAAAACTGGCGAAGGCTTCATTTGGAGCAGGCCCTGGACAAGCAAGGGGACTCCCGCCAACGAAGCGTGGGCGCCGTGATCCGCTGCGAGTCGGTCGATGCCTGCTACCACATGCTGGGCATTCTGCACCGCCTGTACCAACGCGAAGCCCTGACGTTCGACGATTTCATCAACCTCCCCGCCATCAACGGTTACCAGGGAGTGCATACGACCATCATCATGGAAGACGGCACGAGGGTGCGCTGCAAGATACGCACCCACGAGATGGACCGCTACGCGCAATTCGGCATCGCGACGAAATGTTTTGATTCCCGGTCGATCGGGTTTTTGGATTACCTGCCATGGACGAAGCGTATCTCGCCGCTGGCCGATGACACGAAAAACCGCAGCCAGGAATTCTGGACCACGCTGCAGAGCGACATCCTCAGCGAATCGATGATCGTGTACGGCCCCCATTCCTCCGCGCTGATCCCCGAAGGTGCGACGGCGCTGGATGCGGCGCTGCAGCTTTTCCCGGAAGACGCCCTGCGCCTGACGACCATCCGCATCAACGGCAAGGAAGCGTCTTTCGTCCAGAAAGTGGAGAGGGGCTCGTTGGTGGAAATCGATACCGGTCCGGAAAAGACCGTGCAACGCGACTGGCTGTACTGGGTGCAGACGGGAATCGGCATCGCGACCATCCGCACTGCCCTTAGCAATATCAAAGGCGACGTGCTGGCCGACAGCGGCGTCGCCATCCTGCAAAACGCACTGACCGAGCGGGGGCGCGGGTACGTGGAGGAATTCGACCCGAAGGTAATGCTTGCGGCGGCCAATGACCTGAATTTCAAATCGCTGGATGCGGTCTATGTGGCATTGGCGCAACGAAGGCTGGAGCCCACGGAATTCCTGAACGCGCTCCTGCACGCCTCCAACAAAAACGCCGCTCCCGACGACCGCGCAGAAGAGCGCAAGGACATCGTGTACCGGTTCACATCGAGCAGGAGTGTCGACGGAATCCGGAAATTGCTTACGGTGTACGAGAAATTCAGCGCCCATACGAAGGGCATCCGCATGTGGCCGGGATTGGGAGGCATCATGCACTTCCGCGTCCGCCTCAACCTTACGCCGGACGAGGAAATCGTATACCAGCAAGAGCTGACGGCCGCAGGCGCACAAAGGATCAGTGCGTACCAGAATGACCGCCTGGCCGTGGTGCTAATGACTGTCGTCGTTTTCTGCTGGAGCTTGAACCCCGTATGGGCAAAGTACTTCCTGTCGCAAGGAATGGCACCGGCGACATTGGTATCCCTGCGCTCGATCATTTTCGGGGTGTTCTCCGTCGCGCTATACGTCCTGTGGCGCACGTTCCGCAAGATCCAGTACGCCCCCATCCCCAACGCGATGTCGCTCGCATTCCTCCCCACCGTAGCCACGTACCTCCTTTCTTTCTTCACCTACGCGTCCGTTTCCTTCCTGCCGCCGTCGGTCCACCTCACCATTCTCCGATTCAACGTCGTGCTTCTACCGCTCCTCCATCTTAAGAAAACCAAAACCGTTACAAAAGCGATCGCGATCCAGGCACTGGTCCTTGCATTTTTCTCGGCCCTTTTCCTGTTGGCCCCGGATATTTCCTACGTGGGATTTCCGCTCGCCATCGTGGCGCTCGTCACGTATCTGGTGTATTCGCTGATCACCGAAGACGTCCTGCAGAAAAACAGGATCGGGTTACGCTATCCCTATTTCCTATTGCACATGGGATTGATGCTCGCGGGGTTCGGCCTGCTCTTCCTCCCGTGGATCATCATCAACGAACCGCAATGGATCGCGAAAATCCCGTCCATCGGATTGTACGTCCTCATCTGCGTATTCATCCCGCACACCTGCTTCCAAATCATCCTGCAACGCACCCGGTTCAAGCACATCACCAGCCTTTCCCTGTTCGAGGTACCGCTGGGCATCCTGCTGGAAACGGTGATCTTGGGAATCATCCTGACGCCGTTCACGTACGGAGTCATCGTGGCGACGATGGTGGCGCTCGCCCTGCTGCTCTATCGCAAGGACGTCGTGTTCAACGGAAGGTAACCAGCTTCTCTGCGGAATAGGAACCGAAAGGACGTTCTTTCATGGTTTTGGATGCATATCCGTATTTCGAATTTTCCGATGATGCATTACACTTCCCCCATGTTCGATCCCGTCGATCCGAAACAGCATTTCCCGTCCCTGGAAGAAGGAATCCTGAAATACTGGAAGGAGCAGGACA
>CAZSMX010000024.1:0-10596 GCA_964608325.1 uncultured Candidatus Peribacteria bacterium
CATGTCACGGTAGCTCAGTTGGTAGAGCACGGGACTCATAAGCCCGGGGTCGCCGGTTCAATCCCGGCCCGTGACACCATTTCTACTCCAAAAACAGCAACGCCAAAGCGGCCAAAAGCAGACCCGTATCGCGTACGCCGATATCGTTCCATCCCACGATCGTCACGATGCCGACCAGGTGCATGGCGATCAGGATGCAGCCCATCTGCCGTACTTTCTTGATTGGGAATAGGAGGAGCAGGCCGAACAGGATTTCCATCGCGCCGATGATTCCAAGCCAGGTATCGATGCCGATCCCCAACAGGTTATCCATCCACAGCGGCATGAAGCCGAGCCATATGGTGGGATGCAGGAATTTGTCGATGCCGAAGTAGAGGAAGACAAGGACGAGCGCGGTCGTGAGCAGGCCGTGGGCGTATTTATGATTGTTCATGACCGTGAACATTACCGATGATGCTCGCTTCTGTCACATTCTTTCCGCGTTTTTTGCTTGGCAGGGCGTTCCTTGTGATATGATCCGGGCATGAAAAACGCCATGCGCTTTTTGCCCGTTCTCATCGCCGCCGTCGCCATGGGCGCGGCTGCCATGACCCCCAGGCAGTACGTCCAGAATCCCGATCCCAACCACACGCATGCGGACTTCGCGGTGTGGGTCAACGGCACGCAGTTGGATTTCTCCGACCAGCGCTACATGTCCGCGCCGCCCGCGCAGGCATCGGTCTTCGACGTACTCGTTCCCACGGCATCCGCGCACGAAGAGGAAGTCGAGGCACTGCCCGGACGCGAGTATCTCCACCTCCACGACGGCAATGGCCACGTGTTGCACCGCCACAAGCCGGGCCTGACGATCGGCGAATTCTTCGCGTCGCTCGGACTCGATATGGAAGATACGTGTTTCACTCTTGATGATTTCCTCTTTGCGCAGCTGGACCAGGGTTGGGTGAAGGACTTCGCCCGCACGAAGAAGCTCTGCAATGACGGCAAGTTCCGCTGGACGATGATCGTGAACGGAACGAAGGTCGCCATGAACCATCACTACGTACCCCAGGACATGGACAAGATCCTGCTGAGCTACGGCTCCAGCGATACGGCTGCCGATGAGCAATACATGTCCATCACGGACGAAGCGTGCAGGTATTCCAAGACCTGCCCGTGGAAAGGCGAGCCTCCGTCCGAGAATTGCATCGCCGATCCCGAAGTTCCCTGTGTCCTTCCCGAATAATCCTATGGCAGACGATCAGACCCAAACTCCCGGCGACGATATGGCAAAGGCAGGTTCTTCCGCGGCCGCGCAGGATATCGAAGCGATGCAGGCCGAATTGAATAAATTCAAAGACATCGCCGCGCGTGCCCAGGCGGACCTGCAGAACGCGAAGGCGCGCATGGAGAAGGACAGCCAGGATCTGCGTAAGTTCGCCACCGAAGGCCTCATCCTCCGCATTCTGCCGACGCTCGACAACTTCCAACGCGCATTCCTGCATATCCCCAAGGAGATCGAAAATAACGAATGGGTGAAGGGTGTCTCCGCCATCGAAGCAGACCTCATGCGTCAGATGGCCGATGCAGGCTTGGCGCGCATGCAGGTGATGGGCGAAATGGCCGATTCCGATCGCCACGAAATCCTCACGATCGGACCGGGGGAAGAGGGAAAGGTGACCGAAGTGTTGGAAGAAGGCTACGAGCTGAATGGCAAAGTCATCCGCCCCGCGAAAGTCAAAGTTGGAGACGGAAGCAAGTAATTGACAAGGAATGAAGGCGGTCTACCATTGGTCCTATGCCTATTAATAGAATTGATGCATCGGAGATCGCACGATGGAACGATGTGCTTGATGGGGTGACTGTGAAAATATTCACAGCGCAGCATTTGGTTGCGCTCCATCGCATTGAAACACCTGAACAACTGATTGAGGCAATTTCGGGTATCTATTATTCGTTGTATTCCATTGATGTTCAAAAACTGGATCAGATCGGCTTTGAAAAGGTAGGCCGTCTTGGTAATTCTGAATGGAAGTCTCTTCTCACTATGACGCGACATTTGCGAGCGCAGTCGCCGGAGTGCGAACAGCAAATGAGGCTTATCGAGGATACTCTCCGTGATCTTCTCTCGAATGCAGTACGTGAATTGGTGAAGCAAAACGATCCCACAGTATCAAACATAGTTTCCGAGACGCGCCTGCAAGTGGATATGCGCCAATTTGAAACCCATTAGTTGCCGATCTGCTTTTGGAACTGGTCGCCCTTATCCTCGAAGTTCTTGAACATGTTGTAGCTCGGGGATGCCGTGGAGAGCAGGCAGGTCATGCCCGGCTTCGTCATCTTCTTCGCGATGGCGACGGCTTCTTCCATCGAATGCGCATCATGCATCGCGATCTTCTTCGCGGTATCCGCCGCCTCGATCGCTGTGCGGATCCTCACACCGGTATCCGGGAACAGGATGGCGTTCGTGACGCTGCTTGCGACGACTTCCTTCGCCAATTCCGTGAAGTCTAAGCCGCGGTCCTGGCCTCCCAGGATGATCGTGTCCACCTTGCCGGCAAGCGCATGCAATGCGGCGATGGCGGATTCGGGCGTGGTGGAGATGGCGTCATCCACCCAGTCGATGCCATCTTTATTGCCCACGAACTGCAGGCGGTGTTTCAGTCCTTTGAATGCCTTGATGGCTTTCACCGCGACATCGGGATGCACGCCGAGCGATTCGCACACCTTGTAGGCTCCCGCGATGTTGCTGAGGTTGTGTTTGCCGATGAGGTTGATCTCCTCGCGCGTCACCGGGCAGTCTGCCTCGGAGAAGGGGACTTTGCGACCCTCGCCCTCCTTCGCGATCTCGATGCAGCCCGAATGGTTGGTGCAGAAGAACACGGTGTCCTGGGGCGTCTGGAAGCGCGCGATGTGCTTCTTCGCTTCCAAGTAGTTTTCCATCGATCCGTGGTAATCCAGGTGCTCCGGGAAGAAGCTCGTGACCACCGCGATGTGCGGGCTGACCGTCAGGTCCATCAGCTGATAGCTGCTCATTTCCAGCACGAAGATGGTCCCTTTCTTCGCGTCATCAATGTGACTGATGCTCGGCTCGCCGATGTTGCCCACCAAGTGCGCGTCGCGTCCGTCTTCCTTCAGGATCGCCGCGATCAAACTGGATGTCGTGCTCTTGCCCTTCGATCCTGTGATGCCGATCACCATGGCGCCCGTGTCCTTGATGGAATCGAAGAAGACCTGCGTCGGCGTGGTCAGCTTATGGCCCCATTTCTCGAACAGGGGATGCGGCGGAATTCCCGGGGATTTGATGATAAGGTCGAAGTTCGCGGCATCGATTTGCTCCAAGTAATCATCGCCCGTGATGACCGGGTGATCGGGGTGCGTGAAGTCCTTTTTCTTGTCCGCTAGCGTGATGTCTCCGTCCCATGCGATTTCCTCCAATGCCTTCAGCATCGCCTGGCCTTCCTTGCCGAAGCCAATGATACAGATGCTCTGTGCGCCGCCTTCGAGATCGCGGATATTCATGGGACGAGGGAGAGATATTCTTTGGGAATGGCGTGGTCGTCGGACGGTTCCATCGCTTCGTTCAGCATGGCCTGCGCTTTCTTCTCGGTAAAGAGCTTCATGACGGGCGTGCCGTCGAAATCCCCGCGCTTCTGGATGAGCAGGAACGCGGCTTTCACTTCCTCCGGCGTACCGACGCATTCGAATGGCTTGAACCCTTCCAATCCCAGGAGTTCCTTGTAGAGCGGGATCAGCTTCTCATCTTCGAACAGGTTCTTGCCGAAGAGGGGAACGAGTTGTTCTTTCGGCAGGTACGCCGCCAGCATCACGAACGCGAAGGCGCACTTGGGGCACTCGCCGCACCACAGCGTTGGCATTTCCTTCTTAGCCACCAGGTGCCAGTTGCGGTTGCAGCTGGTGAAGAGCTCCAGGTACTTGGGATATTCGGTAAACAGCTCGACGATCTTCAGTTCGCTGTACCGCCTGAGGAGGCTGAAGTAGCCGACGTCCTTCGTCACGTAGTTCGCGAGGTATTCCTGCAGCATGCGTTCGAATTCCAAACTCTTGCTCCACTGGTGGTTGATCGTCTTTCCCTTGTACTCCACATTCCCTTCGTTGGCGCTGCGTTCGTTGCTGAAGATGACGTCCGAGTAACCGCCCAGGACGGCGATGGCGACTGCCAGGAAGGAAATGTAGGCGCTGATGGGCACATGGCCGTTCAACGCTCCTTCTTCATTCAGCCTGAATAGTTCCGGCGACAGCGCGCGCTTCACGTTGAGCAGGTGGATATCCGCGGCGTCGGCCATCTCGTTGATGATCGGGTGTTCGCCGACGCGCAGGAGGGTTTGGCTGTAGCCAGCGTCTTTCAGGAGTTCGATGGTGACGATGGAATCCTTTCCCCCTCCGATCGGCACGAGCGGTTTGCGCGTCACGGCATCGGGCGACCGTTCGATCGCCGGCACTTCCTCCGTGGAAACGGGGAAGTGGATGCGGTCATTCGGGTCCAACTCGTTGCGGTAGAAGAACTCGCCCAGTCCGTCCTCATACACTTTCGTCCAGAACGCGGCCTGTTCCTTGGTGAGGTCCCCGGAGTGGATCTCAATGGTCTTCGGCAGGCAGGTCTTGAAGTAGCTGATACCGCCGATGAGGTGCAGGTTGAACAGCGCGCGCTCGAACGCCTCGGCGTCCACGTCTTCGGAAATGACGCCCTTTGGCAGGGTGATCGTCTCCGTGAAGGGGATTTCCCCGTCGAGGCTGTAACTGAGGCTGATTTGGCGTGTTTCCTCGTCAAAGCCGAAGGATTCGAAGATGAAGCGTTCGTGCTGTTTCATGGGTATGGCCATCATACCCTGTTCCGCCTTTGAGTCCCAGGCCGTAAACGCTACTATCTCGCCGTGCCGTGGTGGCGGAATGGTATACGCGAACGACTCAAAATCGTTTTCCCTTACGGGATTGAGGGTTCAAGTCCCTCCCACGGCACCATCGAATGGCTTACTCGAAGCGGATGCTGGCAAGAATTTCGTCAGTTTCTTTTCTCATATGTGCCACGTTCGCATTGTATGCCTGCTCGTCTTGGGAGAGGCCATCCCATGGGTGATCGCGAAGACAGCCCATGCAGCCGCCTAGCATGATTTCCAAGACCGCGGATTTCTCAGGCAAGGGGATTACGTAGGTCATGCTGCTCCAGCCCGCATCGCCGAAACCGAACATGTAGGCTTTTTTGCCGCCGATCATCCTGCTTTCCGGTACGAAAGGTTTCTGCTCCATCAGGCCGAACCATGTTTCCGCATCCGGGTCGTATGCGTACTCATCCGCGTAGATGTCCATCTTCGTATAGTCCTTCAGGGGAAAGGCATTGATGTGCATGCTGAATTCCGCATCAATGTCCCTGTCTGCGGTGATCAAGTTCAGAAGGGGCATTGTTTCCCCTTTGTATTTTAATTCGCCGTCCGCGATGTACGCGCCGTATTTCTTGGGAAATACCCTCTCGTTGGCGCGGATGGGTTCGAAGTGTGTCGGATAGCTAAGTGAAAAACCGAATTCGGTATTTTTGTAGATGCCGGGGTGTGCAGTCCTGTCAAAAAAGTCGGAGCTTGCGCTCGAGGAATCCGCCGAAAAGGACGAGCTTTGCGAGGAGGAAGACGATGATGTCGTGCCGCCGGTATCCAATGCAGGAGCCGTGCACGCGGAGATTAGAACCAGGAATGGAGCAACTCGGAGGAACGATGTGTGCATAGCGTATGGGGTATGTTATGATACTCAGTTCTTCACCGCTCCCGTTCCCACTTTGGGAACCACGGCGCCGCTGTTTGCGAGCGCGCCCGTTGCTACCGGAGGTTCGTAGGCCTTCCACTGTTTTTCGGTTTCCGCCGCCTCGTCCTTCCCGCATCCCGCGAGGAAGATGCTCAATGCCATGCTGGATCCGATGAGAACTGCGCGTGTCATGCGGCGGGTATAGTATCATAGTCGCGTGCGGATAGCATCGTTGTCACCGGCCGCGACGGAAATCCTGTTTTTGCTCGGGCGGGGGAAGGACATCGTGTGTACGGACCAGTTCAGCAATTACCCGGAGGACACGAAGGCGATCGCGCATCTGCGGGACCATCAGAAGATGGATATCGCGGAGATCAAAGCCCACCAACCAGATCTCATCCTCACGGCGACCGTCGTGCAGGAGAAATTGGCGGCGATGCTGAAGGCCGCGGAATTGCCCGTGGTCCATCAGGATCCGCGCACGCTGGATGCCGTCTACGAGAGCATCAAGGCGCTTGGCATCATCGTGGAAAAGGAGAAGGAAGCGGCGGAGTTAGTCGTGAAAATGAAGAGGGAGTTCGACGCGGTGAAGCAGAAGGCGAAGCTGATGGGGAAGAAGCCGAAGGTCTACGTGGAGGAATGGCATTTGCCGCCCATGGCCAGCGGCAACTGGGTGCCGGAGGTCGTGGCGGCCGCGGGCGGCACCGCGTTTCCCATCAAGTCGGGGGAATTGAGCAGGGAAGTGACGCTTGCCGAGGTGCAGGCGTTCGATCCGGATCTCATCGTCATCAGCTGGTGCGGGGCGGGAAGATTGAGCGATAAGAACCTCGTGATGAAACGCGAAGGATGGGACTCTTTAAGGGCGGTCCAAAACAACCACGTACGAGTGATCGACGACTCGCTTCTGAACCGTCCCGGGCCGCGCTTGGCGGAAGGTGCAAAGCAATTGTTCGGATGGTTGTTTGAAATCCTGCACTGACGTATCTTTGGATCCCGTACCACTCCCATTATGTTCGACGTGATGATCATCGGCACCGGAATCGCCGGCTACACCGCCGCCATTTACGCCGCGCGCTACAAACTCTCCACGTTCATCGTCGGCGGGGTGGAAGGGGGGCTGGGCATCACGGCCGCGGAAGTCGGCAACTGGCCGGGCAGCATCGAGATCGCGGGGCCGGACCTTATGGAGAACTTCAAGAACCACGCCTACAGCTTCGAGAATGTGACCCACAAGAACGCGTGGGTGAAGAGCATCGAAAAGAAAGACGGATCGTTCGTGTTGCACCTGGATGACGCATCCTCGGTCGAGGGGAAGACGATCATCTTCGCCATGGGGTCCAACAAGCGCCATCTGGGCATTCCCGGGGAAACGGAGTTCTCGGGCAAGGGCGTTACGTACTGCGCCACGTGCGATGCGTTCTTTTACCGCAACAAGACCGTTGCCGTTATCGGAGGAGGGGATAGCGCCGTCGAGGGTGCCGCCATTGCGGCGCAGGTGGCCAAAAAGGTGTATCTCATCCATCGCCGCGATACGTTCCGTGCCGAGCCGTACTGGGTGGACAAGGTGAAGGAGAAGGAAAACGTCACGTTGGTTCTGAACACCCATGTCACCGGCATCCACGGTGACCAAAAGGTGACGGGCATCAGCCTCGACAAGCCTTTCGAGGGTTCGG
The DNA here is from genome assembly GCA_964608325.1 of uncultured Candidatus Peribacteria bacterium. Classification (GTDB taxonomy): domain Bacteria; phylum Patescibacteriota; class Gracilibacteria; order Peribacterales; family Peribacteraceae; genus CAZRVH01. The sequence continues at coordinate 7,404 of CAZSMX010000024.1, forward strand.
AGCAACTCGCCTTGGACGGCGTGTTCATCGAAATCGGCGCGGATCCTGCGACGGCGCTCCCCAAATCCATCGGCTGCGCCGTGGACGAAAAAGGGTTCCTGGATGTCGATAAGGCGATGCGCACGGCGGTTCCGGGTGTCTTCGGAGCGGGGGATATCACCAACGCCAGCAACTACTTCGCCCAGTTCACCACTGCCGCAGGCGAGGGTGCCACCGCCGCGAACAGCGCTTTCCACTACCTCCAGACCGGAGGAAAGCACTGAATCGGCGTTTATAAGCCAGAAATGCCCTTGCGGCTCGCATTTTTCTCCGTATAGTGTGCCCACTATGCCACGTGGAAAGCGCACCGTTTTCGCCATTTACTGCAAGGAATCCGATAACCGCATCGGAACCGTCCGCTTGCACAAGCAGAACTCCAAGGGGGTTGGCTGGAAGGAATTCAAGCCCGAGAAGTACTGCCCGGTCTGCAAGAAGCGTGTAGAAACGAAGTTGAAGGAAGAGAAGCACTCCAGCAACTAAAGACGTCACGAAAGACAACCCTCCGGGTTTTCTTTCATGGGCTATCTTTCCGGCAGGGAGTCGCTCCAGCGAAAGCGGAGCTTCCGCTTCGCGACGGTTTGTTTTATCGGTTCCATGCTGTTGGGGATTGAACTATAGTTTCGCCGTGACCGATTGCTATCGCGAAGCGGCGTCCATCCTCCTCCTCCGTCCCGGTGAAAACGGCGGATGGGACGATTTCGAAGTATTTCTCATCCACAAGCCGCGCAAAAAGGACGCCTGGCAGCTTCCGCAGGGTGGCAAAGAATCGGGGGAGACCGACGAACAGTGTGCCGTGCGCGAATTAAAGGAGGAGGCGGGGATCGGGGGAGTGACGGTTCTGGGCGTCAGCAACGATATTTACCAGTACGATTTCCCGAAGTCCTACCGCCGCTTCCGGCCCGATAACATCTGCGGCCAGAAGATTGCGTTCGTCATCGGGACCGTTGGCAGGGATGCGGAACCGAAGCTGGATGGCGTAGAGGTGAATGACTGCGCGTGGGTGAAGCCCAAGGGAATCGGAAAGTACGTGCGACGCAAAGAATACTTTGCATTGGTGAAGGGGCTCATCGATGAAGCCCGGGAATTGCTGCGCGCCTAGGAAGGGAACCTGCTACCCTTGTTTCCCGTGCGCATCCTGTCCCTCGAGCTCCGGCAGTTCCGCAATTACGCAACCCAGGATGTGACGTTCCATAATACGGCGGCACATCTTTTCTACGGGAAGAACGGAAGCGGAAAGACGAATTTGCTGGAAGCGGTTTCCGTTCTCTCGCTCACGCGCTCGTGCCGCGGGCGCGAGGATGTTGATCTGGTCCAGTGGGAACAGTCGTTCTACCGCGTGAAGGCCAAGGTCCGGTCCGATGCCGGCGATGAACATATGATCGAAGTGGTGAGTGAAGTGGCGCCGCGCCGCCGCAAGGCTCTTTTCATCAACGACGTGAAAGCGGATGCGTCGTCGTATGTCGGGTTCTTGCCGACAGTGACGTTCCTGCCCCAGGATTTGGAATTGTTCACCGGGCCCCCCGCCGAACGCCGCCGGTTCCTGGATCAATTGCTCTCGCAGGTGTCCTCGGAATACATGATCACCTTGTCTCACTATCAAAAGATCCTGCAGCAGCGCAACGCGCTCCTGAAGCGCATCGCTGCGGGGTATGAAAAGGAGGAGGCGCTGGATTTGTGGGAGAATGAGTTGGCGGAGAAGGGTTCGGTGATCACGCTCGCGCGTTTGGAGCTCATCGGTACGCTGAACCTGTCGTTCCATCAGGAGCTGGCGAACCTGGAAGAGGATTGGAACGTCCTTCTGCGCTACAACCGCAAGACCCAGCAGACGACGCGCGAAGGATTGGCTGCCGAAATGCGCGAGCTCTACAAAACGACACGGACGAAGGATATCGCGACGCAGTCGACCCACGTGGGTCCGCACCGCGAGGACTGGATGGTGGAACGCGACGGACGTCCGTTGCCTGCCTTTGCTTCCCGCGGACAGGAGCGTGTCTGCGTTCTGGCGCTGCTTTTCCTGGAGGTGTCATACCTGGAGCTGAAGAGAGGGGAGAAGCCGGTCGTGTTGCTCGATGATGCCTTCTCCGAACTCGATGATGCCCACCAGACGGCGCTCCTCAAGACGCTTGCGGGCAACCAGGTGATCATGACGGCCGTGCGCGTGCCGGAGAATGCCGAAAACACCGGTCTCTACAACGTGGAGAAGGGGATGGTGGAGTACAAATAGACCTCCCACTACCGGCGGGAGAGGGTCGGGGTGAGGGCGGAAAAGGTCAGACTTGGATGAGGCTCGTGTGCTGCTGCAGCGCACCGAACACGGCCAGTGCCAGCGCATCCGCCGCGTCATCGGGCTTGGGGACCTGCTGCAGTTTCAGCATGTGCATCAGCATCGTTTGCATCTGCTTCTTGTCCGCGCCTCCGTCTCCCGTAATTCCGCTCTTTAATTGCATCGGGGATGCCTCCAGCATGCGGATGCCCCGTTCCGCCACCGCGCAAATGATCACGCCGCGGGCATGGGCGACGTCCAGGGCGGTCGTTTGATTCTTGGAGAAGAAGAGCTGTTCGATCACCACCAGGTCCGGCTTCGTCTCATCTAAAAACTCATCCAGGTCCTTCCGGATTTCCACCAATCGGTCCGCGAACGGCATGCCGGCAGGGGTTTCGATGGTCAGCCATTCCACTACGTTCAGGTCCGACGCGTGGGTGCTGTCGATCACGCCCAGTCCGATGGTGGCGAAGCCGGGGTCGATGCCTAGTATTCGCATGGGGGGAGTATAGGGGGCGTTGGGCGTGGGGGGTAGTGGGTGGTTTTAAATTTTGGCTTATCCTAGCCTTTTTCCCATGCCCAACGCCCTACCCCTCACGCCCTAAATATGCTATAATAATGGGATATATGCCGTTTCCGTCGATCGCACTCCTGTCGGCTAAAAAGCGCGTCGAAAAGCACCGCCTGTTCATCGCCTTCCCGATGTTCCTGGCCATGCTGAGCGTGAGCGTCATTGCGGGTGCCCGGGCGGAGCTTGTCATGCCGGTTGATCCGGTCGACGGCACCGTTCTGACGGTCAACAAGCGCCCCGAAACGCTCATTTTGGCGAATGCCATCGCCGCGCGTCTCTTGCCGGGTACGATCATCGTCCGTGACGACGTCGCACCCATC
>CAZSMX010000025.1:0-10267 GCA_964608325.1 uncultured Candidatus Peribacteria bacterium
AGGATGCGTCCGACGAGTGCGTCGGCATCCAGCTTCACGCTGTTCTTCACTTCCTTGTACGGCGTCTCTAGGAATCCGTATTCGTTCACGCGGGAGAATCCTGCCAAGTGGACCACGAGACCGATGTTCGGTCCTTCCGGCGTGGCGATCGGGCAGATGCGGCCGTAGTGGCTGGGGTGCACGTCGCGGACATCGAAGGATGCGCGCTCGCGGGAGAGTCCTCCGGGACCCATGGCGGACAAGCGGCGCTTGTGCGCGAGTTCGGAGATCGGGTTGGTCTGGTCCATGAACTGGGACAGCTGGGACGATGCGAAGAATTCGCGCATCGCCGCGGTCACCGGGCGGCAGTTGATGAGCTGCGTGGGCGTCACGGCTTCCTGGTCCATCACCGTCATACGGTCCTTCACGATGCGCTCGGTGCGCACGAGACCCACGCGGTACTTGTTCTGCACGAGTTCTCCCACGGAGCGGACGCGGCGGTTAGAGAGGTGATCGATATCGTCGGGCGTTCCGATGCCGTTATTCAGGCGGATCATTTCCTTCAGGATTTCGACGAAGTCCTTCACCTGGAACACGCGGTGCGCCTCGTCGCTGGGGGTGTCGAAATTGAAGCGGCGGTTCATCTTGTAACGCGCAATCGCTCCCATGTCGTACTTCTTGAAGTCGAAGAAGAGCGAGTCGATGAGCGACTTGGCGTTCTCCGGCGTGGCGTAATCGCCCGGGCGGATGCGGCGGTAGATGCTCTGGTAGGCGTCTTCCAGCGTGCGCGCCGTGTCTTTTTCAAGGGTGTTGAGGATGAAGTCGACCTCGCCTCCGGACACGTCGCTGAAGAGATCCATGATCTGCTCCTCGGTCGTGTAGCCGAACACGCGCAGAAGCTGCGTGACGGGGATCTTGCGCTTGCGGTCGATCTTGCAGGAGATGACTCCGCGGCGGTCCGTTTCGACCTCGAGCCACACTCCGCGCTTCGGGATGATCTTGGCGGCGTTGTACTTCGGGAACTCCGGCATCGAGGAGAAGAACACTCCCGGGGAGCGGACGAGCTGGTGGACGACTACGCGCTCGATACCTCCGACGATGAACGTTCCGCGGTCGGTCATGAGCGGGATGCTTCCCAGGAAGACGTCCTGCTCCTTGATTTCGCCCGTCTCCTTGTTGATCAGCTGGACATGGCCCTTCATCGCGGCCTCGTAGGTGAGGTTGCGGCGGCGGCAGGTGTCCGGATCGTACTTGGCGGGGTCGAACGTGTGGCCCAGGATGCGCAGCTCCATCTTCTTTCCGGAGAAATCGGTGATCGGGGTGATTTCCTCGAGGAGTTCTTTCAGACCGTCCGTGAGGAACCAGCGGTAGCTCTCGATCTGCATCTCGATAAGGGACGAGATGTGCGAGATTCCCTGGTCATCCACCATGAAGAGACGGTCGGCCAGGACCTTCTTCGGCTGGAGATGCGCGGGCAGATCCTGCGCTCCCTTGGGGACCTTCGTGCGGGGCGGCTCGAGGTACGGGATGACCTTCGGGAGGATCGCGTCATCGACGTCCATCTGGTACGTCGCGCGTCCGCCGAAATCTTTCTTCGCCGCGGGCTTCACGGCCTTCGCGGGCGTCTTCGGAGCCGTGACGGCCTTGGCCATCGGCTTCTTTGCCACCTCGGGCTTTTTGGAAACCTTCGGCGCCTCCTTTTTGGGAGCTGCCTTCTTGGCGGGAACTTTCTTCACCGCCGTCTTCTTGGGAGCGGCTTTCTTGGGTGCAGCCTTCTTGGCTGCGATCTTCTTTGCGGCTTTCTTCTTGGCCATAGAGAGAAAACGGAAAAGAGTCGCGTGGTCTGCGGTTCCGGGGGCGACTCGAAAAAGGGTTCCCGGAAACTGGACCACAGCGCTCAAGACACAATCGAAAGCCAGCTGTGATGGACGGATTATAGGCATCAAAAAGCGCCTGTCAAAAGGTTTTAACGTATTTGGGATTTTGAATTGACCGATAATTGTAAAAAGTGTCTAATACGTCGTCAAAACACCGTGTTTTGGCCTCGCAGACCCTTTTTGATCCTTGGTTCCACCGTGAATGGAGTATGCCAATGCAGGTTCAAGCCCAAATCGACGATTTCCGCGTGCTGCTCATTGAAGAACGCGCACGCCACCTGGCCTCCGCGAACGAACTGTTCGCCCCGCTATTCCGAGCCCACGTCTCCGCCGAAATGGCCCGGACGGCCTCGGACGCGATGCAAAAGCTGCATCAACGCGTGTTCAATTTCGACCTCGTGCTCATCAACGCCGACTTCGATGCCCCGTTTTATTCGGACAAGCGGCATCTCATGGCCCCGCATGAGGGACTGACCGCGGGCGAAGCATTCGCCCTCATGGCCGTCGAACGAGACCCGCACGTAAAATGCGTCATCGTCCGCGACCGGAAGATCGAGATGCCCTCCCCTGCCTTTTCCAAGGAACGGGCAAAGGGCCGCGTCGCATTCGTGTCCGCAAACGACGCGAAGTGGAGCGGCTGGTGGGACGATGTCGCCAAGAAGCTCGTTTCGAGCGAAGAAGGACCCGTGCCGCAAAACGCGCCGGTCATCATCGACTGGCGCAAGGCGATCGACATCTCGGCACTCGTTCCTGACTTCGAGCGCTACACGAGTGTCCCCGAAGCCGCGTGCGCTTCGTAAGCCATACTCAACCATTCACTACCAAACCAAAGAAAGGACCCCAGGCTACACGGCCTGGGGTTTTTCCATATTGACTTGGCACATCAAAAAGCATCTAATTCCGCGTCAAAACACGTCGTTTTGATACACACGTTCTTTTCATTTAAGGAAGCGAAACACATGCAGCCCGTCCGAGTCCTGCTGATTATGGAAGACCAAGAGTCGAAGCAAGCCGCCATGGACACGCTGCGACCATTGGTGGAAGCCCGCAAAGTGCACCTGACCGTCGCAGACGATATGGACCACGCGCTCACGGAGCTTGCGCGCAACAACTGCCCGTTTGAATTGGTGATCATGGATCTGAACTTTTCCGACGAGTATCGGGAAAATACGGTTCTCACACTGCCGGAAAACATGCAGACGGGCCATTTCCTGGCCCTGACGGCACTCCGAGCCAACAAGAACGTCCGCTGCGTCATCCCGATCAACGACGAACGCGACGTCAGCGGCGCGGTAGAATGCTACCGCGACCGCGCGGTGCAACTGCGAGTCCGATTCCGAGGACAGAATCCGGAATTCAATTGGATGCCGGGCATTCTCTTGTTCTACCCGGATTTCCAATCCGCGGCATAATCGTCTTTCCTTCGAAAGAACGCAGTCCCAGGCCACCGAGGCCTGGGATTTTTTCTATGCCACGGCACTTCGAAACGGCCCTTCACCATCGGCATTGTTATCCTCCACGCAGACGCCCTCGGGAATCACCGTCAACCCGCGCAGGAGAATCCCCAGCCGCGTCTCGTCGATCACGTAACTGATCGTAAGGGCAAATGCGCTCGTATTCATAATCCGTCCCGCATCCAACTTTTCAATCACTGCTTGCGCACGGCCGATCAACTCCTTCCGCTTCGAATCCTCCAGGGTCAGCCACTCCTCGCGGTCAAGATTCGTGCCGAGAAAAATCGTCAGATGCATAGCGTGAAAATCGTACGCTTCTTACTTCGCCTCCGCGAACCGGCGTGCCACTTCGTCCCAGTTCACCACGCTCCAGAAGTTCGCCACGTAATCCGGGCGCTTGTTCTGGTAGCGCAGGTAATAGGCGTGCTCCCATACATCCAATCCGAGGATCGGGGTCTTGCCCTCCATCAGCGGAGAATCCTGGTTCGGCGTCGAGGATACTTCCAGCTTTCCATCTCTTACCGTCAGCCACGCCCAGCCGGATCCGAACTGCAGCGTCGCCTTCTCGCTGAACTTCACTTTGAAGTCCTGCACGGAACCGAAGGTATCGACCAATGCTTTTTCCAGGTCACCGGATGGCTGCGTCGTGTTCGGCGTCGTGAGCAGCGTCCAGAAGAGAGAGTGGTTCGCATGTCCCCCGCCGTGGTTGCGCACCGCGGTCTTCTTGTCATCGGGAACTTCGTTGAAGCGGCGAAGCAGATCTTCCACGGAAAAGTTTTCCCACTCCGTGCCCGCGATCGCGGCATTCAATTTGTCGATATACGCCTGATGATGCTTCGTGTAGTGGATCTCCATCGTCTGGGCATCGATCACAGGTTCCAAGGCGGTGTAAGCGTAGGGCAGAGCGGGCAGCGAATGAGCCATAAAAGCGGGAGGAAAGTAGATACGAAAGTGTACGCCGGAAACCCGGGAACTCCCAAGGAAATACTCCGTTTTCCGCTATACTTCGCACATCGAAACCCGCCTCCTCGCATCTCCGGCAGATCTGGACCGATACCACGCGTGGATCGCCTCGCACCCGCAGGCGACCTTGTGGCAGTCTCTGGAATGGAAGGAATACCAGGAAGCGCTTGGCAGGCAGACGCGTCTGTATGGCGTACTGGAAAACGATGAAATCGTCGCAAGCGCCCTCGTTGTGATCGACCGTACCAGTTTCGGGCTGGGCGCGTGGGATATTCCGAGGGGGCCGATCTGGGAGAATGGGGCGTCGGGCGTCGGAGAATTACTCGAACAAATCGTGACCGATGCGAAAGATCACAAGTGCCTTTCAATCTTTCTTTCACCGACCGCCCCCCTATCCCCTACCCCCCACGCCCCACTCCCCTCGCCTTCCCCCCGCCACGAACAACCCGAGGCAACCCGCATCGTCGACATTTCCAAGGACGACGAAGCGATCCTGGCCCAGATGCATCAGAAGGGCAGGTATAACATCAAGGTGGCCCAGAAGAACGGTGTGTCCGTCCGTCTATCACGGGAGATCCAGGCTTACTACGATCTCATGAAACAGACGGGCGAACGCGACCGGTTCGGCATCAAGCCGCTATCGCACTACAAGGCCTTCCTGGAGCGTCTTCCAGGCACGTTCCTCCTCCTTGCCTATAAGGAGGAAACGCCTATCGCAGGGCTCCTGGGATGCGTTTATGGCGATACGGGCATCTACTACTATGGAGCCTCGTCCCATGAGCATAGGGCGCTCATGGCACCCTACCTGCTGCAATGGGAAGCCATCCAATACTGCAAGAAGCAGGGGTGCACGTCGTATGACTTGCTTGGGGTGGCTCCGGAGGGATCGGGCGATAGTCATCCCTGGGCCGGCATCAGCTGGTTCAAGGAGAAATTCGGCGGCGCTTTCATCACCTATCCGCCGGAGCAGCAGATCGTACTGAGGCCGTTTGCAAGCATGCTCCTGAGGCTGAAGCGAAAGATTCTGGGATAAGTCCTAACTCATTCAACCTCACCCCGACCCTCTCCGCCTTGCGGAGAGGGAGGCAAAGCATATTTCAACGTTGGGTATCCCTCTCCTCCCAGGAGAGGGTGCCCGAAGGGCGGGTGAGGACATAAAAAATCCTTCCACACAAAAAAGGCCCCCGCTATGCGGGGGCCTTTCTCTACGCGATTAAGCGAAGCGAGGATACGAAGAGGTATTAGCTCTTGTAGCTCGTGGACTTGACCTGAGTATCGGCGTACTCAATCCAGTTGAATACGGTCGTGCTCGTGTCTTCGTCGTTCCACTCGATATGACTGTTGTTGTAACCGAGGTTCGTATCAGTCATGTCATTAAAGTCCTGGAGTGCGACCTGGAGGGTCGACGTGTTCGTTCCAACGAGCTTCGAGTTGGCGATGTCGCCCTGAAGCACGAAGGTGACGGACTGTCCAGAAGAGATTTCCGTGTTGACGGAAGAGCTCTCCAGAGCGGCGCAGCGGACCAAGAAGGATCCGGAGTGCGTCGTGGAGATCGTCGTACCAGCAGCGGTGGTGATACCGGTGCAGGTAGCCGTCGTGGAAGAGTCAGCCTTGTTGTAGAACTTGAATGAACCGTTCGTAATGGAAACGTTCGTAGCCGTGACATTGAAGATCACGCCGGAGAGCGTTGCCCTGTTCAAACCGTTCAAAGAGTTCGTGTTCGTGGCTGCCGTGAAGCGGAACTGTCCGATCGGGGAGATACCCGTCGGGACGTTCGTATTGTCGGCATCCGGGTTGGCATTAGCGATGGACGTGATCTTAGCGAGCACGAGTTCGTTAATGTTACCGGCGATACCTGCGTTCGTCGAAGCAGCAGCCTCGCGTCCGATGAAGACTTCACCGTCTGCGGTGCTGTCTCCGTCGTTGGCAATGAGGTTGTTGCTGGACTGGTCACCGCGAGCGCGAACAGCACCGGAACCGGTCGTGTTGTTAGACACGGCCTGCTGGGTGATGAAGAGCTGGATGTCCTGTCCGGACGTAGCACCCTGATCGTCCGTCTTCAAGCGCGGGCGAACCGTGACAGCGACGTCGGTTCCCTTCGGAACGACGAGCTGGCGGTTTTCCATGTTGGCGCAGAAGGTAGCGATCGTGCCGCCGCCGCTCGGGTTCGTCGTCAGAACGTCGTCGGAGCCGCAGCCTCCCACCGTAGCGATAGCAAACGGAGAGGTAGCACCATCCTTGTACAGTTCGAGACGATCCACGGAGGAAGCGTTGGAACCGGAGGACGAGAGCTGGAGGTCAGTGACGTCGATGTCTTCGTTCTGAGCGCGGAACTTCAGGCGGAGGATGGAATCACCGAGCGTACCACCAAGGAGTTGGCGGGAACGGACCGGGGACGGATCCCTCGACACGAAGAGGTCTCCCTGGCTGACGAGCGAGTACGTCTTGGACGCAGTCGTCGAGACAGTGATGTCGCAGGAAGAAGAGGCGCAAGCTGCAGCGTTGAGCTTGATTCCGGAGAGAGCGGAGCCGCGGTCTGCGGTCTCAGCCTCAAGGAACGTAGCGCCGGAAGCGAAGGCGAGGAGCAACGTGCTTCCGTTGAGGGAAGAAGCGATGTCCGCGTGGACTTCGAACGTGATGGTCTGCTCAGCCGGGATCACGTATCCACCGCCATTGAAGTCGGAGAACGTGATGCGAGCGGGCGTTCCATCGGCAGACTCACCAGTCTGGACAACCGTTTCGACGTTTCCGTCGCCATCGGTGTCGACCCAGAGAGTGTAGTTGTTAGCATCCGTCATGGTGCCTGCATCGCCTTCGAAGACGGCGCTGGTCACGCGGACGTCCTCAGCTTCACCGGCGCGAGCCTGGAAGCGGAGGAGGTTGATGTTCTTGGAGTTCTTCACAGCCGTGTCGCTGGAACCGATGGACTGAACGGCAACGTTCAGCGTCGGGGAAGCGATGCGGTGCGTGTTGGCGGAAACCGTTCCGCCCGGGCGAACGTCCGTCACCTCATCACCCGTCGAGACGCCTTCGATTTCCATGTTGTAGGCAGTCGTCGTGTCGGCGATGAAAGCTCCGATGTTGCATCCCGTGGTGTCGTCCGTCGTCTGCGTGCAGAGGTGGACGCGGAACTGGTCACCACTCTTCGGGTGGTAAGCGGTTCCGTTGTCGATGAAGTCGACGCGGAATTCCCACGTGTCGACACCAGACGCATCGAAGTCATCGAAGCGGTACACCTGGTACGTCGTCGTGGTGGTGTTCGTGCTCGTAGCGTTGGAACCAGCCGTCGTCAGCTTGACTGCGGAAACAGTCTGGCCGGTGCGAGTGTTGCGGATTTCAACGTTCTCAAGCACTTCGTCGATTTCGTCGTAGGCCGTGTTGCCGCCAGTTGCGAGACCAGCTCCCGTGGAGGTGAATCCCTGAACAACAGCGTACAATTCCTTGATGTTCACAGCGTCTCCGCCCGTGGACATCTCGATGTTCGCGAGAACAGCATCGTTCGCGTCAGACGTGAACTTCTGCTGAACCGGTCCGTCGATCTCGATGGTGAATTCACCAGCTTCGATCGAAACGGAAGACGAGTTGTCAGTTGCGGGGAGGGACACGCGGGAACCGTAGAGCTGGCCGTTCACACCGAATCCGTAGAGGGATCCGACAGCGAAGAGGTCAGACTCTTCTTCAAAGTGGAAGTTCACGGTTTCGGCAGCGCCACCGGCGATGTCTCCGACGACCTCAAGAACGACGGTGTCGCCCTGGAGGATCGTGAACGGAGGATCGAAGGTGAACGTGACGAAGTCTCCGGACGTAGCAGAAACGGTGTTCGTGAGAACGGTTCCGTCCGTGCGGCGGACCTGGAGGTTCGTAACGTCTCCGTCGGAGACCGTTCCGTTCTGCTCGAGGGTGATCGAGTAGACCGTCTGGTCTTCCGTGGAGTTGGAGCCGAGCTCGAACTTGCCGAGCACGCGCTTCGTGTCGCCGACGTTAGCCGTCGACGGGGTCACGGAGCGGTATTCGACCGTGATGAGACCGCTGGTAACAGCAGCCACGCGGAACGTGTTTCCGCGGAGGGGGAAGTTGCCCGTCACTGCCTTTGCGTTCGACTGAAGGTCGGACGGCAATTCGACAGCGATGTTGTGCTCGGAACCAGCCGTGAGGGAGGTAGCGAGGTCAGCAGCAACGTCCAACGTCACCGTCTGGCAAGCCGGGATGGTCATAGGCTCGATCAGGCGGAGCGTAGCGGTCTGGTTCTGGGAGTCGATCGTGCGCTTGCGCGAGATGCGTCCACCATCCATGAGGAGGTAGAGACCATCGATATCGGACTCATCTCCGAATCCTTCGTGAAGGACCGTGATGTCCTGAACGACGACGGAGTCATCGCAGGAAGCCGTAAGATCGAGGGAAGCGAGGACGACGCCAACAGCGCCCTGGGGCACCGTGTCACCGACCGGGTTCGTGGAAGCAAGAGCGATTTCGAGCTCTCCATCACCCTGGGCGATCGGGCTGTAGCCCGTGAAGTCCATGGTGTCAGAGAAAGAATCGCCACCAGCCGTCTCCATGTCCATGACGGACAGGGTGTAGCGGTCACCTGCGTTCGTGGAAGAAGCGAGGGTGAGCTCCACCGTGGAGTCGTTGATGACGGAAGCGTCGCTAACCGAGATGGTAGCGTCACCCGTGATCTTGTACTTGCTAGCCGTTTCAGCAGCAGCCGCGTCAACGTTGACGTTGAACTCGACTTCGAGCTTGTTCACAGCGGTCGACGTGACCGTGTGGATGGCAGCCTCGACAACGTTACCCATGCCGCAGTCAACACCGAAGGTGAGACCCTGGTCCACGCGGTGAAGCATGGCGACCATTTCAGCACGGTTCATGTTATCAGCCGGGCGAGCGCGTCCCGTCGCGTCATCACCCTGGACCACACAGTGGTCAGCAGCCGTCATGATGGAAGAGGTGTACCACTGACCGGCCGGCACGTCCACGAAGGACGATGCGTCACCCGTGGCCTCAAGGCCGAAGGCGCGGACGATGAGGGCAGCAGCCTCAGCACGGTTGATGTTCGCAGCAGGGCGAGCGTAGCAGGGGTGTGCTCCGTAGCAGTTGTTATCACCCTTGACCCAGCCTTCCTTGGCTGCTTCCTCCATGTAACCGTAGTACCAGAAGCCCGGCTTGACATCGTCAAAGCTCGGAACTGCGGGTGCGGTGGAGAGGATACCACCGTTAAGCTCGACGACGAGCTTGATGAACTCCGCACGGTTGGCGTTGTCGCCACCGCGGAAGCGAGTCTGGTTTGCGTCGAGGTAGCCTGCATCCGTGAATGCATCGACTGCCGCTTCGTACCAGGCTCCCGACGGAACATCGCTGTAAGCAGCAACGGCCGTACCCATCTGGGTGACAGCGATTGCGACAGCGGCTGCTCCGGCGAACAGTTTCTTAAAACGAGAAACGTCCATATAAGGAGTAGTAAGAAATGAGGAGATAGAAAGGATTTTTTTGTTGGCTATCTGTGTGGTACGGGAAACAAAGTTGGATTACCTGACGCCGACGACTTGCATCGCCACCTGTGTTCGACGGAGAGGGGCAGATGTTCTGCACTCGTCTCCTTAAATATAAAGAGATGACACACGGGATGGAACGCTGCGCTAGGTGCGCGCACCGATGTCAGGGAAAAGCACGATCACTGACGACCCTATATATAAGGAAGTCGGGGATGTGAAATATTGTCACGGTCCGGTCGTACCGGTTCCGGGGCAATCTGCCGTTGTGTGAATGATCCGTGCACAGATCCCACCGCCGGAAGTGGCAGTGGAACGGGAGGATGCTACCGACAGGCCCCGTACGGGCGCAAGATAGGCCATCCTTCCTATGCATGTACTCAAACGTCCCAACCCGCCCCGCGTTACAGGGGAAGGATGCGTTTCTTTGGCATTTCAAAGTGTTAAAATAGTGAGAATAGGCGCTTTCTAAACGGAATTTTAGTGGGAAAATTATGTTTTGATT
>CAZSMX010000026.1:0-8485 GCA_964608325.1 uncultured Candidatus Peribacteria bacterium
TGGATGAAGATGCGGAAGATGAAAAAGTAATTTTTCCTAGACAGATTTTCTTGGTATTGCAGGGAATATCGAAATGCGATGTCGCCCGATGCACCGTTTTGCTATGCTCCAAGGGAAAATGCATTTTTCTTCTATGAACCGACGGTCGCTGTCGATCATCGCGTTGCTTGTCTTGGTGTTTGCGTTAGCGGATGCGTGGGGGAAGTCCACGGCTGCCTTCATCCCATTGGTTGCGCAAACGGGCGAAGGAAGGGGAAATCGATGCAAGATTCATGCGGATTATCCCTGGGGGGACTGCATCCAAGGCGATGGCTGCCAAAAATGCATCGAAGAAGATCCTAACGAATTTTGGGACGGCTATTGTTATCCATCCGAATGTCCGCCCCCGACATCCTGTCCTGACGGGCAAAGCGGCATATGGCCGTATTGCATGTGCGACAATGGGGGCGATCCGTATAACGGTTGTCAAACGGATCCCTGCTCCCAGCCCGGGGCCTACGAGACGAATCCCGATTGCAATGAATGCCTCAAGGGATCGTGTTCCGATGAGGACAAATGTTCTGGTGTGTGCACCGGTTCCAACGAGCGTTGCCAAGGAATCAATATTTCGGAGGAAGAGCGCGCGGATCTTTGTGATTGCCGCAACGTGGAGGGCCCGGATGATTTCTGCAAAACTAACGGCATCGGTTTCCAGTACCCGGACAACGCGCCCGGGGAACAGGGGAAGTACTGCGATTCGAATTGTAAAGTGACGCAGTGTTCCGATGGGATCGACAACGATGAGTACGAGGGCGACGATCGCAATGCGGGAAAATCCTACAAGGACGGTTCCGCCGATAAGAAGGACCTCGGTTGTTATTGCGAGGAATGTTGGCTGGCGGACGAGAAATCCGAGTATGACCCCACGAAAAATTCCGAATATGACCGGTGTGGCGACAAGACGGCTCCGCCATGGGAGCCGACCTATGGACAGGATATCATTTTGGCCGCCGCCGATCCCTCGAGGGGCTGGTGGGCGCGTTTGTTTGCGCTGATTTCTCCGCTGGAGGAAAGATTAGATCCTAAAATTCCACATTGCGCTTTCGATGGAAAACTGGCGCTTCAGAAAGAGGGGGAGAGGGACAATCTCATTCTTAATGACGGATTCAATGAAAAAAAAGGATATCAATTCTTGGGGATGCCTATGAAGGAAAAAGCGGCGGATATTCGATGTGTGGGTTGTCTGAGTGTGCCCAATCCTGGAGTATCGCCTGAAATTCAAGCAATGATGCAAGGCATTAATGGAAAGTATGCCAACCTTGTGCGGGATATGACCAAAAATATTCCTAATTTTGACGTTTTGCCTGTTAAGAACCAGGTAAATTTGAGGCAGAAAATAAGCGATGACTTGCAAATCGAGCGGATGCAGGAGTTGTTTAAAATGCAAAGGAGAGAACAAGAGTCCTGGTGTTCGCAGGAATGCGAGAATCCCAAGTTGTGGGAAAAAAATGGCATCAGTGGCAATATTCCCGCCGCGGCGAAGCGGATGTGTGATTTGAATTGCTTTTGTTTAAATGTAGATCGTCCATATGAATTATTCATCGACAGTAATGGTGATTATTCTAATAATAACGAAGATATCCCAGGTTATAATAATGATATGAAAACATCGATAAAAAATCAGGCCAGGAAGTTGGCAATCGACAGGAAACACATGAAAAGAGGACAGAATTTGATGGATGATCATAATGAGTGTTTTGCCCGTTGCTACTATGATATTGACACGTCCCATCACGGAAACGAGGAGGAGTGTGCAGCAGTTTGCAAAAGCAATTTCTGTCCGCAACCCGAAATCAATTTGCGATCGGTGGCTTCTGGTCGGGGCTTCAGGGGAAGTCTTCCTGGTAGCACGACGGGCGTAGGTGGCAAGAAGGTGAGCGGAAAGCGTGCGAACGGTAGCGAGTGCGACGGCAGCGGATGGGCGGGTGTCGGAGGTGATTGCTATTATGACCTCTGCACCATCATGTCCTGGTACCGTTTGGATTGCGGCTTCAATTTCCCGTCGATTCCGAATATAGCCGGGGGTGCAGGTGGAGGAGGGGGTGGCGGACAGGGTGGTACAGGTGGAACGGGTAGGAGTGTGCCGGCTGCCCCCATCACAGGTGGTGGTCCTGGTGCCGGCGGGGGAGGGGGTGGGTCAGGCGGGACCGGTGCGGCCGTGAGTGCGGGCTCCTCGACTGGGTCTACGGTCGGCGGCCGGCAAGGCAGTGGCAATGCTGGTTCTTCCGGGGTTTCATCTAGCATGTCGTCGTCCAGGGCTTCCTCGGCGGGCTTCGGCTCATCGCGTTTTTCTATTGTCAGCATGGCTTCCAGCGCGTTTTCCACATCCACGAGCAGGGCGTCCATTTCGCTCTTCACGAGCTCGTCATCCAAGTCTTCGGATGGGTCCTCGTCGAGATCGTCGTTGCGCTTCAGCTCCTATTCTTCGTATCTCCAGGTGTTGGCCTGTCCTCCTGACGCATGCGGAGCCAATGGCAACGCGGGCAATACGTTCTGTTCACGGCAAGGCATGACCTGCTTCGCATCCAATGTCATTCCCTGCATCCGGTGCATCGAAGGCGAATTCGATACTTCCTCCTACGGAAGCATCCCGTTCGGCGCGTCCTCGTTTCCTTCAACACCTCTCCTTTCCTGCGGCAACGGCCGCGTAGATACGGGTGAGGAATGCGACGACGGTAATTTGAGCAACTTCGATACGTGCACGACCGCTTGCAGGCGTGTTCAAAAATCCTCCGTGCAAGCATTCTCCTCATCGTCTTCCCGCGATCTCTTCGCATTGCGCTTCTGCGGCAACGGCGTATTGAATGAAGGAGAGGATTGCGATATCGGCGCGCAAAACAGCGACCTCCCCAATGCTTCCTGCCGCTCGGATTGTTCGCTTACGCGCTGCGGCGACCAGGTGGTGGACGGCATCAGAGGCGAACAGTGCGATGACGGAAACGGTATCGATGGAGATGGATGTTCCTCTTCCTGTGCCTTGGAACAATTCGCCGGCAATCCTTCTTCAGCCGCCGTCCTCCCCGGCAGCCTCATCGAACTCCCCTTCGTTCCCGGCTCCCCGAACCAGCCACGCGTCCTTCCGAACGTCCCGGCACACGGCCCGGTAGGGGACACGGGTCCGGAAGCGATCGCCATCATGGCGGCCGGAGCATCCGCCGGATACACGTGGATGAAGATGAGGCGTGCAAAGAAATAACACTCCTTTCCTTTTCTTTATGAAATACCGATTCGAAACCGCCGTCGCAGCCAGCCTCGTCGTACTCGTCACGGGGTTCTCGTTGCACGCAGTGCGCACGGGCATTTTCGCGGGTCAGTCTATTCCCATCGATTCTTTGTATGTGAACGGGACGGGTGGGGAGGAGATGGCTCCTGATTACTCGATCACGTTGAATGAAGGATCGGATTTCCGTATCCGTTGGAACATGAACACGGTCAGCACCAGGGAGGGATATTCCATCTACTGCGGCCTGCAGAAGAACGCAGGCGGATACTCCATCGTGGAGCCCGTCAAGGACACGACGGACGACATCCTGATTCCGACGACGTACGATTTTGAATGCCGAAGCTGCGTCACGGGTACCTCGGGCAGCTGTTTTACGCCTGCCAACGGCGACTTCATCGCGACGTACCAACGTTCCTTGCGGGTTATTCCAGCCGATTCCAAGTCGACGCCTCCAACTTCTTCCATGTTAACCGTTGCAGGAACGAAGGGTGAGCAGCTTACGGGCGATGCGCTGGTTTTGAATCCGGGTTCCCAGGCGCGGTTTGCTTGGAGTATCCCGGCAAATTCCCGCGGCTATACGTATTCCGTTTATTGCGGCATGGGAAAGAACGGTGGCCCCCTCGTCCAGGTGCCGACGGCGAACGATTCGGTGGAACAAGTGGCGTCTGCCACCGCCTACGAGTTCGCTTGCCGCTCCTGTCCCAACTGGAAGGATTACGACGGATACGTCGATCCCATCGTGCCGTGGAATAACTGTTGGAATCCTTCGAACGCGGATTTTATCGAAATCATTCGCAAGCGTGTTGTTGTTAGCAGGATGGCGTATTGCGGCGATTCCAAGGTCACCGGTGCCGAACAATGCGACGATGGAACGAACACGACGCCGGGGGACGGATGCAGCATGTCTTGCGCGTTAGAGTCGGGATGGACTTGCGTGGGGGAGCCGAGCAGATGCAACAAGTGCGGGAATGCCGTAAGGGAAGGGCGCGAAACCTGCGACGACGGGGATACCGAAAGCGGGGACGGGTGCGATTCGTTCTGCTTCGCCGAGCCCGGTTACACGTGTACGGGAACTTCCTGCGTGAGCATCGCGTGCAGTGACGGCATAGACAATGACGGTGACGGCTTGATTGACGCACAGGGAAACCGGGAGTCGTACACGCAATTATTCGGAAACGAAGCCCAGATCCGCACCTACCTCAACGGCGTGAGCGCATTGATCACCCCGGACCCGCTGCAAGAGAACGAGTTTCATTGCATGCAGTATGGATATGTCGACGAGGAGCTAGCCATGACGAATACGGCAGCCGATAAGTTCTGTCGTCTTTTTCAATATGATGAAGCGGTGAGCGTATCGTGTCCAAGTAACACTTATGACAATTTGAAGACTACATGGGGTGAATGGCACGGAGAGCAGATGATTCGTGAGCCGTCGTTATTCGGCAATTACCCCTACTACAATACGATCCGATGCGCGATCAATCCGGACTGCGGCGACGGCGTCGATAACGATTACGACGGAAAGACGGATATGGCGGATAGCGGTTGCACGAACAGGCAGGATACTAGCGAACTGGCCGCCGACAGCGGTTGCGCCGGCCCCGATGATCCTACGGAAGGGACCTGCGGCGATGGGAAAAAGGAGCCCGCGGAACAATGCGATGACGGAAACGCGAAGTCGGGTGACGGATGCAGTGCGGAGTGCCGCAAGGAAGGTTTGTCGCAGATGTCGAGCATTGCCAGTACATCCCAGGGGGCGGCATCTTCCGCTTCTTCCGCGCTATCACGATCCTTCGCAGCGACAGGAGTATTTACTTCTTCCAGCCGATGGTCCTCGTCCCTCTTCGGAACTGCAGCGAGCGTGTTCACGAATACGGCGTCATCCGTAGGAAGAGGAGCGGGTGTAGCTATAAGCAGTTCCAGATCGTCTGTCCAAGCATCCCGGCAGAACGCTGCCTCCCAATATACATCCGTCCAGCGCTCTTCTGGCTGGCAATCCCCGCTCCAGACAGAATTCCATCCCGCTGCCGTTGCCAGTTCGGTGCCATCCCGCTGGCTTGAGAATCTGTTTCCTCTTTCATCCGCGGCATCCGCCGCTTCTTCGTCCGCGCCACGACATGCACCAGCATCCGCCAGTGCCGCGGCAAGGTGGAATCCCTTCATCCCGGAGTCCGGCGGAATACAGCGTAGTTCCGATGGTGCCCCTGTCTTCTATCTTCAGTTCAGTTCCCTTTCGTTGCAACAGGATTGGCAATCTTCCGATGCAAGCGATACGCCAGAGGAAGGCCGGTTGCCCGAGGATCCCGTCCGCCCTGCAGTCTCCGAAGCAGGGCAATGCGTCGAGGATCTTTGTTCCTTTGGACGCCGTTGCATCGAAGTCGTTGACGACGCACCTGATTGTATTCTGGCAGAATATGAACAGGGCATACACGAATTTGATGCAAACTATGTTTTCATGATTCGTGCGAATGCCGAAGTCATGCGCACGCGCTGTATGGTATTGAATGCGATTTGGGGAGCGGAAGGGTACGGCTGCCTCGAGACGTTCGTCTTCCCCTACGTCCGACAGGTTTCACTTCCAGAACCCACCGCGTTCCTTTGGACGCGATGGATCGGAGAACTCCTCGGCTTTTGATTCACAGCCCGATCTCCTTCGCCACGCCCTTCATCGCGTCCAGGACGATGCCGACGAATTCGTTCAGGGGCACGTTCAGGAGTTCCTCGCACTGCTTGATCTGCGTGCGGTCCACCTGCGCGGCGAAGGCCTTGTCCTTCAGTTTCTTCGTGACGCTGCTTACTTCCACGTCCGCGATCTGTTTGCTGGGGCGCACGCGCGCGACGGCGATGATGAATCCCGTCAGTTCGTCCGCGCAGTAGAGCGCCTTGCGCAGCATCGTATCCAGCGGATAGTCCGCGCCGTAGCGGGCCGCGTAGTGCGCACGGATATCGCCGAGCAGTTCGGCCGGCGCGTCGATCGTTTTCAGGAGGCTTTCCAGCGTCTCGCCGCAATGCGCCTCGGCGTCTTTGCCGAGGTTGTCCCAATCCAGGTCGTGCAGCATGCCCGCGACCTTCCAGGTCTGCGGATCCCCGCCGAACTTCTTCGCGAGCGCTTCCATGGCCGCGCCCGTGGCGATCAGGTGCGCTTTCGTCTGGTCCGCGTGTGCTTCGATGAGGCCGTGCGCAGCCGGCAACAGGTGTCCGTATTCGGCGTGCTGCAGGAGGTGCGATGAGGCGGGTAATTCCGCCTTCTCTTTCTTGGATGCGGGTTTTCCCGCTTCTTTCTGAGATTCCTGGTGGGTCGGCTTCATCAGCGGGAACAGCACCACATCGCGCAGGTTCGTTTGCCTAGTGAGTAGTGCCACGATGCGGTCGATCCCCATGCCGAAGCCCGAACAGGGCGGGCATCCGTACTCCAGTGCGGCGATGAAGTCATCGTCTTTGCCGTGCGCTTCGCTGTCCCCGCCCGATTTCGCCTTCGATTGCTGTTCGAAACGCTTTGCCTGGTCCACGGGGTCCACGAGCTCGGAGTATGCGTTCACGATCTCCCATCCTCCCACCACCAGCTGGAAGCGGTCCGTGATATCCGGATCCGCGTCGTTGCGACGCGCGAGGGGGGAGAGATCCAGGGGGTGGTTCATGATGAACGTCGGCTGCACGATCTTCGGGCGGCTGACCTTCTTGTAGAGCTGGTCGATCAGGTTGCCACGTCCCAACGCCTCTACGTCCACGTCGAGTTTGATACCTTTTTCTTTCATCGCTTTGCGCAACTCATCCGCGGTTGCACACTGCGTGAAGTCTATGCCGCATTCGCGTTCGATGGCGTCCTTCAGCGTGAGGCGGGGGAACGGGGGAGTGAAATCAACGTCCTGGAGGTTTCCATCGCGGTCGGGGATCTGCAGCTTCGACGTACCCAGCAACTGCGGGATGAGCGTACCCAGCATCGCTTCGGTAAATTCCATGTTCTTCACGTAGTCCCAGTACGCGCTGTAATGCTCCACCATGGTGAAGTCCTGCAGATGGCTGGGGTCCAGCCCCTCGTTGCGGAATACGCGGCCGAGTTCGAACACGCGGTCGAATCCGCCGACGAGACACTCCTTCAGGAACGTTTCCGGGGCAATGCGCAGGTAGACGTCGTTGTCGTACGCTTCATGGTGCGTCTTGAACGGCGTTGCCAACGCACCCGAGGCGGCATTGGTGAGCACCGGCGTTTCCACTTCCACGAACCCATGGTCCCAGTAGAACTGGCGCAACATTTGCACGAATTTGCTGCGTATAACGAATCTGTCGAATGTGTCACGGTTGCTCTGGAGATCGAGGTAACGCTGTCTCCAAGCCGTTTCCTGGTCGGCGATGCCGTGCCATTTCTCGGGAGGCTGGCGGAGCGTTTTCGTAAGCATCTGCCACTTGATCACGCCGACGGTCGGTTCGCCCGTCTTCGTCGTGAACATCTCGCCCTCGATGCCGATGATGTCGCCCAAATCGGTCACGGACAGGAATTCCTTGTATTCCTTCTCGCCCAATTCCTCCTTGCGCAGCGCGATTTGCAGTCTTCCCGTGTGGTCCTGCAGCGTCAAAAACGAGAGTTTCCCCATGTCTCGGGACAGCATGATGCGTCCGGCGACGCACACCTGCGTCCCTTCCGGGAGCTTCCGCGCGTCCGCGAGGGTGTGCGACCTGTCGTACGACGCGGCATACGGCTGCTTGCCTTGTTCGCGCAGGCGCTGCGCTTTCTCGTGTCGGATGGGATCCATGATTCATAGCCTACCGTGCGCGTGCCGTTCACGGAAGTGCCGTTTCCGCTCGCATCGTGGTAGAGTGCCATCGTTCCTTCCTCTTTTTTTAATGAAGTACTACTCGCCACTCCTCGTTTCCCTCGCGTTCTTCCTGCAGGCTCCGTCCGCTTTGGCCGCCTACGATTCTCCGGCCGACCTCCTGAAGGCCATCCAAACCGACGCGACGCCCAGGACCGTAAGCGTAGAAACCCATGTTTCGTATACGGCCGAAGACCCTTTTTATGTGTCGCTCTGGGTGCGCGGACGTACGCAGGGGAAGCTTGCCGAAGCCCAGGGGGAAACATCGGCAACGCTGGATTTCGTAATGCCGTCGGAAGATGTGAACGCCCGCATCAAGGCGCGCACCCGCGTGACCGACAAAACCTTCTACGGGCTTTTGGAAAGCATGACGGGAAAACTGGGAACCGATGAAGAGGGGATCAAGGCTTCC
>CAZSMX010000027.1:0-8385 GCA_964608325.1 uncultured Candidatus Peribacteria bacterium
GATCTCGTCCACGTCCTTCTGGATTTCATCCACGTCCTTCTCGATTTCGCCCACGTCTTCTTGGATCTCGTCCACGTCTTTCTGGATCTCGTCGATGTCTTCCTCCACGGCGTCGAGGCTTTGCGAGTTCTGGTTCACCGCCATTTGGATGAAGATCGCCATGTAGATCGCTTCCAGCGACACGATGGTCGTGACCACGAGCAGGATGTCGTTGAATGCGAACCCGAAGAACACCAGCGAAAATGCTCCCGCAAAGACGAACGTGTGCACGATCAGCGACGGTACCGATCCCAACCAGTCCATGGCACGGTGCGCCGCGGCGTTGAGGCGGCTGTATTTGAACGTGCGACGGTTCTGGTTCTTCTGGTTCATGGTCGGTGAGGGGAATGTGTTGCCCGGAGTGTACCCCTGCTTCCGCGTCCAGCCAGCATTTTTTATTGTATACAATATTTGTTCAAATAGGGGATTCGCGTGTTTTGGAAGGATGGATCGACCAGGGTGTTTTTGGCTTCAGGAAGGGCTAAAAAAATGGTATAATGATGGGAAACGCATGAATCCCAACCATCCCTCCCCCTGGCTCTCTCAGCTCAAGCACGAGCGCGAGCATTTCCGTTTGGAAAAAGACGGGGCGTTCGACGTCGCCGTCGTCGGCGCGGGCATCGCGGGCGTCATGACCGCGTACCAGATCCTCAAGCTCACCAAGATGAGCGTCCTGCTTTTGGACGCGGGGCGTATCGCCCACGGGGCCTCGGGACGCAACGCGGGGCAGGTGGTGAGCTATTTCGAACGTCCTCTGAAGGACATCGCCGACGCGTTCGGCGAGCAGATGGCGGTGCAGGGGCAGGTCGCGGTGGAGTCGGCGTGGGGGATCCTGGACGACATCATCGCCGATTGCTCGCTGCAGACGCCGCTCTTCAAGTGCAAGGGGTACGCCGGACTGAGCACGGTCGAACAGATCTTGGAGCACCTGGAAGAGAAGGACTTGCGCTCGCGCAACGGGCTCAAGGACGAACAGCTCCTGGTGAGCGTCGCGGTCGACCTCGACGCCATCCCGAAGCATCTCCGCAAGTATATCCTGCAAGTGCCGCATTCCACGGTGCTGGATGTGCTGAAGACCGAGAGCCCCGTGTTCATCGCGGCCGAGATGTCGCTGAAGGGATGCACGAACAGCGCCATGCTCTGCGAAGAACTGGCGGGCTGGATGACGCGCATGCACCCAGGCCGCATTACCGTTGCGGAGCGGCTGCCCGTGAAGACGGTGACGCTGCGCAAGGACGGCGCCGTGTTGGCCACCGAGGGCCCGGCCATCGAGGTGAAAAAGGTGGTGCTGTGCACCAACGGCTTCGAGAATTTCGACATCGTGAACAAGGCGGGGGACGACATCGACACGTCGTTCCATGATTCGGTGCGCGGGTTCATCGGGTACATGGCGGGATACATCGACGAGGCGGAGCAGTCCGCGTACGCCGTCAGCTATCACGAGAACAACGACTACCGCGACGCGTACTACTACCTCACGCGCCGCCCGTACGAACACGGCGGGAAGAACTTTTCGCTGGTGTGCGTCGGCGGTCCGGAGCGCGTCCTGCCGGACCGGGCGGAGTACGATCCCTCGTCCAAGCCTCCGGCCGATATCGACGAGGAGCTGGACCGGGAAATGCGCCGCACGTACCACGACCTTCCGCCCACGGCCACGCGGCAGTTCCTGTGGCAGGGGCTCATGGGCTACACGCGCAACGGCATCCGCCGCATCGGGTTCGAGCCGAAGAACAAGACGCTGCTCTACAACCTCGGCTGCAACGGCATCGGCATCCTCCCGTCCATTTACGGGGGAAAGCGCATCGCGGAACTATTGGCCGGTTACAGCCTCCCGCAGTCCATCTTCGATCCGGAGTTGGGATTCCTGTAAGTCGCCCCCATCATTTCATCCCCATGGCTTGCTGAATGTCTTTCACGATCCTGTTGGGATGCGGCACGAGCGGTATGCCCGATCCGCTGCCGAATTGCAGCGATCCGTATTGCAGGATGCTCTGGAGGAAGCCGTACTTGTCTGCCTCCACCATCTTCATCTTGTCGTAGGAATATTCCATCATCTGCTCGTGCCTCATGAGGCGATCGCTCATGAGGATGACGCGTCTGTTGGTGACGACGATGTGCGCCATGGATTCCGAGAGGATGACGAGGAAGAACCAGTGGTGCGACAGGAAAAATAGCAAAAGCGCCGCGACGAACGTGGCGTGCGATAGCCACATGTAATGGTGCGCGGCCACGCCCGCCAATACGAACAGCAGCACGCTCACCGACAGGAGGATGAGGTACACGAACGTCGGGAACACGTACTTGATCCAGTGCTGGCCGACGGCGCGCACGAGTGTTTCCTCGGGTGGGGGAGGATAGGATGTTTCCATGTCAGAGGAGATGGGGCTGGTAGATGAAGAGAACGCTCGTCGCAACGGTCACCGCGAGCGTGGAAAGAAGATAGATCCAGAAAATGACGTGGGACGCACGCTCCGATTCGTCGTGCCGGTTGTCCGTATCGATCACGCTCAGGAACGCGGTATGTTTGCGCATCGTCCTGCGAAATTCGTAGGACGCGATCAGCAGAAAACCCAGCGACAGCAGCTGGATGACGACCACGAGGACGAACACGGAGGTCATGCCCACCGTGGAGAACAGCGCCTGCGGGTAGGAGATGTCCATAGGGCGAATTATACCCCCTTACTTCGCCTTCGCCAGCGTTCCCCAGAGCCCCAAGTACCATGATCCGCACGCTCTTCATCGCATCCGCATCGTGGGTTTTTCCTTGAAGGATGCGGTTTCTGCATATGGTTCCCCGTGATGATGATCTCCGGGAGATTGGTGCATACTGAAAGCAGATTTGCTATAATCGAGCCGATGCAAGCAAATACCGCGCACTATTGGCACGTGACGATCGCTTATGCCGAGAAAATCCTCGCGGGCATCGTTATCCTCGGCGTTGTTTTATACGCCTTCGGCAGCGCACGGAGCATGATCGCGATGGACTGGTCGAACAACGAGTCTTTCTACCAGTTTATTTACCGGGTCCTTCTTTTGATCATTGGTCTCGAGCTTGCGCGCATGCTCGTGACGCACAGCATATCCGCCGTCCTTGAATTACTCGCATTCGTTATAGCGCGTAAAATGCTCAAGCCCGACCTAAGCTCCCTCGACATCATCCTTAGCGTTCTCGCGTTTGTCGCACTCGCCGGCGCGCGCCGTTATTTCGTATCATCCGAAAATGACACGATGACCCAGGAAAAGGCGGTGAATACATAATGCTTTTTTATGCAGATCGATTCGCTCATCATCCGCCGCAGTCCGGCCGTCCTTGTGTATCGCATCGTGTGGATGACGATGGCTTTCTATATCATGACGGTGCTCACCTATCCGACCATTGAGCAAATGTGGATTGCCACGGGATTCGAAGGCGCGTTTGGCAAGCGTTTCGTGTGGTCGTTGCTCACCGTAACGGCCGAATCGTTCATTATCATCCTGCTTTTCATCCACTGGTCCATGACCACCTATGAAATCCGTCCCGGGGAATTGGTCTACAGGTCCGGGATGCTCCGAAGGAAGATGGACATTCATTCGCTGAAAAACATGCAAACCGTATACGTCACCCAGGGTCTTTTCGGAAGGATTTTTCGCTATGGCACGGTTCGCCTCTATAATCCCATGTCGAAGGAAGAGCTGCTTCTCGAGCGCATCTCCGATCCAAATCGCTATGCGGAATCCCTGCGCCAAGTCCTTGAACTCCCGACGAAGGAAACCATCCTCCGGGGCGCCGCTCGGTGATGTTGGCAAATACGAGTGGTCCTCTTCGAAGGCTGGGTGAGGCAATACGTGCAAACTCGGCCCGCAACCGAGAACCGCTTCGAAGGGGGCGTGCATGTTTCGTTTTTCCATCTTCGCGATGCGTTCATATGCGGTCATTCGCCTTCGCCAGCATTCCGCCGAGCCATACCAATGGGATCGCTTCGATGGCGATGGCCCAGGCGTACCAAGCCGGTCCGAATCCCTGCGAGGTCGCGGCAGCTACGCCGCCGAGTCCGCCGAGGAGTCCGATACCCGCCAGGATCCATACGTGCTTCATTGGGTTTTGCGGCGCAAGCTTCGCCGTCACGAATCCTCCCAGCACCGTGAACACGCTGCGGTAGGCCAGCGCGAGCAGCGTGTCGTTCGTCGGCAGTACGGTCAGCCGCGGCATGATGTTCGCCGCGTGCAAAATTTCATCCGTAACGGTGGAGAGTACGGCTACGGTGAGGAATCCGGCGACGACGGCCCCGATGCTTTTGGGGGTGGAGCGCATGTAGATTAGAAAGATGCGGAACTGAAGAGGACCCGGAAAGGTTCGCACCATACCAACACGTGCCGGTAGGTATCGGTGTCCGTGCCCTCGGGTATGTCGTAATTCGCGTTCCCCTTGGTTGCCTTGATGCTACCGAGATCCACGTAATCCTTTCCCGTCAGGTCGGCGGAAAGATAAATGTGCAGATCGGGTCCGTTGATCGTGTCGAACTCCTCGAATCGCACGATCTTCTTGCCGTTCTCCTCTATGAGCAATGCCTTCCCCGCCACATCGTGTGCTTTGGCGACGAACGGCGCCTCCGAAAGAAGCGTAACCTGCGCCGGCATCGGCTCATCCTTTTCCATCACGACATCATTTCCCTCCTCCATGGCATCGTCCAACGCGGCCTGTTCCTCGGGGGAGAGCGGGGAGCGTTCGTCCAGTTCGATCACGTTCCATAATGGGGAAAGCAGATACCAAGCGACGGAGAGGACCGCTGCGCTGCCGATGATGATGATCGTTTTCTTCATGCGTTCATGATACGGATTCACGCAAAAACGGCAATTGCGCCTTCTTCTTTCCTTTGTTCAAACGCGCCTGGGCCGTTCAGTCTCTCTCGCACAAATCCTTCAACGCGACGAGCGCCTTGTCCCACATGCCTTTCATCTCGGCGGCCATCTCCTCGGTGGTGTCCAGGTTCACGGTCAGCTCCGTGCCGCCGTCTTTCTCCGCGAACGCGTAGTTCTCGTGCGCGCCGGCCCAGTCCTTGAACTGCGGATCATCCAGCATTTCCTTGCCGTCGATCATCACGCCCAAGTGCTCGATGGATACGAACTCCGGCTTCCGGCTTTCCGCGATGCGGCTGACCATGCCCCCCTTGTGCTCGCCCTCGCCGCTGAGGAAGAGGATCTTCGATCCCTGCTCCCACGATCCCTCGTAATACGAACCGGCGTTGAACGCCGCCGTCCATTCGCGGTAGGTCTTGTCGTCCAACATGGTGTGCCATACTTTTTCGCGCGGCGCGTTGATGAGTGTGGTGAAGTGGAGGGTTTGCATATGCCGCCAGTATAACGGTTCGTCCGGTTCGGTGAACGGAATCCGTTGACTTTCTTTTGTAAGGGAGGAGGATTTCCAGCTAATGGGAGTCCTCACTCCTGCGTCAGGCGTTCCTGAAACCCAAGCGGTGCGGCCGCGGGAGAGTCAGGCCGCTTTTTTGAACAAGATAGCCATCCGATTCGGCATTGCCGCGGTTCTATTGGGAGCGGCACCGCCGAGGTCGGAGTCCGCGGATGCGCCGCGCGTCGGGGCGGAGCAGGCCGCCGATGCCCCCGCCGGGTTCAAGGAATATATCCTTTCGAAATATGGCGACGTGAATCCCAAGGTGGAAATGCTCGTGTGGGCCATCGAAAAAGCGCGCACGTACCAGGAGCGCGAGGACATCGTGGAGGAGCTGCGGGCGCTGCAGTCCGACACATATTTCCTGGAGGCGTTCGGGGGATTCCGCGCGGAGACGTATTTGGAAAAGCACAACAAAGATGTGACTCCGGAGCAGCGCATGCGTTTGCGTTCGCTGGCCAATCGGTTCGACCCGCACGAAGTCCCGTTCGTCGTGCCGCGGATCAGCGCGTCCTTCGACAGTTTCTTCGAGCAGATATCGGAGTGTGTGAACCACGAGCTCCGTCTGGAAATCTCCGACGAGACCCGCGCCCGTTTGCAGGCAAAGTACATCGATATTCCCGCGGGAGGCGAACGCATGTGGGACGTGGTGAAGCGCCTGAGCGAAGCGGGGGATTTGAAGATCGTGCTCTCGCGCAACGGCATCGCGCTGACGGACAGCGACGTGCCCGAATTGCGCATGCTGGCTACCGACGGCAAGGCGGCGCTCTTCCTGCATCCCGCAACGGATACCGATCCCCAGCACGTGTCTGTCGCGTTCGAGCCGGGTTCAGGCGGGCACTTCTTGCATGCGGAGGAAGCAGTCCTGCATACCGGTCCTTTGAACCGCTTCGTGGTCGCCCCGCCGAACGGATTGCAGCAGCTCATCGACGTTCACAAGAAGACCTATCAAATGGCTCCCGACACACGCACCGATGCGTGGCATAAGGGACTCAACTGGCACGATCCCGTCACGCGCGTCTCCGTGACGCCCACACGTACGTACATTCCCGTCCGCCAGCGCATGGACCTGGAAGAATTGAATTCCACGCAGTGCGGCATGCAGCAGGTGATGATCAACGAGATCCAGAACAAAGACGGAGTGGCGACGGTCACCGTCACCGTGAATTCCTGGTTGGACAAGGGATGGTGCAGCACGCCGTACATCGAAGATCGCTCACGCTACCTGTGGGGCGCGGGCGCCGCGTTGCGCTTCCTGGATGCCAACGGAAAGGAAATCGCGGCGACGGAAGGAATGCCTGCCATGCAGCAGGAAAAGCTGACGCGCACGTTCACGTTGCCCGAAGGCGCCAAGGAAGTGGAGATCGTGACGCATGCGACCATCGGCAAAGACAAGCCGTTCCATTTCGAATTCCCTTCGGAGCACATCCAGGAGGAATACGTCGGCCAGCATGGCATGCCTCCTGTTTTCAGAGATATAATGAAACATCCCGCGAACGCGCAGGAAGTGGATGAAGACGGTTGATCAGTGTTTCTTTTCGAACAGCGAGCCGATCCAGTAGAGGATGGCGGCATTGAGAGCGATGGGGCCCAGGACCAACACGTAGAGCATGGGTGTGGACGGATCGCCGCCGTATTCGAAGAACGCGAGCGCGAAGCTCCACGGGATCCCCAGGATGATGGCGATGAAGCTTTCGCCGAAGAGCCCCTGTGTGCCGATGAGGTACGCGCAGAGGAGGAGGTAGAGGCCGGGGAGGATGAGGGCCATTTTCAAAGGAAATTATTGTTATTTTCTATACTTTTCAGGTTTGGAGTATAATAAATTACTGATAAATGATTTTATCATATTTCTTACAATTCAGTATATGAGAATTAGTGAAAAATTTTCCTTATTACGAAAAGTAACGAAAGAGAATGGCTCATTGTATGTTAAGTCAGAAAGAACACCAGATAGGGATATTAAAGTTTTAAATTATGAAGAAATTATCAAAGCAATTGAGTTGTTGAACGATCAGGAATGGAACTCTGTTTCTATTGATCGAATTCGAGATATTATAAAAAAGTATGGACTTGAAGGGACGCCCGTATTAGCTCAGCATGAGTACGAATGGATGAATGAATACATTGCTAGGGTAAATGAAAAGTATCCTCTTTATTTTTCAATGCTTAGCGCTGAAATGTATGAAGAAGATGAATATGGTCTTAGTATTCTTATTCCGGCGAAAGTAGATTTTTTTAGTGATTTGATGAGTTTTAACAAAGATCTTACAATTATTTTTGATAGCTTAAAAATAACTAATGATATCAAGTTCATTAGTTTTGATAAGGGTACTGATTGGTACGTAATAGCAACACGTAGCGCTAGTGCATATTACTTATTTATGACTTGTCTTGGCACAGCTCAAGGATTGTTAGATCTAAAGAAGACCTATTACGAATCTGAAATTGCAAAACATCAATATGAAACTATTAAAATGATTCAACCAAATTTAGATTTAACTGAGGAACAACTTTACCAGCAGACCCTAGATAGGGTAATTGAAAATAAAGTCAAAGAGGGGTTTTCTAAAGAAATACTGCAAGGATTTTCAAAAAGAGGAACAGAAGAGGAACTTTTGGCTGGCATAAGAAAGGCAATTGGGAAACTGGCATCTATTCTCGAGCAAGGCTCACAAATTCAACCCTCTGCAAATCACCCAAAGTTTCTAACAACTGAGAACGGCAATATCACTATTAATATCACAGAGTACAATTCTATTGAGCCAGAGGAAGAGAATCCACCACTTTTAGAGGAAGGTATCAACTCTGCTCAAAATGAATGAGTGCATTTTGCATAAATAGTCGATTCTAAATTGCCGGCTGACTCTTTGCATAACTCTCAGACAAGATCTTAAACGACTTCGATCTGCGGGCGAGAAGCGTCACAAAGAGGCCGATCGCTCCGGCGATCATGAACACCA
>CAZSMX010000028.1:0-6147 GCA_964608325.1 uncultured Candidatus Peribacteria bacterium
ACGATCTGGTCCGGGTTCAGCGCGGAATAAAACCCGCGGGCGATGCGCGCGATCGTCTGCAAACTACGCTGCGTAATAAGGACCACGCTCTGGTTGCGGATGCCCGCGGACAATTCCTCGGATTCCTCGACAACGCCCATTAAAGCCTGCAAACCCTGTACCCCGTCGGTCCACAGGATGATGGCGTCGGCACCCAGGAGCACGTTGCTACGCTCGGCCAATAGCTCTGCCAGGGACTGTTCGGAACCGAGGGGTCCGGCGGGCGGAGCGGTTTGGATGATGGGCATGTAGACGCCCTGCTCGGACGCGCTTGCGGCATGCGCCTGCAATTTCGCGGTCTCCACCGACGCGTCGGCGATGAGGACGATCTTCCTGTTGTACGCGACGATCTTGTGCGTGCTTTCGGAACGGAACTGCTGTCCCGCGACGGTCGACGTGATGACGAGGCGGAACGTGTTTATCCCGGGCCTGTCCGGAGTGTAAATCGCCTCCACCGTCTGGCTGATCGGCTGGCGCACGTCATTCAAAAACCATTGGTACGAAATGCTCTCCCCCGTCACCCTGCTGGACGATGCGTCGAGCACCGCGGTGCGCCCGACGGCGATATCCTCGGGACCCGTAATAACGGCTTCCAGAAGCGGAACGGAATCCTCCGCCACGGAGCCGGAAGACGTCTGCGCGGACGCAGCGGTGACTCCCGCCAGGGACGCAAACAGGATGCCTACCGCAAAGAAACGTCGGACGCTCAACATCTTACACCGCGGAACGGGAACGCCTGCGGGCCTTGGCCTTGCCGATCCGCAACTCCTTGTACTTCACGATCTGCGGCTCGAGCTTTTCGCTCGCGCGATCGACCGCCTCGCGAAGCGTGGATTTGCGCGATTCCGCGCGAAATACCTTGCCCGGAACTTCCACCGTGATCATCACCTTGATTTCATCCGAGGCTTTTTTCGTCTCGCGTTTTTCCGCCTCGATGCGGATGGCGGACGCCTCGTCTTTCAACCTGCTGCAATAGGTCGCCAGCTTTCCCATTTTACGCGCGACGAGCAGCAAATCGTCCGCCGTGTACTGAATGCCCTTTTCATAGTGTTCCAGACGCATGGAGAAGGGGGAAAAGAATGCCTTGGACTATAGCACAAAGAAGCCATAAACCTGCATGGAAAAGCAAGAATTGCGCCAAAAGGGCAAAAATGCTATAATGAGTAGAAAAATTCATATCCATACCAATATCTTTTATGGGACTCGAAAGTGTAGATCCGAAGAGCATTAAGATCGACGCGAAGGACACTCCTCCGCCGACGGACATCTCCATGCCGGACAGAGGGCAGAAGCCGGGCGAAGAGCAGGATCTGGTAGACAGAGGAGTGAAGCCGGGCGAAGAGCAGGGTATGGATCTAACCCATGCGAAAATCGCCGCCGGAAAATTCCCGACGCTCCCGGATGATGACGGATCCAAGTTGCAGTCCACGCCAGGCGTCGTGAGCGATTCTCTCCCCCAGATGCCCATTCAGAAGGAAGGCCCCTCGGAAACGAAGGCCGCGACTTCGGATGCAAAAGCATTCGACGCCGAATCCGCAACGGTGAAAACGGGCATCGATGAAGCCCGTGCGCTTCTCGATGACGTGAAAAGCGGAAAAGTAACGGATGATAAAGCGGTCATTGACGCATTCAAGACCGCGAAAGAGGCGAACGAAAACGCGAAGCAACTTGAAGCGAAGGCGGATACGCCGGAGAAAAAGATCGCCGCGGGAACGCTTCTGGAGGAAGCTAAAAAAATAGTTGATGAATTCAAGGAAAGCGTGAAGGACATAGAGAAAAAGGAGCAGGCGGAAGACGAGAGAAAGGCGGCCGAGAATATGGAAGAAGGTCCCAAGGACGATACAACCTCGCCGGCAGCGACACCTCCCGAAGCTACTACTCCCGAACCGAAAAAGAGCAACATGGAGAAAATCGCGGACGGCCTTGGCAAAGCCTTCGAGAAGCTGATCGAGTTCTTCGGCAAGGTAAGCGAAGCGATCAGCAACGCCTTGGACAAGGCCGGCGTAAACAAGAAGAACATGCTGAAGCTCTTCGGCAACGTGCCGCTGATCGGCGACGTCCTGCGTTCCAAGGTCCAGGTGGATGACATCCACGCGCAGATCGAGAAGACGTTCGGGGGAAAAGACAAAATCCTGAAAACCGACAAGGACTCCCAGGCGAGCAGCGACCTCAAGAAGGCATTCGATAACGAAGCAAAGCCCGCCGGCTCCACCGAGTCTTTCGACCAGTTCGTCCAAAAGAGGGCGGAGGCCGTAAAAGCCGCTGGAAAAACCGAGCAGATCACGATCGAAGACTTGGTGAACATCAAACCGATCGAAACCAAGCCTGCCGATGCGAAGCCTGCGGACGCGACGAAGCCCGATGAAAAAGGACCTGATCTGACAGCAGGTCCCGGAACCCCGGAGGAACAACGGAAGTTATTCGATGCCGGGGCGTACAAGAATATCACTCAAAACAAGTGGGAAGTCTTGATCGACCTGGGTGGCGAAACGGGAAAGGACAAAGCAGTGGTAGAATTCCGCAAGAGTGCCGATGGCAGTCGCTGGGAATGGATGAATAACTCGGCGGATGCCCAAAAAATCGCGGCAGGTGGAAATTGGATGGGACACGAACGCTTCGATCTGAAGCTCCCGGGACTGACGTCGGAACAAAAGGCGAACCGCGAGAAGATGAACAAACTCGCTGACGACTTGGGTGTGAAGGATAAGCCAGCTGAAACACCCGAAGAAAAAAATAAGCGCTATATCGTGGCACTCGCCGAAGCGATGAATGAAACCGCAGGCGGAGATAACATCGCTACCTTCGATGGTGCCAATGACGACTGGCGCATCATCGCATCAAAATTGGCACGTACGCTCCATGATGAGAAATTCCAAGAGGCACTCGCCCTGGAAACCGAAAACGGTGGCACCCTAGAGGCTACGGATACGAATGAAACGACCAGCCTCATCAGGAACGCAGTCACCGGAGGCGAAGACCGCAATCTTCTCGAAAACTGGGAAAACACGATCCTCACCAATCCTGAGAAGGCAGTTCAAGACTTCTTGGCCATTGATCCGCTTAAGAATTACACGGCGCTTGGGGGAAATATTGAGACTGGCGCGGCCCTTTCACCCAAGTCACGCGACGCAGTCACCCAGATTCAGCAGCGCCTGAAGAACAAATTGAAGATCTAATACAAACACCATGGCCACACAAAACCTCTCAGTATCGGCCGAACGCCAAACACAAGAGACGCCTGAATCCATGCGTGACCGCGTAAAATCCATGACCTCCGCGGAACTCGCGAAGACCATCGAGGACATGAACGGACCGAAGGCCATGCCCGAGATCTTCCGTGAAACGGAAGTGCAGGATGCTATCGCCAGGCGCATGGAGGAAGTCGACGTGTCCTTGGATACGAAGGCGCAGTGGGCGAAGCTGAAAGGAAGCGTCGTCACGAACGCAATCACGGACAAGGCCGAAGCCGCCTTCGTGAAGGAACTGGAGGCGAAGGGAGGCATCCGCCTCAAAATTGGAAAGGCGATCCTGAGCGTCCTCGCCTGGCTCGGCTTCAAGAAGGCGAAGAACCTGAAGGAATCACTGGAGAAGAAGGGCTACCTGCGCACCGCAGCCGAAAGCGCGAAGGAACACCCCATCTTCACGACGTTCCTCGCCACCATCACCGGAAAGGAAGCCGCGGCATACTTCATCCAAAACCCCGGCGCACGGGACTACCTGGAACAGAACAAGGACGCGATCGAAACCGAGATCAAGAAACGCGCCGAAGCGACCGGGGAGGACGTGGAGAAAGTGACGCGCGACTTCGGCGACCGCCTGCGCGACATCCTCGCGAAAGGTGGCGACCTGGGCATCAAGGGCCTGGCGATCGGCATCACGACCGTCTTCGGCGGCACCTACGACGAGGAAACGGGCGTAGTAACGCTCCCCCACTCCAGCATGCGCCCCTCGGTGGTCATCGCCTGGCAGGCCGGCAAGCGCCGCAGGAGCGGGTTTTCCGCCATCGTTATGGAAGACCGCCTGAAGGCGATCCTCAAGCAGACGAACATCGTCACCAAGGGTGCACGCGAGATCAGCGGACACAAGCAGAAGCTAGCCGCACGCGCGTTGGAACTCATGAAACAGGGAACGTTGCGCAACGCACCCATCGCGGAATCCCTGGAACTCGAACGCATCCTGGGCGTCCTGGAAAAGGACTTGAACTTGGACAAGACGAAACCGATCAAGGAATCGGCAGACTACAATCCCGCGGACGCCGAGAAGCGCCTGCAGGCGCTGTCGGACGAAATGGACCGTCAGTACAAGACGGAAATCCAGGATTTCAATAAGACGAAAAAGACCGTATTCGAGAAAATGGACAGCGCCGAAAGGCAAATCGCAGCGAACGCCGGAAATGCGGATTCGGTGCGCCAGGAAACCATGAATATGGCCCGCCGGGAGATGGATGATTACAACGAGGGACTGAAGAAGAACAAACTCGCGCTCGGCGAACAGCTGGCAGCCGCCCTGGCGGACGCGGAAAAGCACGCTCCCCAGCTGAAGTCGGCGGAAGGCCCCGTCGGCAAAAGCCTGGAATGGGTAGCGAAGAAAGCCGAAAACACCGGCTGCACAATCAAGAAGCTGCCGGGCGGCAAGTACGTCGTCGGTGCCATTACCGGATACTCATTCCTGCCGCTCGCACTGCAGGGAATGGCATCCATGCGTCAGGGCGAAGAAGGCGAGGCCGCGAAGAAGGCGTTCCAAAACGACCTCATTGAAGCAGGATCCGGATTCATCCCTGTCGTTGGCGAAGCGATGGACATCCGCGCTGCCGTCATGGGAACGGATCTCAACGGACGCGAGCTCTCCACCACGCAACGCATTACATCCGGCGTCATGGGAGGACTCGGCGCCGTATCGCTCGCACTCACCCCCTTCACGGGCGGACTGTCCGTCGTCGGGTTCCGCGGCTTGCGCGGCTGGCTGGGAGGCATGAAAGCGGTAAAAATTGCAAAGCGTGCGGATACGGGCATCTCGGTTGCGGGTGCGACGGAAGACAGCATCAAGGCGATCCGCGCTGGCGAGAAGAACCTGCAGACCCTGCAGAACATGGCCGCCATCACCCAGACGCAACAGCGTGCGCGCCGCGCCAAGAACTTCGTGCAGAACGCGCAGAGGACCATGCAGGTCGCCACGTACGCGCATCTCGGATGGGAGGTCTGCACCGGAGTCGCCACCATCTACCAGGAAGGGTCCACGCTGGTCGAAACGGGAATGAAGAAGGCGGTCGAAGCGATCGACGTGGCCGAAGCATTCGTGGACAGCAAAATCCCCTCTTTCAGCGATGAATCCGCAGGCGTCTAACCAACAGGCCAAAAAGGAATCGAAGCCGCTCATGGGCAGGCTGATGCGTTTCTTCCGTGCGGAGGAAAAACCGGAGCCGCAGGTGGAAACAGCCGTCGCCAAGAAGAAGCCGATGCGCACCGTATTGGAAAAGATGACGAAAGCCGTCGAACCTTTTTCCCTGCAGCTTCCGGAAGGCAAAACGCTCATCGACGGAACGCCCCGCACGGTCACACTGAACGGCCGCAACCATACGATCGTCTTCACGCACAGAAGGATCGTGCTGGACGGCAAGAACTACACGGTCTCCTGCGACGGGACGCATTGGGATATCACCAAGGCGGAACGCGCCGCGGGAATATTCACATTGGAAGCGGGCGCATTCGGTAAGAAATCGTCCTTCGAAGCCGATGACGCCAAGCTCAAGGACATCCTTCGCACCCTTTTGAGCACGGGAACGTACGAGTGGACGGGCAACGACGGCGAGAAGGTGCGCATCGAACGCCAGTAAGGCGAAACATGGTATACTGAGGGCATGGTCATCCTCAGCGAATATCTTTTCCTCATCCCCCTCGTCGTCCTCTTCCTGTCGGAGGTGGCGAAGATTTTAGTGGAGTACGTGAAGACCGGTGATTGGGACGAAGGGATCTTTAAAACGGGCGGCATGCCGAGCTCGCACTCCGCCTTCGTAACATCGCTGATCATCATCGTGTACCAGAAGCTCGGGATGCAATCCGTGGAATTCGCCATGGCGTTCGTCTTCGCTTCGGTGGTGTGGTACGACGC
>CAZSMX010000028.1:6247-8287 GCA_964608325.1 uncultured Candidatus Peribacteria bacterium
AGTCCGCTTTGCGCCATGGGATCAGAGGGAAAAAAGTGCGTCGGGGGCGATCATATCCGTCTTTCCGGACAAACGGTCCAACACTTCCACCACGCCTTGTTCCAAGGTCTTGGGGGAGACGACGACGCGCAGCGGAATGCCGATAAGATCGCTGTCGCCAAGCTTAAAGCCGACGGATGCGTCGGTTCGATCGTCAAAGAGCACCGACTTTCCTTTCTTTTCGAACTTTTGCTTCAGATCCAAGGCAGACTTGAATGCCTCTTCGTCCATGCCCTTTGCGATCGGAACGATATGCACGTCGAACGGCGCGATGTTCACAGGCCACACGAGTCCTTTGTCCGTGGAAAACGCCTCCGCGACGATACCCATGA
The DNA here is from genome assembly GCA_964608325.1 of uncultured Candidatus Peribacteria bacterium. GTDB lineage: Bacteria > Patescibacteriota > Gracilibacteria > Peribacterales > Peribacteraceae > CAZRVH01. The sequence continues at coordinate 6,619 of CAZSMX010000028.1, forward strand.
GGCGCGAAATGCCGATGCCGTAGCATCCCATGATGACGTTCTGCTTCTTGCCTTCCTGGTCGACGTACGTCAGTTCGAAAGGCTCCGAGAAGCGCGTGCCGAGCTTGAAGATATTCGCGGCCTCGGATGCCTTCTCCTCGCGGAACGCGGTGCCGCCGGTCACAGGACAAACCGTTTTGCCGGCCTCATAAATCTCTTTGTTGACCGCGACGCGCTTGCCCTGCTTCTCCGCCTCCTCACTGACATAAATCACGTCTTCTCCGCTGGGAATAACAACTTGGTATTCATGGGAATACTTCGAGAAGGTTCCGCCGGACGCAAACGTGAGGTACGTCTTCCCGGCCAATCCCAGGCGCTCGAAGATCTTGTCGTACGCACCCTGGGCGACTTCGTAGAAACGGTCCAAATCCTCCTGCGTCGTGTGGAACGAGTACAGGTCTTTCATGATGAATTCGCGACCGCGCATGATGCCGCTCTTCGCGCGCAGTTCATTGCGGAACTTCGTCTGGATTTGGTAGGCGCTGAAAGGAAGATCACGGTACGACTTCACGAACTGCCTCGCGAGCGGCGTCACCATTTCCTCGTGGGTCGGATTCAACGCGTATTCCGTGTCGCCCGCAGCGGGAACGTGGAACAGGACGTCGAGGACTTTGTGGTCCCAACGGCCCGTCGTCTCCCAGTATTCCTTCGGCGCCAGCGCGGACATCAGTATTTCCTGTCCGCCGATGGCATCCATCTCCTCGCGGACGATCTGCTCGATCTTTCTGATCACCTTCAATCCCAATGGCAGGTACGAGTACACGCCCGCCATAGATTTGCTGATAAACCCGGCGCGCGTGAGCAGATCCGCGTTCTTGCTGGACGCGTCACTGGTGGATTCCTTGGATGTCTTGGTGAAAAGCTGTGAAACGAGCATGGGATGGCTGAAAACGAAGCCATCCTAGGCCATTCAGAGGTATTCCGCCAGCTCCGGCAGCGCCGCGATGACGTTCGGTACGAGCTGGGTTTAGGTTATGGGTTATGGGCAATAGCTGCGTTCTAGATACTATTGGAACTTGGAATTTGCTTATAAACAAACCAGATTTGAAGATTGCAAATGAATACAAGTGGAAACCCTCTGCCTGAACGAAAAACCCAATCTTATACTGACTGATATGAGTACAATTCACTCTTATCGCGACCTGCATGTTTGGCAAAAAGCTGCGGAGCTCGCCGTGGCTATTTTTGTCCTCACCGATTGCTTTCCGTCCAAAGAGCAATTTGGATTAACCTCCCAAATGCGAAGGGCTGCCGTTTCCATAGCATCAAATATTGCGGAAGGCAGATATCGGAGTACCAGAAAAGAATTTCTCTATTTTTTGCGCGTCAGCTTTGCATCTGGTGGCGAACTAGAAACGCAGATCTTTATTTCAAAACAACTCTCACATACGAAACATTGTGATTACTCAAAAGTAGAAGCTCTTTTGCCGGAAGTCATGAAAATGCTTAATGGCTTCATTCGATCTTTACAGACGAAACCACTATAACCAATCACCTATAACCTTGGTGATAACAGAAAAAACATCGCCACTGCTAACAAAATCCTATACACGCCGAACGCCGTGAAGGAATGGTTCTTGATGAACTTAAGCAGCCACTTGATGGCAAGGATGGCGACGACGAACGACGT
>CAZSMX010000029.1:0-7439 GCA_964608325.1 uncultured Candidatus Peribacteria bacterium
GACGTGGACGAGATCCAAGAAGACGTGGGCGAAATCGAGAAGGACGTGGATGAAATCCAGAAGGACGTGGACGAGATCGAAAAGGATCTCGACGTGATCCAGGAAGACGTGGACGAGATCGAGAAAGACATCGACGAAATCCAGAAGGACGTGGACGAGATCGAAAAGGACGGGCCCGAGGACGAGAAGCGCGATACGCAGAACAAGGAGACGCTCGACAAGATCGAATCGAGGCTCGTGTCGCTGCTGGGACAGCTGGAAAAAATGAAGGACGGGATGAAATAATCGCCGTCTGTTGATTCCTTGGGCTGCATCTGGGAGAATCGAAACATTTGATTAGCTTCCTCTTATTTTATGAAGAAAACATTCATACTCCTTGCCTTCGCGTTGGCCGCATGCGGACCGACGGCCTCAAACGATGAACCGCGCGTCACGGCACCCAACGAGATGGCGAACGGAATGGAACAAGACGATCCCCGCGAGAACATGAGCGTTCCATATAAGTGCGCCACGGGATCCTACGTGAGCGTGCAGTTCAATATGGCAATGGACAAGATCGCCATAAATGAGAACGGATCCGAGCCGTCGGTCCTGCTCCTTACCGCGACCGATTCCGGAAAGCTATTTGAAAACGCCGATTGGTCCGTCCATTTCAAAGGAGAAAACGCGGCCGTGACCGACAAGAAAACGGGGAACACGCGCACGTGCACTCCTCCGTTCAGCAAGGACGCCCCGCCGATGAATTTCGGTAACTGACACCCTCCTTTTCCCCTACCTCCCCCCTTCTTTTTATGGAACACATCCATGCTCTCGCGCTCTACACGCAAACGCATGTCCTGGGAATCCTTGCATGCATCATCGTCGCTTACGTCATCGGTTTCATGTGGCACGGCCCTCTCTTCGGCAAGCAGTGGATGGCCTACAGCAAGATTACGCCGCCGAAAAAAGACGAAATGAAATTCTCGATGATGGCCCCGGGACTCATCGCGAGCTTCTTCCATCAGCTCATCCTCTGCACGGTAATGGGACGCACGTTCCAACTCGTCGCCCTGACGAACGTCTGGCAGGCGTTGCTCATCGCGTTCATCCTCTGGCTGGCATTCACCGGACTGGCGATTGCCAATAGCTACGCCTGGGAAGGCAAGAAGTTCGGACACTGGGCACTGAGCTCCGGCTACTACCTGGTCACGATGTTCGTCTCCGCGGCGATTCTGTACGCGACGCTGTAACGGGTTATTTCCCTCCTTTCCTGAAGCGGTCCGGATCGAGGAAAATTTTCAGGATGTGCATATCCGGATGTTTCGCTATGGCTCTCTCCACCTCCCTCCTCCGTTCGTCGTCCCTCCATTGTTCAGGGTCATACTCGACGGGAAAAAAGGGATACGAAGCGCTGTTGTGAACCGCTGGTCTTCCGTCCGTTTCGGTGACATGCCCCCAGTGATTCGCGACGACGAACTTTCTCAGCGCATCGATCGCGGCTGACTCGCCGGATATGTGAAGGGCGCCGAAATCGTCGTTTCGATGGATGATCCTGACATCCTCCAGAAGTCCGGCCATTTGCAACAGCTCCACGCGGGCGGCTTGCCTGGCGCGCATGACGCGGAACACAAGCTCCTCCTTCGAGGGTCTGTCAGGAAGGGTCTCGGACTCGTCGATATACTCCAATCCCACCGCCGTGCCGTAATGGATGCCGACCACGTACTCCTTCATAAGGGGAAAATAGAGGAAAACCAATGAAACAATCAACGCGTTACCTCGCCTCTTTCCTGTTGGCGATAAGCTCCCTGGGAAAGCGCGTCATGCCCTCGGGCCGCAATTCGTGGGCGGATTTCATGAATTCCTTCCACAGCGGCGCAACCACGTTCATGCCGTCCGCAGTCGGTTCCAGCGGCTGGTTATCGGCGTTGCCCACCCAGATGCCCAGGACGAACTCGGGGGAATACCCCATCGTCCACACGTCACCCGGCCTCAGAAGGCAGCGCTTCTCGGCGAAGACGTAGGTGACGCACTGGCTGCTCGTTCCCGTCTTCACCGCGGTCTGCAATCCGGGGATCGTCAGGGCCTCGCTCCACCGGGGCGTGGGGCGGATGGACGTGTCGCTCAGGATTCCCGTGAGCCAACGCGCGAAGAGCGGTTCCATGGCCTGGTGTTCCTGCTCGGCCATCTTCGTATCGAGCGGCTTGCCATCGACGGTCGAGACGCTCTCGATGGTGGACAGCGGCGTGAACGTGCCCGCGTTTGCGAGCGTCAGGTAGCCCTGCACCATTTCGAACAGGGGCGTTTCGGCGGAACCGATGGCCAGCGGATAGCCGAAGCGGAACCACTCGTCCTGTTCGATCTTCACGTCCTTCACGTTGCGCGGCGTCACGATGCCCGCGCTGTAGGCCATGTCGAGCACGGCGTCCTCGCCCCCCGCGAGGAGAAGCGCGCGGATGGCGGGGATGTTGCGCGAAGCGGCGAGCGCATGGCTCACCTGCGTCCAGTCGCGGTAGCCGCCTTCGTAGTTGCGCGGTTGCTCCCCGCCGAGCGTCAGCGGCGCATCGAGCAGGAAGGTGGTGGGGTTCATGCCGTGCGCGAACGCGTTGGCGTAGACGAAGGGTTTGAAGCTGGATCCCGGCTGGCGCGGAACCATCGCCATGTCGATCATGGACCCCGGCTCGGTATCGGTGAACGATACGTTGCCGACGTACGCCAGGACGTGCCCCGTCTCGCGGTCGGCGGCGACAAGCGCGATGTTCTTCGCACCGTATGTTTCACGGATCTTCTGCGCGTTCTCGGACACGATCTTCTCGGCCAGTGCCTGGTACGCGGCGTCCAGCGTCGTCTTCACGATGCATCCGCCTCCGGCGAGATCGCAGGGCTTGTCCGTTTTGAACACCCCCTGGTTCAGCTGCTTCTGCACCAGCAGCGAGAAATATGGCATGCCCACCACGCCCGCGCGCCGGCTGAAGACCATGGTTTGCAACTCCTCATTCGCCTTGGCCAGCTCCTCGTCGGAAATGAAACCCGCGGCGCTCATCGTTTCCAACACCTTGTCCGTTCGGCCGGGAAGGTACAACGGACTTCCCTTCAGGCTGCGGAACGTCCGCCCGATGAGCCCCATGTCGATCTGGTCCTCGGGGATCTGGGAAAAATCCGTGACGATCCCCTTGCGGATGGAGTCGATGACGTCGTCGGGCACCTTGGAGTACACATGCTGTCCCAAGGGACTGAAGTACGTCGGCTTCTGGATCATCGCGGCCAGGACCGCGGACTGCGCGAGCGTCAGGTCCTTCGCGGAAATCCCGAAGTATGTCCGCGCGGCTTCTTCCGCGCCGTACATCGTGCCGCCGAACGCGACATGGTTCAGGTACAGGCCCAGGATACGGTCGCGGCTGGCGGCGTTTTCCAACTTGCAGGCGAGCATCAGCTCCAGTGCCTTGCGCGTGAAGCTTTTGTCGCCGCGATCCAGCATCAGGTTGCCCACAAGCTGCTGCGTGATGGTGGATGCACCTTCCGATTTGAAATCGCTCATGTTCGCCATGGCCGCGCGGCTGATGGCGTGCAGGTCGATGCATCCGCGCGCCTCAAAGCGCCTGTCCTCGATCGCGATCACCGCCTGCTTGAGATGCAACGGGAACGACTCGTCGGAAAGTTCGATGCGATCCTTGTCCACGTAGATGCGGCGCAACACGTTCCCGTCCGCGTCCGTGAGCACGACGCTCTGGGGAGCGAGGAAACTCTCGGCCGTCACGTCGGGCAACTGCATCCAAATCCCGCGGATCTGCACGGCGAAAATCGCGCACAAAATGAAGAAGTTCACGGCGAGCGTGCGACGCAGCAAACGCTGCTTGGGCGTTTTGACCTGCAACGCTTTGGGTAGCGAGAAGATGGCGGGACGTGCGAATGCCATAAAGTATGGCATTTTATACTATTTTAGTATTTTGGCAATATTTGTGAAATTAGCATTTAAAACATACCCCCGGCCCATAACAGGCCGGGGGATGATATGCGCGCAAGCTTCTCAGGCGAAGCCTGTGCGCGGGGCGGTCCGTACGGGCATGGAAGCCCCGGGACCATCCGCAGCCGCCTTCGGGGGCGACTTTTTCTTGGGAGCTGCCGGCTTTTCCGGCTTTTTTTCCTCACTTTTCGACACGGCGAGTCCTCCTTGAGGGAAAGAAAGAAATCAGCACTACGATTATTATGAATTAGTCTTTTATAAAAGCAAGCTTCTCTTGCGCCATTTGCTTCACCGCATAGGCCTGAAGGACCTTGGGGTGCTTGGCGTACTTCAACATGCGCTTCGCATCATGGATAAGGTGGGGTGCGTTCCAGAGGGGGCGGGTGTCGGCAAGGATCCTGCGAAGGTGTTCCGCTGCCTCTTTGGCATCGCCGGATTTCGCCAACAACCGCGCGAACAGGAAATTAGCCTGGGGATGGTCCCCGTACAACTCCAGGGCGTACCTGCATAGCTCCACCGATTCACTTTCTTTCCCAAGTAGCGAGGAAACGACGGCGAGGTTCGAGAATATCGTGGGGTGCTCGGGGTCGAAGGCGAGCGCCAGGCGCAGGGCGTGCCTTGCCCCCTTCAAATCGCCTTCCGAGAGAAGCTGCATACCGACATTCTGCGAATGGTTCGCCGCGATGCCATCGACCAAATCGAGGATACGGAATTGGTCGGGCAGGCCCGAGGCATACTCCTTCGTATGAAGAATGTCCGAATGCCGCGCATCGCCTTTCAGGACTTGCGTGAACGATTCCTGTGAATCTTCTTCCACATAATGGAATGGAAGGAAATGCAGCGACTTCACGCCCATGTCCGCTACGCACATCTGCTTGTCTTCGTTGATGAACAATAGGGAAAAATGATCTCCGCGGAAATTGCCCACTTGCATTTCATGGATCAACTTCATTTGCGAGGGCTTGATACCAGCCCGGAGCAAGACGGACGCAAGTAGCCAAATGGAAGAGAAGCAGCTGACCTCACGGTTGGTCCTGATATCCCTCGGGAATTGCGTCGCGAACAGGTTCGTCGCGCGCTTCGGATGCCTCTTGTCGTCGGTATCCTCGGGAAAATTGCCGAGCGGCACCGATCGCACTGCTGCAAACGCCTTCGCGAGGATGCACATCTCCTCGGCGGCGATCATCGATACGTCTCGTGACTTTCGCAATTCTTCCAGCCTGCGTTTATGGCCGTCCGCATCCATGCCGTCCGCGAGGCTCGGCTGCGGCTGGTTGTATCCACCGCCGTTTTCCAGCGGGGCGCCTACATCGGAAATCACGCTGAACCCCTCGCGCACGATATATTCCGCTACTTCCCGCTCTTCCGAGAGCAGCATGGCGTTCACGCCCGTCAGAAATCTGTCGCCAACCTCGGGCCTTGTTTTCAGCATCCAGGGAACCCATCGGATCTTCCAGTCGCCCATCATGCCCACGACGCTGTCCTCGTGCATTTCGCGGTAACGCCCCTGGAATTTCTGAGCTTGGTCGGCTCCGATGAGCTTCGGGAGCAACATGGTGAAAGGCGACAAGTCATGTGCGTACATCATCTTTTCATCCTCGATATGCAAGTGGCGAGAGAGGAAATCCTTCTTGATCGGATCTTGCGGCCGCCATTCCTTGGTGATTGACTGACGGAGTGCTTCGGCGGCGGCTTTCCTCCAATGCTTGATCAAAACGACAGAGCCCCACGGCGACCCGAGCAGCCGAGCGAGCAACCGGAGATCATGCGACGCCATGAGCGAAGACGGCAGCCTGTTCTTTTTCAATGCGCCCGCCATATCGGACGGCGGAGGCAGTTTTTTGAAAATTGCTGATATTTTTCCCGCCTGGCCGGTCTGGGACGCCTCGATGAGTTTTTGAATCTCGGGGTTTGCACCGGCTGCCTGAAGCATGCGATCGAGCACGAGCTCGCCCTTTCCTGGCTCGTTCGCGCGAAGGACATGAAGAATGTTCGCGATGAAATCCCGCTGCATCTGGATCTCTCTTTTTAAGTCACTTTTGAATCTTCTTTCCGTCGCCTCCTTGTCGATGACATCCTTGACGACCTTCGTCGTGTCCTCGGAGAGCCTCTTCACGAAAGGAACCTGCTTGTGAAGAAGGCATCGATCTACGATATTGTACCACTCGGACGTCACGGGACGCTGCGTGGTGGCTTCGGCCGCCGCCTGCTCCAGCGCCTCGATGCATGCGTCGTATTTTTTCGGGTCATGCGTCTTGATGTCCTGCAGGCATCGCACGATGGATCCCACGTTGTACGGCATCGATCCGACAAGAAGCATCGGCAACGTTTCTTCTCCGATCATGGAAACGATGGATCGCACTTCTTCTTGGAGGCATTTGATGAATTGCGCGTTTGCCTCCTCGCTCCTCAATGCGTACGACAGGAAGTGGAGGCACTCTTGCAGCCACATCTTCAGCGGCAAGCGGTCTTTTTCCACTTCATGCGATTCCCATAGCTGCATGAGGTTCACCTGCTTGAAAGCGAAATCCATCGCGATGCCCAGCTCGCCCTTCCATACGGCGGAACGTAAGATGAAATTCTGGTGCATGAGATCGTTCGGCGTCGCACTTCCTTTCTTCAGATCCATCTTCGCCAACATCTCCCAGTGTTTCAGTTGCGCGCAAAGGTGCGCGTAGGTCTGCAAGGCATCATCGTGTTCCAATAAAGGACAATCCACGGACCGATCCTTCCTCCATGGCAGCACTTCTTCATTGAAACGGGCCATCCCTTCATCGTCTTTCATTTCGTTGCCGGCCAATAAATGGAAATTGACGAAGCCAGCGAAGGGCTGGATCGGCGCGTTCATGTCGCACACGTTTTCCATGATCACGCGCATGGGGTCTTCGAACGCGCGCGCAAGCTCCTCGTCCGTGAGGACAAAGGAAGGATCCGATTCTGAAAGACGTTCGGGCGCCATAAAGCATGGCATTTTATACTAATTTGTTATTTTGGCAAACACTCGCAATGCACGTTCAAAACCCTTCTTCCGCCATCAGCACGCATCGCACGGTGCGCAGCTCCGTGAAGGAGAACTCGTCGTCCAGCGCTTCCGACACGGGCTTCAGGCGCTCCATGCCATGCTCTTCGAATGCTTCGCGGATGCGCGATGCTTCGGGAATCTCATTCAAAAGATACGACACGGCCAAGCGATCCCCCGCTTTCAAACATTCTTCTATATAAAGGAGCACGCGATCCGGCTTCACGCCGACGGCACTCGCCATCTCGCGAAGCGACGTCGACTTCTCGATGAGTCCGCGGATTTCGCCGACGCGTTGCTCCTTTTTGCCAACCTTAAGCGCCTTCTCTTTTCGCTCCGGCGCAGACACTTCGCGTACGGTGAAGAAGGGGCGCGGGACGTAGTTTTGGGATTCGATCGACAGGCTGTTGTAGAGTTCGGTGACGAGCGGCTCGGCGCGGATACCGGCGGGACTCCAGCGTTCGATGGACAGCCCCGCGG
>CAZSMX010000030.1:0-5821 GCA_964608325.1 uncultured Candidatus Peribacteria bacterium
TAAGAAAGGTCGACGGAATAGCTGCATTAGCTTCGTTAGCTTCTTTAAAGTGAGTATTTCGGATTATAAGGAAGCTAACGAAGCTACCTACTAATCCCGCAATAATACTTTCTGAATCCCGCTCAACTTGGCCAATCCGAGGATCAGTAATAATCCAATACCCAACGCCCCCACCGTCCAAAGTGATGATTCCAGGAAAGAAGCGGTTCCCCACAGGAATCCTCCCAAAACGATCGCATACAGAAGGGTTTGGACGATCATTCTGTCCGTCAGTTTCATCGGTAACACGCGCAGGCTCTGGGGCAGCAGCAATGCGGCCAGCAGGACGTGCGTCGCAATCGACGTATACGAGGCGCCGACGAATCCCATCGTCGGGATGAGGGTCAGGTTCAGGAAGAGCGACACGAGCACGCCCAGGAAGAGGGTGGTGACGAGCGGCTTCCACGCGTGCTTCGCCAACAGGGAATAGAACGAGAACAGGATGATGCCGTTCATCAGCATCGATACCGACAGCAGCTTGAGCGCCGTATCCGACCCCGGTTGCGTCGCGGTGGAAAGGTACGTGTCGTTGATGAGGAGTTCGCTCAGCGCCCTGGGCCAGAAGAAGCTGAAGAGGAAGGTCGTGACGGATAGCAGCACGATGGTGAAGAAGATGCGGCCGACGAAGTGTTTGGTTTCCTCGTTCTTCTTCACGCGGTCCGCCAGCGCGGGCAGGGTCGAGTTCAAAAGGATCGTTGGCAGCAGGTACGCCATATCCATCATGCGCTGCACGAACCCGTACGAGGCGTTCTGCAGTTCGAAGTCATCCGGGCGAAGGGCTGCGATGAGCGTCACGTCGAACTGGCGGTAGAGGGCGGTGAAGAGGTACGCGACTCCGTACGGGGCCGCCTGGACGAGCAGGTTCTTCATCACGTCCGCGTCCAGCCGCGGCCGGATGGCCATGAGCCTCCATCCGAACATGAGCGAGAGGACGTAGAGCAGCGCGGCCCCCAGGCTCCCCAGTCCCAGGAAGAGATAGAGCGTCCCGGGGTCCTCGGACTGGCGCACACCCAGCAGCAACACCACGAGCATGGCGCCCGCGGTAAGGACGCGCTGGAGCACCTCCGCCACGAACACGAATTGCATCTTGTGGTTCACCTGGAACACGGTGCGGAGAATCCCCGCGAGCAGCGTGAAGGACGGCACAAGAGAGGCGATGCTGATGGCGATCGGCAGCGGCGTTCCCTGCCACGAGGGTGTGATCCACGCGATGGCGAGTGCGCTTCCGATGGATAAAAGAAGAATGCCGCAGCGCACGACGATCAGGTTCCCGAGAACCTTTTCTTGTTCCTTTTTTCCTCCCGCCGTACTGATCTCGCGGATGGCCACGGCGTAGAGTCCGAAATCCGCGAGGATGCCGAACAGCTGCAGGTAGCCGTACGCGGTGTTGTACAGCCCCGCCAGTTCCTTGCTCAGCCCCGTCGCGACGATCTTCACCGTCACGATGGCGAGCGCCGCCATGATGACCTGGCTGCCGAGTTGCCACAGGGTGCTTTTTGCTATTTGTCGCTGGGACATGCGGGGAGTATAGCCGAAAAAATTCCGTCAATTGCGAATTGCGAAAAAGAATCCTAAGGTCGGGACACATGTTGCGACCGCTCGGTAATCCGACGCCTCGCGCCCATGACCAGAGGGCGGAGACGGATATTTCCCGTGCGCCGGAGCCGGCACTTGCACGTTTTGCGGCAGGGGGAGTACAACGGGGAACCAACTATTCCATCTACAACATGCTTCTGCGATACGGTGCCGTCGTCGGGGAAAACGAAGAGGGGCAGGCCGATTTCCATTGGAACCAGGGCGACATCCGGTACCAATGGGATACCCGGGACGTTGATTCCATGAACGTGCGCGGCAAGAAGATTTTCCCCGCGTTCATCGACAACCACGTACATTTTCGCCAGCCGGGTTTTCCGCATAAGGGAGACATGCAAAGCGAGGGGCTGAGCGCACTCATGGGCGGCGTGACCACGGTGTGCGACATGCCCAATACCGACCCCCCGACGGTGACCATCGACGCGTTCGCGGAGAAGGTCCGCATGGCGAAAGACGCTCCCATCGACATCCGGTTCTTCTACGGCATGACTAGGCGTGAGCACATGGAACAATTCAAGATGCTCATGGAAGCGCGCGACGAGATCAGCATGAGGCTGAAGCAGAGCCTGTGCGGCGTGAAGATCTTCCTGGAACATTCGACCGGCAACCAACGGCTGGAAGCGGGCATAGTGAGCGACGTGTTCCGCATGTGCGCGGACTACAACGTACTCCTCATGGCCCACTGCGAGGACGCGGAGATGAATCTCGCGGAAGAGAAGAGGCATGCGGGTATCCGGCATGTGGTCATGCATTCCGTTATCCGTCCGGCGGATTCCGAACAGAAGTCCATCGCGGAATCCATCGATCGCGCGCGGCGCTTCGGGACGCGATTCCATATCGCGCACATTACGACGAAGTACGGCGTGGCATTGCTCCGTGCCGCCAAGGAGGAAGGTCTTTCTGTCACGGGGGAAGCGACCACACACAATCTCTTCTGCACGACGGACGATTACGACACCCTGGGTACGCTCATCAAGATGAATCCGCCGATCCGCTCCGAGGAACACCGCGATGCGCTCTGGACGGGCATCGCCGACCGCACGATTGACATCGTCGCCACGGACCATGCGCCGCACACCCTCGAAGAAAAGAACAATCCCGATCCGCTGAAAGCCCCAAGCGGCGTGCCTGGAGTGGAGACCCGCATTCCCCTCCTCCTCTCCGTCGCGGCCGACCGCTGGCCGCACCCCGAGTCGTCACGTCCCGCGGATGCACGCCTTACGTACCTCGACATCCGCCGTCTTTGCTTCGACAATCCCAACCGCATCTTCCGCCTCGGAAAGGGCGACATCCTGGACGGGGGCAACGCGGACATCGTCATCGTGGATCCGAAGAAGGAATGGACCATCCACGGAAAGGACTTGCGCAGCAGGTGCGGCTGGACGCCCTACGAGGGCTGGACGGTGAAAGGCAAGATAGACCGCGTATTGATGGCCTAAAGCGATATATTGACTATTATAGAAATAATTTTATAATAGTACAAGTTCTTTGTGCACCGTTGGCACGTAGTACCCTTCCATTCAGAAACCGAGGAGAGTTTTATGTCTGTTCAGCATTCCGATGTCGCCGCGTTTCGAACGTGGTGCGTCTCTCAGGGTTTTCCGACCTTCGCGGTTCCCCACCGCGGCGCCTCGTTCGATTGTTTCGTTCTGCCGCAGACGCTCTGTGCGGAACTGCCGCAGTTCGCGGTTCAGAAAGTCGTCACGGGCTTTACCGAACTGGACCTGCAACAGCGGCCGAATGAAATCGCCGTGTTCGGTGTCGCAGATACCGTCGATGAGCGCATGCGGGAACACGTCGTCCGTCACGAGATGTTCGAGTACATTGATGGATGTACTTGCATGCAGGCGTCGGCAAAAGAGATCGAGCATCTGATTGTGTCAGGCGTCTTCAAAGATGAAGGTTTACGCAGGAAATATTTGGCTGACCGCTTCGAATTATTTCAAAGCCTCCTGCCGTATGCAAAAGATCATCCCGAAGACTATTCTGCCGAGAAACAGTTGGAATTCTGGCAGTCGTATTTCTTTTTTAAACTGATGCAGCCAGTACCCTCTTCCTAGTACGTGCCTCTCTCCGCGTTGCACAAGACTCTTAAAACCCCCGCCGATTCGTCGGCGGGGGTTTTTATCTGACGGTATAAAGCGGTTACACTTCCACGAACAGCGGGATCACCATCGTCCCTCGGCAAGCTCGGGATGACAGAAGGAGCGTTATACCTCCACGAATAGAGGTATAACCATTGGTTCTCTGTCGAGTTTGCGGTCGAAGTAGCGGTAGAGGGCTCCGTTCACCGCGCGCTTGAAGGCCTTGCGGTCCTTCTCGCCGCGGGCGAGTTCCTCTTCGTACGCTTTCTTGGCCGCCGCCACGACTTCGCCCGTGATGTCGTTCTGCTCGGTGCCGTAGATCAACCCGCGTGTGATGATGTCGGGGTTGCCGACCAGGCGCTGGCTGTCCGCGTAGACCTTGAAGAGCACGATGATCACGCCTCCGACGCTCATGATCTTGCGGTCGGTGAGGACGCGCTGACCTTCGCCTGCGGCTCCCTTGCCGTCGATGATCACGTCGCGGAACGGTGCCTTCTGCTTGCTCTTGCGGGCGGCTCCGTTCGGATCGAACTCCAGGATTTCGCCGTTCGTGAGAAGGTGGACCTGGTTCTCCGGGTAGCCGATGCCGTACGCGAGGTTCGCGTGGGCGCTGCGCATGTGCGGTTCGCCGTGTTCCGGAATGATGTGCCGTGCCCGCACGAGTCTGTGCATGAGCAGGATGTCGTTCTGGTATCCGTGTCCCGTGGTGTGGAGCGCGAACTCGTTGTTCGTCTTCACGGTTGCGCCCTTGATAGTGAGGTTATTGACGACCTTCGCCACCGCGCGCTCGTTTCCGACGATCGGATTGGAGCTGAGGATGACGGTGTCGCCCTTTTTCACGTTCACGTGGCGGTGCGTACCGAGGCCCATGCGGGCGAGTCCCGCCATTTCCTCTCCCTGGCTGCCCGTCGTGATGATGATCACTTCGTGGTCCGGGATTTTCTCCATGCCGGGTCCCGATTTGCGGATGAGTCCGCGCGGGGCCTTGATGTAGCCGAGGTTCTGAGCGATCTCCACGTTCGTCTCCATGCTGCGTCCGGACAGGAAGACCTTGCGGTTCGTGTCCTTGGCGACGTCGACGATCATCTGGATGCGGTTCAGCAGGGACGAGAAGGTCGAGATAATCACGCGCCCTTCGGCGTCCATGATGAGATCCTTGATCGTTCCGGCGATTTCGCTTTCGCTCTTCGAGTTTCCGGGCTTGGTGGCGTTGGTGGAGTCCGCGATGATGGCGAGCACTCCCTTTTGGCCCAGCTCCGAGAGGCGCTGGAAGTCGGCGGGGGGTTCGTTCATCGGTTTCAAGTCGAACTTGAAGTCACCGGTGTGCACGATGGTTCCGTACGGCGTGTGCACCGCGATGGCGGCGCTGTCCGGGATGGAGTGCGTCACGCGGAGGAATTCCACGGAGACGTTTCCGATGCGGATCATCTGGCCGTAGGCGGCCGTGTTCAGCTTCGCCTTGCTGGTCAGTTCCTCCTCGTCCAGGCGCTTCTTCACGAAGGCCATGGTGAGTTTGGTTCCGTAGCAGGAGGGGAAGTTCAGCTGCGGCAGGAGGTGCTGCACCGCGCCGATGTGGTCCAGGTGGCCGTGGGTGAAGAGCACCGCTTTGATGTTCTTCTCGCGTCCTTTGAGGCACGTGATGTCCGGGATCAGATAGTCGATGCCGAGCATGTCCTCTTCCGGGAACTGGAGCCCGAGGTCGATGATGTAGATATCGCTGTCCACTTCGATGACGAAGCAGTTGCGTCCCACCTGCTCGAATCCTCCGAGCGGATAGACTTTCAGTCCTCCCTTGCGGGAGCCCTGGCCGGCTTGCAGGATGGGCTGCGGCTGTGCCGTGCCTTGCTGTTGCGGCGGGCGCTGGCCGTTATTGGCCTGGCCGCCGCGTCCGCGGTTCCTGTGCCTGTTGCGTCCCCCGCTTTTCTGTGGCGGGCGCGTTGTATCTGACGGACGCTGCTGTTGCGGCGTGCCGTTCGTATTGTTCTGCGTCGGTTTGTCCGTCGGCGCTCCGGGGGTACTTCCAACATAGCGTTGGACCCAATCTTTCACCGTTTTCATGTGTGGTGTATTTGGAAAAAATAATGAACTCACTCCATCGTACCCCT
>CAZSMX010000031.1:0-5811 GCA_964608325.1 uncultured Candidatus Peribacteria bacterium
TCGGGCTTATGGAGGTGTTTCACCTCTTCCGTGAGTTCGCCCAGCCAATCGCCCTTTCCGAGCTTGGACAGCTCGGCCTCGGCGATGCGCAGCGTATTGGAACTGATCTTCCACTGGGGGTTGTGTGCCAGGAGCTTCATGATTTCCTCGGCGGTGACGCGGGGACTCAGGGTGATCACGATTTCCTTCACACCCTTCTTTACGTCGTCCATCTTGATGCGCAGGATGCCGGCCCGGCGCGCCGCGAGTTTCAGGCGCAGGATGGAGAACAGGTTTTGCACCTGGGGCGGCAGCTCGCCGTACTCGTCGCGCAGGTCGCCTTCGAATTCCTTGAGCGTGGATTCTTCCTCGCTGGCGGCCAGTTTCTGGTACACGGAAATCTTCTCCTCGCTGTCCGGGATGTAGAACGTCGGCAGGAGGGCTTCTACGGGGAGCAAAATCTCCACGGTGATATCCTCCTCAAGGTCGTCCTTGCGCCCCGCCTTGAGCTCTTCCACGGCGTTTTTGAGCATGCGTAGATAATGACTGACGCCGACGGTGTTCATGGTGCCCGCTTGGGACGCTCCCAGGATCTCTCCGGCGCCGCGGATTTCCAGGTCGCGCATGGCCACCTGGAAGCCCGATCCGAGCTCGCAGGCCTCCACGATGGCGCGCAGGCGCTTCTTGGCATCGTCCTGGAGCTTCTGGGTGTGGTACAGGAGATACGCGAAGGCCTGCACCTTGCCGCGGCCCACACGTCCGCGCAGCTGATAGAGCTGGGCGAGTCCGAAACGCTCGGCTTCGTTCACGATGAGGGTGTTGGCGCGGGGGAGGTCGATACCGTTCTCGATGATGGTGGACGATACGAGCACGTTGTATTTGCCGTCCTTGAACTTCGTGATGCGGTCTTCCAGATCCTCCGGCTTCAGCTGGCCGTGGGCGACGATGAATGTCGCGCCGGGGATGAGTTCGCGCAGCTTGTCGGCGAAGGCATCGATGGTCTCCACGCGGTTATGCAGGATGAACACCTGCCCGTCGCGCTTGATCTCATGCATCACCGCCTGCTTCACCAGCTGGTCGCTATACTTACGTACCTCGGTGATGATGGGGAGGCGTCCCGGCGGAGGGGTTGTGATTGTCGAAATGTCGCGCAGCTTGTGGAGACCCAGGTTGAGCGTGCGCGGGATGGGGGTGGCGGTGAGCGTGAGGATGTCGACCGACGCGCGCATCTCCTTGAACTTCTCTTTCTGCTTCACGCCGAAGCGCTGCTCTTCGTCGACGATCACGAGTCCTAGATTCAAAAACTTCACGTCATCCTGGAGCAAGCGGTGCGTTCCGATGACGATGTCCACATCGCCCTTGCGCAGCTTCTCGAGCGTCTCGCCCTGCTCCTTCGCGGAACGGAAGCGGCTCATCATGTCGATCTTCACCTTGAACGGCGCCATGCGCTGCAGGAAGTTTTTGTAGTGCTGGTCGGCGAGGATGGTGATAGGGGCGACGACCGCGACCTGCTTGCCGTCCTGCACCGCCTTGAACGCGGCGCGCATCGCGACTTCCGTCTTGCCGAATCCCACGTCCCCGCAGACCAATCGGTCCATCGGGTGGCCGCTCTCCATGTCCGCGGCGATGTCGTCGACGGCCTTCTTCTGGCCGGGCGTCATGACGTACGGGAACGACTCCTCGAACTTGCGGTACGTCTCGTTGTTTTCCTTGTAGGAATACCCCTTCGCGGCAGCGCGCTTGGCGTAGAGCATCAGCAGGTCCTTCGCGATTTCCTTCGTTTCCTGCTTGATCCTCTCCGCGATCTTCTTCCAGGCCGTTTCGCCCAGGCGCGTGAGGACGGGATCATCCCCCTCCTCATGCACGAACTTGGAAAGCTTGTCCGCCTGGTCCACCGGGATGAAGAGCTTGTCGCCCTCGGCGTACGTCAGTTCCATGTATTCGCGCAGCGTTCCGTCAAACGTCTTCTGCGTCATCCCCTCGAAGCGCCCGATGCCGTGTTCCATGTGCACCACGTAATCCCCCGGCGTGAGCGACGTGAGGAAGTCCAGCGCGAGCTTGGACACACTCTTCTGCTTGCCGGCTTTGCGGAGACTGAATATCTCGCGGTCGGTGAGAAGCGCGCTTTGGAAATCCGGATTCTGGATGGAGTGCGGCAGCAGGTCCCCCTCCTCCGCGGGCACGATGGTGACGGCCCCGGGCACGCGTTCTTTCTTGAGGAACTGGATGCGCTCCTCCTTGAAAATAGCCTCCAACTCTTCGCTGCGGCGCGTGACGATAAGCAGGCTCCAGTCCTGCTGAAGCTTGTCGCGCAGGTCGTTCAAAAAGTCCGTCAGCGTGTAGAATTTGAGGACGGACAGGTAACGCAGGTGGACGTGGTTTTTCTGGGATTCGGGGAAGGACGTGAAGCGGATGACATGGCCCGTCTTGGGCGTTTCCACGTCGTCCTGGTCATCGATGACGAGGAGGCCGTCCTTCGGGATCTGGCGGCCGATCGGCGCGGTCCGTTCGAAATTCACGGGATACAGGTCGAGTGTCTTGTGATGGTCCGGCAGGATCTCCCCTTCTTTCAATCCGCGAATGCTCGCAATGACGTCGAACTCGAACTCGATGCGGAACATGTCCTCGCATTGGATAGGGAAGATATCCAGGGTATCCCCCACGCGGCGGTATTGGCCGGGCATCAGCTGCGGGTCGTGCGCATGTTCGTAACCGCACTCCAAAAGGCTCTCCACGAACTCCGTGAAGTTCATCGCGTCTTTCTCTTCCAATGTGATTTTCCTCTCCTGAAGCTCGCCGAACAGCGGGAATTCCACATCCCATGTCGCGCGCGGCAGCAGGAACGTCTTGTCCGCGCCGAGCATGTAGAGCAGGAAGCTCTGCAGCGCGGCCGTCGTGAGCGCCATGCCATCCTCCGTCTGAACCATTTCCGGCATGGCCAGCGTCTCGCGCTCGAAGAAATGAAGCCAGTGCTGGATCGCCTCCACCGCCGCTGCGTCTTCCGCCAAAAGGAGTGTGGGATAGGACTTGAAATGCAATAAATGACTGATGAGAAGCGCCTTCGCCGTCTCGTTGCCCGCGCCGGAAATAACCAACTGTTTGTCCGCCCGCAGAAGATCCGCGAGCTCTTTGTGAGTCGATTGACCGATGAGGAGCGATGGTTTCATGTCCGAAAAATGGAGTCGTGCCGACAAAAAGTTACGTGTCCCCCGGACGCAAAAAAGGTGCACCCCCACCTTGTATTCCTCCCCCGATGTCTGAAGACATCATACTCCTTTCAAATCCTGTCCACAAGCGGGTTTTACGACTCCTGCAGCCTGAGCGGCATGATCAGGTGCAGGAACTTCTCGTTTCCCGGCAGGTGGAAGACGGCGGGATGCATACTGTCCATCACGCGCATTTCCACGCTTTCGCCATCGATATGGGCGAGGAAATCGAGGAGGTAGCTGCTGCTGAGGGCGATCTTCCCGTCCGTGCCCGTCGTCTCGGCGGGCAACGTCGCCTCATCGCGGCCGAGTTGCGTCTGAGGGGTCTGCACATGGACCTCCGAGGGTTTGATCGAGAAGGTGAGGCTGTTATTCATCTCCTTCGCGAAGTAGTGCATGCGCTTGGTCGCAGTCGAAAGATCGCGCGTGGAAATGAACGTCTTCGTCGGGGATTCCTTCGGGATGATCTGGCGGTAGTCCGGGAACTTTCCTTCGATGAGACGAGAGAGTAGTTGGGTATTCCCGACCTTGATCTCGATCTGCTGCGTGCCGAGCGTCACATGGACCGGAATCGCCTCCTCGCGGGCTCCTTCCTTGACATCCTCCTCCGTCGGACTGCGCTTGGCGGGCTTCTTTGCGGCCAGCATGGTCTTCAACTCGTCCAATACCTTCACCGGGATGATGCAGGAGATATCCCCACCCTCGGCCTGGGCCTTAATCTTGTACTCGGACAAACGGTAGCTGTCCGTCGCGACCAGGATGAAGTTCTCCCCCTCGGTGCGCAGATACACTCCCGAGAGCACGGGACGCAGGCTGGTGCGCGCGGAAGTGAAGGTGACGAGGTGCAGACCTTCCAGCAAACTCGCCGCATCCAAAGCGAACGCGGTCTTGTTTTCAACCGTCGGCAACGACGGGTACTCGCTCGCCTTCTCCCCAGAAAGCATCGTCTTGCCGTGGGCGGACGTGCATTTCAATTGCGTACCCTCGATCGTTTCCAGTGTCACCTCGGGGTCGCTGTTGTATTGGGCGAAGTTCAAGATGGCTTTCGCGGGGATCGTGATGGACCCGGGAGTCTCCACGGTCGCATCGAAAGACGTGACGATACTCAACTCCAAATCGGTCGCGCTGACGGTGCATGTTCCACCCTCCGCTTTAAACAAAATATTTCCCAAAATCGGGAGTGCTTGCTGACTGGAAATCGCGCGGCTCACGAGCTGCAACGCTGACAGAAGATCTTGGGTGGCAGAGGTGAACTTCATTTTTTCCTAATGGATAAAGTAAGAAAGTAATTATATTGAATTAGTCATCATAATGCCACTTCCAATCAGGACGGAAATCACGGCTTTTCTGTGGAAATACATGTGGAACTTTTCACCATTCCGCGATTCTCGGCATTTATACGGAATGGAACAAATCGTGTGTGTGGGAAGGGTGTGGAAAACTCGTGGATAACCCAACCCCCTTCGCTACCAGAAGCCGTTTCTAATAAAACGTGATCCCTAAGCCAAAAAATCAAAACCCTGTGCATAACTTTCTGATGTATGGGGAGAACTCGTTATCCACATATCCACATCGTATGTGGATAACTTTTGTATCCAAAAGCGCGACCATACAGGAATGTGGAGAAGAGGCGGATACTGCGGAAAACCCTTTTATTTCTCTTCGTTTTTCATTTCACCCTTGAATTGTTCTCGCGCATCGATGCGCGGAACCGGCGTCGCGTTGGGTCTCGCGAGCATGTGTCCGGCCTTCATCACGACGTAGGAATTGTTGGAAATGTCTTCCGTCACGAGCACTCCCGAAGAGATCATGCTGTTGCTGCCGATTTTCACGCCCGGGTTGATGCCGACTTTCATCCCGACGCGCACGTCGTTGCCCACCGCGGTTCCGAATTTGATGCGGCCCGTCGACATCTTCTTTCCTCCCACGTGCGAGTGCACGTGTCCTTCGTCCAGGCGCAGGTTCGCGGTGACGGTTCCCGTTCCGAACGAGACGTTGTTGCCTACCACGCTGTCGCCCAGGTAGGTGCCGTGGGTCCAGACGTCGCTGTGCAGCACCGTTCCTTTAATTTCCGAATGCGCGCCGATGACGCAGCGGTCGCCCATGCTGCCCCCGCGGATGATGCTGCCGTAGCGGATCTCGCAGTTCCTGCCGATGTATGCCGGCCCGTTGATGACGGCGTGCGGCAGCACCTGCGTTCCTTCATCGATGTACACGTCGCCCTCGATGACGGCGGACGGGTGGATGGTGGCGGTGGGATGGATGAAGGGCTTCGCCTTCTCTTTCAGGAACATTTCCATCATCTCCAGCAGGTGCCACGGGTACTTCACGGCGTTCCAGCGTCCGCGGTACTCCGCCACCTGGTAGTTCTTCGTCGCGAAGAGCGTTTGCTCCGTCTGCGAGTAGCCGTCCCCCTTCGGGTCCGGGATCGTCATCATCGCGTCCCACAGCGCGTCGAAGTCGTTGTGGATGTGCACCACGATGTTCACGAAGTTGCTCGGTTCGTTTCCCTCCCCCGGCTTCTCCACGATGTCGGTGATGCGGCCGTCCGGCTGCACCGTCATGTAGCCCCCCGGGAAATACGTATCCATGTGCTTGCCCAGGATGGCGCCGTCCACGCCCGGCT
>CAZSMX010000032.1:0-5536 GCA_964608325.1 uncultured Candidatus Peribacteria bacterium
TTTGCACGGGAGAACGACCCGTCGTCGTTTTGGTAGTACATGTTTTCCTTGCTTGCTTCCCCGGAAATAACCATGCCCATCCGACGGCGTGTCGCGATTTGGATAGCATTAAGGAATTCAAACCGAGGTGGTTCGCTTCCCTCGCGTACGGATACTTTCCAATGGGGGAGTTTGGGTGCGTTTGACATCCCCTTAGTATAGCAGATTCCTCCGTTTTCCGGAACCGGTTTTTACGTGAACGACTGCTGCGACAGCCAGAACCAGAATCCGCCGAAAACAAGGGCGGGGATGGCGCTCACCAGGAGTCCTTTCCAGTATTCGTCCTTTCGGATGATCTTGATGCTCATGATAAGCGAGACGAGTGGCAGGAGGATACTGACCCCGATGACGGTTCCCGAGAAGGCGAATGCCTGCCATGAATAACCGGAATCGAAGGCCATGAGTGACAGCATGCTGACCGTCATGTAGGGCAGAACCGTGATGAGGACGAGGAGAATGGCCAGGATGAGGAAGATGGTGCGCTTGTTCATGGCTGGATGATAACCGAAAAACGCCGTATGCTCTACCCGTGATCGACAGCCACTGTCATTTGGCGGACCCGAAATTTTCCCCTGACTTGCAGGAGGTGATTTGGCGTGCGAAAGACGCGGGTGTAACGACCATGATCGCCATCGCGGATTCCCTGGTGGAAGCCAAGAGGTGCATTTCCATCACCGAACAACACGAGGGAATCTACTGCACCGTGGGCGTGCATCCGCACAATGCCAAGGAGTGGCGCGGCGGCAACGACGTGGAGCAGTTCAAGCGCCTGCTGCGTTCCAGTCCCGCGGTGAAAGCGGTGGGGGAGATCGGGCTTGATTACCACTACATGAACTCGCCCATGGACATGCAGCAGCATGTGTTCCGCGAACAGCTCCTGATCGCGAAGGAGTACGGCCTGCCGGTGGTCGTCCATTGCCGCGAGGCGATCGCCGACGTGCGCGCCATCGTCGACGAATTGCGACCCGAGAAGCTCGTGCTCCATTGCTGCACCGAGAATTGGGAAGACGTGAAGCCGCTGGTCGACAGGGGATACATGCTGTCCTTTACGGGTATCGCCACCTATCCGTCCTCGGATGCCATCCGCATGACCATCCGCGAATGCCCGCTGGAACAGATGATGATAGAAACCGACGCTCCGTATCTCGCTCCCGTGCCGCACCGCGGCAAGCGCAACGAGCCGGCGTTCGTTCGTGAAGTTGCAAAGGTCGTCGCTGGCATCAAAGGAAAAAGCATCGAGGAGATCGACGCAATTACGACGGCGAATGCGGTGGCGTTTTTCGGGTTGTAAGATGGTATCCCCGACCCGCCTACGTTTGCGAACTATGGCGGGCAGGTAGGAATTGAATTTTTATGGTGCGGTTGGCGGGATTCAAACCCACGACCTCTTCCTTCGGAGGGAAGCGCTCTATTCAGCTGAGCTACAACCGCAGGTCTATCCGTCCTGTCGGCCGTAGCCCTCGGGGCGAAGGCTGATAACCTACGGGGACGATGTGCGGCATTCTAGCGTGTACCTTCCGCGTTCCCATGTGTTTTTTTATTTGCACGGAGCTCCTCCCGCACGCGCCGCGTTTTCCACCAGAAGTATGCGACGGCGATGATGATCACGGTGAGGTCGTCCATTTCCCCGACGATGGGGAGCAGGTCCGGAATGAGATCGATAGGGAAGATACCGTAGAGCACGCTCGCTCCCAGCAGGGATTTTGCGGAAAGGGGAGTTTTTTTGTGGAATACGGTGGCGACAAGGAAGGTGAGCATGCGGAGCATGATTGTATTGTCCCGTTTCTCCCAAAAGACGCAATGAAGAGAGTGTCTTATTTGTAATTCTGGCCTTTATGACGCTATTCCTTGATATATTGACTAAATAGTAAATATGTTGCAATTTAATCAAAAATGGGTACGATAGATCCCCATGTCTTTTGCCTCCCCGATCTACGGCCCGATTTGGAATCCTCTGACCGAAATGCGATTGGATACGCGCGGCACGCGCAAATTCCATGCCGCATACCCCTTCGTATTGCATGGCTCCGTGGGGGCCTTGTCCCTTATGTTGCTGATGGCGGCTTCCGCAGCGGCAGATATCGTGACCCCGGCGCCCGCCGGAGCAGTTCCCGTGCAGCGCCAAAGCGAAACATCATCCGCTTTCCCGGGTGCCATCATTCCGTTGCCGGCCAGTACGTTCGTTTCGGAACCGCCGCCCTCGAACAGGGGTATTTTCCTCACGGCCTACAGTATCAAGAACGAATCGTTCCGCCAGAAAACGGTCGACCGCCTGAAGGAAAGCGGGGGAGACATCATCATCTTCGACGTGAAGGGTTCCGCCGTGCACTTCGATGCGCAGAACATGCCCATTGCCGACAAGCTGGGCCTCCACAAGCCGCAGTACGAACTGCAGGAGGTGTTGGACTTCCTGAAGGAGAACGATATCCGTGCCATCGCGCGCTTCATCGCCATCAAGGACCAAAGCCTCGCGAAAGCGCGCCCGGACACGCAGTTGGAAAATCCGCAGACCGGGAACACGCTCTCGCCGGGATACGTCGATCCGTCCGACCCGACGGTGCTGGAGTACAACGGTGAAGTAATCTGCGCGCTTGCGGCCGCCGGTGTCGAAGAAATCAACCTGGACTACATCCGCTACCGCACCGAGGCCGCAGGGTCGCTCAGCGTGTTCACGAAAGAAGAGAAGGTCGACAGGATCCTGACGTTCGTGAAAAACGCCCGCGAGGCGATCGACCGTTGCGGACCCAAGACGAAACTGGGCATCAGCACGTTCTCCGTCCTCGGATGGGATCATGATGCCAACGTGAACGGCATCGGGCAGGACATTCGCCAGCTGGCACCCCTCGTCGACGTGATCTCCCCCATGGCCTACAATGCCAACTTTTCGCTGGAGAACCCGAACTGGGCCGCTCCCGCGGGACACAAGGGCGGACGCTGGCACTGGCTCGTGTACCGCACCTTGGTCGGATACAAGGAATTGATCGGCGAGGAGAATGCCTACAAGCTCCGTCCGTGGTTGCAGGGGTGGGGAGTGACATCCGCGGACATGACGAAGCAGATGCAGGCCGTGTACGACGCGGGAGCTTGCGGATTCTTCGTGTGGAACGCAGGCAACGAGTACCTGCCCTCCTACGCGGCCATGAAGAACGTGGAGGTGCCGGCGCATTGCCGCTGATAAAACGAACCCCTCGCCGTAGCGAGGGGTCATGTGCGGGAACCGAGATTCCCTACTTGCCTTTGTTTTGACTGATCTCCTTCTTGCCAGCTTGCACGCCGGCGTTGTAGGCGCTGGAGGATCCGGAGAAGCCTGAATCCTGGGCGGTTTTCAAAGGGGTTCCTGCGGACGCACTCGTTTGGGCGGCTCTTTTTCCTGCCTCGAAGGCGCTCGACGACATGTGCGTATCTCCCAAAAAATTACAAGACTCAGTGGACGCCCACTGACGGGGGCAGGGTAGCTTGTCTGATTGTAATATCAAATCTATCGAAGCTTTTTCAGGGGTTGCACAACGGAATCGATATCCCTAGGATACCTGGGCTTTTACGCAATAGATCCTTTTTCAGTCATTCCAAGCGGATATAGCTCAATTGGCCCAGGCATCGCTTGCGATGCCGTAATGCACAACCGTCGCCAACGACGCGATACCCGAAAGATCCTTCATCATCACCAAATAAGCGGATATAGCTCAATTGGCTAGAGCGTCGCCTTGCCAAGGCGAAGGTTGCGGGTTCGAGTCCCGTTATCCGCTCCATTTCGACGTATGCGGATACTTTCTGAATAATAGCCTTTCATTCCCCAATCTGAGCCGTTTTTTGGCATTCCTAGGGCTGGTGAAAAGGCGTGTTTTCTGCTATAATTATTTGATTTATGAATACCCATATTTTCCGCTCCAAAAAGACATCCTTGCTTGCCGTTTTCGCCTTTATGGGAATCCTTTCTATGCAGGCGGGGGTCGTGCTTGCGGAGGATTCGTTGAGGCACATTCCGGAGTCCGCGCAGAGATATCAGAATGCGGGAACAGGAAACAAAGGCGAAGGCACACCGTTGAAGATCGACAAGAAAACCGAAACGGATCTTCTGCTGTTGCAACCGCTGGATGATTCAACCAAAAAACTCGATGCGAAGCCGGGCATCCAGATTTTCTTCGATTACTTCAACCTTAGCTGGCCGTGGGTGCTGGGCGTGTGCGCCGGGCTCGCGGTCCTTCAGGCCATGATCGGCGGCATGCAGATGATGATGTCCGTGGGCGGAAGCCATGAACTGGGCAAGGAACGCATGACGTGGGCGATCGCCGGACTGCTGATCATCGCGCTCTCCGGAATGATCCTCACCACGATCAACCCCCTCTTCTACTCGTAATGGAACTGATGCATTTCATCGCCGGCCTGATGGTGGAAAAGGCGTACGCCATCGCGACGTTGCCTATCCAGTGCCAGGGTTTGGTGGGATGCGGGGGCCAGGCGTCCAACCTGTTCCTCAATGGCATTCCCAGGGTGGCGTTGTTCATCCTGCAGGTCGCTGCGGGTATCTCGGTGCTGTCCATCATCTGGGCCGGATTCCAAATGGTCCTGAGCTGGGGTGACACGGGAAAGATCGGCCAGGCCAAGAATGCCATCCTGTTCTCGCTTCTCGGCCTGGGGCTTTCCGTGATGTCGCAGTTCATTATTTCGTCCGTGGTGTCCGAGCTCCCGTCCATTCCGGACAATTCGAATACCATCCATTTGGACATCATGTACGCGATTGGGCGCTACCTGCGCAACATCCTGAACGCCGCCATGGCCCTTGCCATCGTAGCCGGCGCCGTCCGTATGGTCCTGGCCCAGGGCAAACAGGACGAATTCGCAAAAGGCCGCATGGCCGTTGTCTGGGCGATCATCGGTGCCCTCGTGGTCAACTTCGCGGCTGCCATCGCTTCCATCGCTTCCGGCCTCCTCGGCGTCTGATATGCACTTCCTTCACCTCCTCATCGGCTTTCTCATTCCTATCGCCTCAGCCCAAGGTGGCTTTGCATCCGAGGGGCCGGGCGTTAGCGATATGTGGGAAATGATTTGTTCCACGCTGCCGTTTTGCAACGTCGGTGCGGACGCCCCGAAGCTAGTAGCGGAGAGGGGATCCCAGATCCTCATGCCGGTCATCGTCGGGGCCGCGGTGTGCGCCGGTATCTACGCCGGTATCCAGATCATGCGCGCACAGGGAAGCGGCGACGGAATCGACAAGGCGAAGGAGACCGTCATGCATGCCGTCATCGGCGTCGTGCTGATGCTCATCACGCTTTCCATTTTCCGGTTCGCGATTACGGTGGTGGGATGGTTTTCTTGACGGCATGAGAGACAACCCTCCGGGTTTTCTCTCATGAACTCTCTTTCCGGCAAGGAGTTGCTCCAGCCCGGCAGAGCCGGGCTTCGCAACTGTTTGTTTGATTTGATAGCGCATTTGGGGTTCCATTGAGTCTTTCGCGGATGCCGGAGGAGGGTATAGTGTGCGGGCCATGACGAACCG
>CAZSMX010000033.1:0-5265 GCA_964608325.1 uncultured Candidatus Peribacteria bacterium
GGTAGTGGGGTGTACGCCCCGTCAGAGTAGGCCAGTGCCAGGACCAAACCATTACATGCGTTTCACGAAAGACAACCCTCCGGGTTTTCTTTCGTGGGCTATCTTCCGGCAAGGAGCGTCTCCACTTCGCGCAGAGCGCTCGTTCGACGCCGGTTTTTCATAGCATGCCATGGTAATAGTCTTCGGAAACAGCTAGGTGCCCGTAGGGTCTTTTTTTGTCGTTCCATTGAATAATTCAGCCCCCTTGCGGCTTGACAATACAAGTGTTATAGTTGATAATAATCGTTAGTTCCCTTCTGTCCGTTCTTTTCTCTAGTCATTGGAAGGAATCTGCCATGACGCTCTTGTTTGCGGTTGGAGTACCCAAGCTCGTCGGAACGTTGGTATTCGGTGTGATGGTGCCCCTTGCGGCCATTTACACCCGCGGCCGTCCGCACTGGAAGGCCATGAAGGCGTCGCACGACGGTCAGCCCCGTATCTTGCCGTTCCCCGGCAAGCCGCCCCGCCTCGCAGCCTAAACGCGCGCATCGCAGATTCACATCATGACGGACAGCGCAGCCGCTCTCCCACGGGAGCGGCTTTTTTATGGTGAGCGAATGAATATTGACATACTATAATTATATTATAATATAGTAAACTATC
Organism: uncultured Candidatus Peribacteria bacterium; assembly: GCA_964608325.1. GTDB lineage: Bacteria > Patescibacteriota > Gracilibacteria > Peribacterales > Peribacteraceae > CAZRVH01. The sequence goes on from CAZSMX010000033.1 coordinate 643, forward strand.
CGGTCGTCGGATAGAGCGTTATTTCGCTTCATTGGTTTGCAAGGAAAAGGAGGGTACAAGGATGCGTCGATTCGATCGATTTTGTCGGCGGGGCATGTGTGTGTTCACGTTCGGATGCCTGGTTCTTTCCGGCATCGCATGGTCCGTTTTGGAAGGCGTCGGCCCCGTGGCGGCGTACCGGATTCAGATCGGCAACGAGAACCACCCCCTGGACGTTTCGCTGCATCAGCTGGTGGTGGCGTGGGAGCGGGAGCACGGATTGATGAGGAGAGGTGCGAGGCCGCCGGATTCCCGGCATAGCAGCCTGTTTGCCTTTGCGAGGGCGAGTGTCACCCGCAAGAAGGTGGAGGAAAGGATCCGGATCGATACAGCCTGGATCCCGCTGCCGGATACCTGGCATGCGTCGCTCGTGAACACGATCACGAACGCGCACATGAACAAGGGGTATTTCGCTCCGCCGGAAATGTCCAAGCCGGTTCTTGCAGACATGGTAGCAGCGGAAAATTGACCGCTTTTCCTCCCATAGGGGAAGCAACAGGGTCGCCAGCGATGGCGGCCCATTTTTTTGTGATTTCGGGTACCATGAGCGCATGCAAGAGCGTCTCCAGAAGATCCTGTCGGCCCGCGGCATCGCCTCCCGAAGAAAGGCGGAGGAATACATCCTCGCCGGTTTGGTGAAGGTGAACGGGAAGGTTGCGGAGCTGGGACAGAAAGCGGATCCCGAGGTCGATACGATCGAAGTGGACGGTCAGGTGCTCCAGGAACGCGCAGAGATGCTCTATTACCTCGTCTACAAGCCGGTGGGCATCGTGACCACCAACGCATCCACGCCCTCTCAGAAGACCGTCCGTGACCTCCTGCCGAAGGACCTGCAGGGGAAGATCGTCCCCGTCGGGCGCCTCGACAAGGATTCCGAAGGCCTCCTCCTGATGACCAACGACGGCGTGCTGGCCTTCCGCCTCACGCATCCGCAGTTCGATCACGAGAAGGAATACGAGGTCACCACGAAGGAGCCGATTACCGAGGGTGCACTCGATAAGCTCCGGAAGGGGATCTCGCTCGACGGATCCAAAACGAAGCCCGCGACGATCCTCAAAACGGGCCCGAACATGTTCCGCATCACGCTTACCGAAGGCAGAAACCGCCAGATCCGCCGCATGGCGGAACGGGTCGGGTCGGAAGTCGTGAAGCTGAAGCGTATCCGCATTATGAACATCACCGATGACGCGTTGCGACCCGAGAAGTGCCGCCCCCTCACGAAGGACGAGCGTATTGCGCTCATGAAGGCGATCGGCTTATAATGAGCTGCTATGGCAGCCGCTTCCAAACGAACGGTCCTGTCCGAGATCGCCCAGGGCGGTCTGAAACCCGAGTTGCTGGTGAAGGCATTGGAAGAGGCGGGTCAAGATGAGGCGCGCTTTGAACATGTGCGCCAGCAGATCATCACGGGTATCCATGCCCGCGTGGAGCGCGTGATGCAGTTCATCGGATCCAATGCGCTCACCCAACAGGCGAGCGATGCCTATCGGGAGCGCATCGAAGCATACCAGCGCCTTCTTTCCGACATCGAAAGCAGGAAAGACGTGGTGATGCCGGGCGACGTATCGAGTGTCGTGCTGCCGGGTTCCGCCTTGAGGAATACGGCCGAGATCCGGGATGGGATCGTGGAAAGATAGGGTTGGCGCTTGATCGCGGACTTACATGGGTACAGTGCTTTCATGAATATCATTCCCGATGATGCGGCTTTGGAGGCGATTTGTTTGTGAATGCAGGTATCAGATGCCTTCGGGATCGGGCCATGATTCCCGTTCGCGGAGGTACGCATCCCGTTCGCGTTCTTTGTTCAGGAGATGCTCATCGATGGTATCAGGCGTCAGCAGTACGCCGAAGTAATCCGGCGGCACGAGTTCCCCGTAGGCAGTACCGTATATCCTGTTGAAGATGAGTCCGGCGACCGTCGCGTTGAAATGCATCCAGTTGATGTTGTATTCGTTTTTCTGCCTGTTGTTTGCGAATGGGTAGTAGGTGATCTCATTGAAACCGCTGAAATCCCAGATTCGGATATCTGTTTTGTAGGTTGTGTTCATCTCCGAGACGATCGAGGTGATTTTTTTCTTCCATTCGTTCACTTCCTCCCATCTGTATCCGTAGGTATGTTCCTCGTACTTCGAGGAAAGCGGGGGTATATAAAAAGTCAGGTGCGTTTTGTTTTTCCTCGCGATTTCGATGATATTCATAAAATAATCATACGGATTTACCTCCCCGTATTGTACGTACGTCGAAAGCGGGGGAGGGGTCTTATACGCCCGGATTTTAGAAGTGATTTTTTCGACGGACAGGCCTTTCTTTTTCAGTGAATCCGATAGAAGGTCGAACGAAAAAATCCCCCTGTAGACCGATCCAAGCATGTGCATCAGGTAGCTTCTCTTCTGCGCTGGATCCGATGCTTCCTCTTCGGTGAGCAGGAGTTCTTCCGAAAAATCAACGCCTACTTCCGTGTTGAAGTACTGGTAATTCAATTCCACAAGCGCGACATCGAGTTTTTGCACGGATTGGACATGTTCGAAAAACGCGCTCGTCTCGATAATGGTAGCGCCGCCCGTGCTGTAATTGGCTGCCGGAACGAATCCCAAATCCAGGAAATATTTGGCAGTGAACGACTTGGTGCGAGAGGTTCCGAAGTACGCCGCTTTCACGGGGTTCACGTATGCCCTATAGGCGATCGTGGCTTTTTCTTGGTTGAAGCCCAGGGTTTTGAGATGAAAGGGTTTACCCGGGTCGTGATACCAGCTGGAATAGACGATGATCCCGAAAGGAATGAAGAAGCCGATCAAAAACAAAATCTTTTTTTTCATCAGAATCCGGCGTAGATGAACCGGGCGCCGCCGGCAATGGAAATAAGCGAGACGGCCGCCATGCAGCCCATGCATATTCCCCAAAACATGTTTATCCGCCACGCGGTCCATGGCAAGGGAAGCGTTTGGGTGACGGCGATTTCCGTACCGCGCTCACCTTCGGGAACGCCTTCATAACGCAGCCATTTTTGGCTGGTAGGGAAGAGCCAGACGATGATAAGCATGGGGATCACCGTGATCATCAGCAGGTAGAATTCACCTTCGTTCATCCATCGCGTCGGGAAATTGGCCATCACCCCCAGTAATCGCCAGGCGGCGTGTATCGAGGCGGCCCTGAAGGGTATCCAGGCAAGCATGACGCAGAAAAACGTAAAGAGGCTCGAAACGATCATCCTTTGCTTTTCATAGCGGACGAACTGCCAGCCCGATATTTTTTTCATATTAGACCACATCGTATGGACCATGATGAAGAATCCATGCAGCGCTCCCCACGCGACGAATTGAAAACCGGAGCCGTGCCACATTCCGCACAGGATCATCACGATAAAAACGTTGGCATACCTCCTTGCCTCGCCTCTTCGGTTTCCGCCCAGGAAAACGTAAAGGTAATCGCGGAAAAAGTAGGAAAGGGACATATGCCACTTCCTCCAAAATTCGGTGATCGATGCCGCGCGGTAGGGCGCGTCGAAGTTCGGCGGAAGGATGATTCCAACCATGAGCGCGGCTCCGATGGCCATGTCCGTATACCCCGAAAAGTCGAAATACAACTGCAATCCGTACGAGAAAACGCCGCACCAAGCCTGGTAAAAGCCTATTGTTCCGCCTACGTTCGCAAGGTCGAAGACGCGGTCCGTGTAGGGTGACAGACTGTCCGCGATGCATGCTTTTTTAAAAAGCCCGATTATAAAAAAGGCGGCTCCTTTCCAACGATGCTCGCTTAGCCATTCGGCGGAGCGAGCCGCCCTGATTTGGTGGAGAAATTCCGATGGCCGAGCGATCGGACCCGCGACGAGTTTCGGGAAAAACAGGACGTAGAAGAGATAATCTAAAAATTTCGGTTGGGCGATTTTCTCCTGGTATAACTCCACAAGGTAAGCGATTTGGCTGAACGTGTAAAAGGAGAGGGCAAGGGGAAAAAACAGTTTGCCCATTGGCGGAATGAGGACGTGGGTGTATTTGAAGAAGGCCAGGCACGCGATGTTCAGCGTAAGCCCCAGGACGAGCGGCTTCTTGTCTTTCGGCAGCGCGGGATCGCCTGTACGGGAGAGTTTCCTGCCTATAAGGAAGTTGATCGCGACGGAGGCTGCCAACAGGGGAACGCCCGCGGGATCCCCGTATGCATAGAATGCCGCGGAAGCAGCGATGATCCATAGTCGCGCGGCCGTCGCCGAGAATTTCCTGATTGCAAAAAATAGGGCCGCGACAAGCGGAAAAAAGAAACAAACGAATGATAAGCTATTAAAAAACATGCTGAAGGCACCGTGAATATACGTTCTTTCCCTGCCGATTGCGAACTGCTGAAAATCGAATAATGTTCGAATTATAATTCCATCCGATTTTTTTGTTTTGAAAATTATCGGGTACACTGCCTGTATGAACATTATTCCACATGGAGCCGCTCTCGAAGTCACCGGCAGCTGCCACGAAATCCAGGTGAATGGAAAGCGCATCCTGCTTGATTGCGGACTGTTCCAAGGAAAGAGAAAGGAAACCGCGGTGAAGAACGCGACGTTCTCATTCGATCCTTCGAAGGACATCGATGCGATGA
>CAZSMX010000034.1:0-5225 GCA_964608325.1 uncultured Candidatus Peribacteria bacterium
GTGGGACTGTCGACGGCATTCGAGATCGATACGATCGGCATCATGGCCAGCAACGAACAAGCGATGCAAAAGGCGCTCGCGACGCTGGCCAAAACCATCACGCCGACGTACCTGCTCGTGGACGGCCGGGACAAGTACTGGTTCGACTACCCGCACAGCTCGGTCATCGGGGGCGACGCCTTGGAACCTTCGATCGCGGCCGCATCGATCATCGCGAAAGTGACACGTGACCGCATGATGAAAGAGTACGCACAGACGTATCCCGAGTACGGGTTCGACGGACACAAGGGCTACGCATCACCATCACACATCGAAGCTATCCAAAAACACGGGCCCTGCGAGATTCATCGGAAAACATATCTGAGGAATATTCTTACGCCTTCCGCCTCCACAGGAACACAGCGAGCCCGGCTAGGATAAGGGGAATCGTCAGCACCTGACCCTCGCTCAGCATGCCATACATATCGACGTTCGTCTGGTCACGGTAGATTTCGACGATGAAGCGCAGCACCCCGTACATCATCAAGAACAATGAGAACGTAATGCCCGGCTTCACATTCCGATACGCAGACAAATGCCACAAGCAAATCGCGGCCAGGGAGGCATCCTTCAGCATCGCGTAGATTTGCGTGGGATGGCGCAGGCCCTCGACGCCCGGAATGGCGATAGCCCACGGGACGTCTGTCACCGTTCCGTAGAGCTCCAGGTTAATGAAGTTTCCCAAACGCCCGAGCATAAGGCCGATGGCAATAGGCACCGTGACCACGTCCGCGACGCGGAAGAACGTGTCCCATCCGTATCCCTTCAGCTTCCACCACATCGCGAGCGTCACGCCGATGAATCCGCCGTGCGAGGCCATTCCACCTTCCCATACCGCGAAGACTTTCCATGGATTGGCGAGGAAGTACGCAGGTTCATAGAGGAAAACGAAACCCAGCCTGCCTCCGATGATGACGCCCAGCACGGCTGCCGTCAGGAGACCCGACCATTCGTCGACGGACAAGGATAATCCCCTCTTTTGCTGCAGCCTGGGGACCAGGAACCACGCGATAAGGAACGCCAGGAAGTACATGACGCCGTACCAATGCACATTGAAGCCGAGGAGGCTGAGGGCGACCGTTCTGGATGGGAAAAACGAGACCATTGTGAGGAGAATACCCTTGGCGATGGGAGACTAAAAGCTACAATCCTAGCCCTAACCCTACTCCTAACCCTACGTGCGCATCCTAGCCATCGAAACATCGTGCGACGAGACCGCGGTAGCCATCGTGGAGAACGGGACGAAAGTGCTGACAAACATGATCGCTACGTCCCGCGACGCATTCGCGAAGACCGGCGGCGTGATCCCGGAAGAGGCCGCCCGCAAGCAGTTGGAATGCATGTTGCCCATGCTGCACCAGGCATTGAAGGAAGCGGGCTGCACGAAGGACGACATCGATGCGATCGCCGTGACGAAAGGACCAGGCCTTCTGGGATCCCTCCTTATCGGCACGGTGACGGCGCGAACGCTAGCCTCGCTGTGGAACAAACCCCTCATCGGCATCCACCACACCATGGGGCATTTGAGCTCCACGTGGCTCGATACCACCGACGATGACCAGCCTCAATTCCCCGTCCTATCCCTCAGCGCGTCCGGCGGACACACGGAACTCTGGTATCGCACGGGCCACACGCAAGGACATTTGCTCGGACGCACCCGCGACGACGCGGCGGGCGAGGCGTTCGATAAAGGAGCATCGTTGATGGGATTGCCCTATCCCGGCGGGCCGTCGATGGCCAAAGCCGCACTCGAGGGAAACGAAGACGCCTTCGACTTCCCCATTCCTCTCAAGAAGGAGAAGACGCTCGACTTCAGTTACTCCGGACTCAAGACCGCGCTGAAGTACGCGATGCGCGATCACCCCGACGCGAAGACCGAAGACCTTGCAGCGTCGTTTCAGAAAGCCATCAACGTCCAACTGCTCGACCGGTTCCAGGCCGCATTGGAACAGTATCCGGACGCGAAAGAAGTGCACCTGGTGGGAGGAGTATCGGCCAACCAACATCTCCGAAAGATCTGCGCCGTGCTCCCCATCACGCTGCGTGCCCCCACGCAGATCCGTTACTGCACCGACAACGCGGCCATGATCGCCTCCGCCGCGTATTTCCTGGCGACGGAGAAACCGGAAACGCTGGAAGAAAAGTTTGAAACCGCGGCTTCCATACCGTTGGCGGAGGCATTGAGTGCGTAATCACCAATGAAGGAACTCTTTAATTGATGATTGATGATTGATGATTGATTATTGGTTATTGGATATTTCCTCCTATTTGTCATGTTGCATACAAACGAAGCCAACGTACGATACACACCATGGAGATCACGCTCAGTTGGGACCTCATGGTCATCGTCTTCTTCGCGGTCGTCATCGCGTACAGCTTCATCGTGGGCAAGGACGAGTCCATCAAAATCGTCATCGCATCCTACATTTCCATTCTTGCGGTGCAGGGCATCGGCAACATCCTGTCGCTATTCTTCCAGAACGCAGGTTCCATGACGGGGTTCCTGGGCGTGGAAGTAAATAATAACATCGTCAGTACCGCCAAACTCATCATTTTCGTCGCCATGATCATCTTCCTGGCGATCCGGGGAGGATTCGAAATGCAAAGCTCCGATTCGCTCGGCGGCATCATGGAACCTATCATCACTGCGGCGTTCGGTATCGCGACCGCCGGACTGCTTCTGACGGCATTGATCACATTCATCGCCGCACGCCCCCTTCTGGATCTCACCCTGATCGACGCACCGCTCCTGGGGCCGCTCTTGCAGCAAAGCATGCTGGTGCAATGGATGGTCGTATACCAGCATGTGTGGTTCTCCCTTCCCGCGATTCTTCTTCTTGTGATCGGGTTTTTGAACAACCGCGAGTAAGAAATTAGAACATACCGACATTTTGCGTCAACGGAAGTCGGTATTGATGCGCTTGCGTGAGCGGACGGCTTCAATGACACTGGACTCGTCTCTCCCACCCCTTTCTTTATGAAGAACACTTTGAAAACGATCCGCCTTTCCGCCACCGCGGTATCGACGGCCCTCATGCTCCGCGTCTCGTCCGCGATGGCGCAGTTCGCAGGACCCACTCCCGACGTCGGAGGCCTGCCCGATGCCGCCAGCCCGGATGATTTCCGCAACGTCATCTCCGACATCCTCGCGACGGTCTTGAACTTCCTCGCGCTCGTCGCGGTGGTCGTCATCGTCATCGCCGGTATCCGCCTTATCCTGTCCCAGGGTGAAGAGGAAGCGAAGGACAAGGCCAAGAAGACGATCTTCTACGCCCTCATCGGTCTCGTGGTCGTTCTGTTCGCCCGCGTCATCGTCTCCCTCGTCACGGTGTACCTGGCACAGACGGTTTCCTAAGAACACGTACCATCGAAAATAAAAGCGGGGCGCAAGCCTCGCTTTTTTGTATGGTTCGACGGGGCTCACCATGACAATTATTCGATTGTGCGCGAAAGTGGCGTGGTCTTCAGCGGATCGAGTGGCGCGAAGACGGGCTCTTCGGCCGCGGGTTGCTGCACGGTCGCCTGGTCGCGGATGATAATGGCATCCGGACGCACTTCTTGCACGGATGTGACCGGCACGGGCCTGGCCCATTGGAACATCTTCTTTGGGAACAACCACTCCACCCGGAACGTCTTCGTCTCGAACTGGGCGTCCGCGCACGTCCCCAATCTGTTTCCGGCCTCCGTCATCATCTTCTGCCCCATCACCGTCCTGCCTTCGTCGGATATCTGCTGCAGGCGGACATGGTCTTCCAGCGGCGCCAGGCAATCGCGATCCCGGATCATCACCGTCCTGCCCCAGTGCGTGATATCCATAGCGCTCAGAAACAGCATGTCGGAATGCATGAAATGCCGGATCTGAATGAAGAAACCCTCCACCTTCCCCATATCGGGATGAATGAAGATGTCGGCAATGACCCCCACGGGCTGCTGGCTGTGTTCCTCTATCACCGGTAGCCCCTTGCAGTGCATGAAGCGGATATGCATCGAAAGGGATCATAGCATTTCCTCAAAGAGCATTGTATGCTTATGGTATGGACATTTTGACTGATATTTTGGACTTCCTGGCCGATATCTTCCTGGTGAAAAAGCGTTGGCGATTTTTCGGGATTATCGTCACTTTGGCCGCAATTGGCCTGGGAACGCTGTTTGCCTTGATACAGCTGGGTTACCTATAAACCTTGATAGCGGGGCCAATCCAACGTATTCTCTGTCGGCTTTTGGGCGACTAGCTCAGCTGGTTAGAGCGCGACACTGATAATGTCGAGGTCGGCAGTTCAAGTCTGCCGTCGCCCACCACTTTCATTTCAACCCAAGGGACTAGCTCAGCTGGCCCTGTTTCGCTTTGCGAAACGGGAATCAAAAAACGCGACACACCCGTCGCAACGCTGATAATGTCGAGGTCGCCCTTCGACAGGCTCAGGGTGACATGTTCAAGTCTGCCGTCGCCCACCATTTATTACTTTATAACACTGGACGCCCTTTCGGCGCGTTCCGGCATCTCCTCTTTGGAAATCGCCTTCGCCTGCTCTTCGATGGCCACGCGTACGGCTACGTCAGTTTCAGCAGACAAATACATCTGCAATGCCTCGGACCAACGGTCGAATGCGACCGGGGAATAGGCCTCGGGAAGGATGTCGGCAGGCAGGAAATTTACGAGGGACAACAGGTACTGCTCCTTTGTGGTCGTGTCCGGCTGCGGAAGCGTCCAGGCCAGGTCGCGGGTTCCGGGATGGAACGCGGAGATCAGCCATCCGGTCGAGGTGGAAGCGAACGCCTGGAGGGACTGTGCATCGATCGTCGGAACGTCGGAGAGCAACTCCTCGGCGGTGGGCAACTGAATGCGCAGGGCATCGTCGGTCATTTCCGCCGTCGCGCGCTCGGTGATCCACCGCTGGATCCCCTGCTCCACGCCGTGAATCGCCTCGGGAGCGGACCAAACGCGGTGCACGGGAATCAATACCGTGCCGTCGGACGCATGGATGAGGATGGGGGTGGTAAGTGCGGAAACCGAAATGTCCGCACCCCGGCGCTTGATATGCATCGCCCCGCCGCACCCCTGTGCCGTAAAGGTGCCTAGGGAGACCGAGAAGCAATCCGCACCGGCGAAGACCCCCTCGCCTTCGGACAAGATGGGTGCGACGTCGTCACGGACGATGATCGTACCCGGCAAGAGACGCGCGGCG
>CAZSMX010000035.1:0-4589 GCA_964608325.1 uncultured Candidatus Peribacteria bacterium
GCGGTGAAGAACGCGACGTTCTCATTCGATCCTTCGAAGGACATCGATGCGATGATCCTGAGTCACGCGCACATGGATCACGTGGGGCGCGTGCCGCTGCTCTGGAAGAAAGGGTACCGCGGGCCGGTTCACTGCACGTACGCGACGAAGGATTTGAGCGAAGTGATGCTTGCCGACGGGGGGTATATCCAGGAGAAGGACGAGGAGTTTTTCTGCAAACACCTGCATCAATCCATGATGGCGTGCGAGGGGCCGCTCTACACGCAGAAAGATTCCGAGGCGTGCATGGAGTTGTTCCAGGGCAAGAACTATAACGAATGGTTCGCGGTGACTGACGGAGTGAAGGCGATGTTCATCGAAGCCGGACACGTGTTGGGCGCCGCGATGGTCATTTTGGAAATTACGGAAAACGGAAAGAAGAGGCACGTGGGATTCACGGGTGACTTGGGCCGCTCCACTCTCCCCATCATCCGCGATCCTGTTGCGCTCCCAGCGCTCGACATCCTCATCTGCGAAAGCACCTATGGCAACCGCAAGCACGGCGACGTATCGGACGCAAAGATTCGCTTCAAAGATATCATCGTCGAAACCGCGAAAAAGGGCGGTAAAGTGCTTATCCCGGCCTTTTCCTTGGAGCGCACGCAGCAGCTCGTCTACGACCTGCACCTTCTGTGGGACGCGAAGGAAATCCCCGCCATCCCCATCGTCATCGACTCTCCGCTCGCGTCAAAGGTCACGGAGGTGTTCATGAAGCATCCCGAATGTTATGACATCGAGATGTTCAATGATTTCCTCTCCCGCGCGCACAATCCTTTCCATTTTTCACTCGTGCGTTACACCGAGAGCGCGGACGAGAGCAAGGCTCTCAACGGAAGCCCCGGCCCCATGGTGATCATGGCGGGATCCGGCATGTGCGAAGCGGGACGCATCCGCCACCATTTGAAAAACGAGATCGAAAACGACAAAAATACGGTGCTTGCCGTCGGCTTCATGGCCAAGGACACGCTCGGCGCCCGGATCATCGACCCTGCGGTCACGGAAGTGAAGATCTTCGATGAAATGCATAAGAAAAACGCCCGGGTGGAGTACATCGATGCGTATTCCGGCCACGCGGACATGGACGATTTGGATCGCGCGGTGTTGGGGGTGCCGGGGCTCAAGCATGTCATCTTGGTCCACGGCGAACAGGAGCAGATGGAACCCTTCGCGCAGCGCCTGATGCATCACAAGATAACAGTCTCGATTCCAAGTCCAGAAGAAGTGCTCTCCTTCTGAGCGGAAAGCGAAGAAACATAGCTTCCGGACTACCGCGATGGTAGAATTTTCGCCGATATGTCGCTCTCCCGAACGACCGGTCGGATTGCCACGTTGTCGCTCTTGAGCGTCCTGTTGGCGTTGGTCGCATACGACGAGAGGCTGTCGCCGTCGCAAACACTGACGGGAAAGATTTTCTATAACTGCTATTCCTGTGATAGCACAAAGGGCGAATGCAAGCTGGAACTCGTTCACGAAACCGAACAAATCGGCAGCCCGTGCGCGGCACTCGGCCTTAGTACCTCCTGTGCGCAGGCATGCAAATGCCCCAGTGGCTCCTGGCCGTGCGAAACAAACCAATGCCTGGCCACGTTTTCGAAGTTTGAAAATTGGATTTCCTACCAGCCGAATAGTGCCGAGGGGTACGTGGGTTCCGTCTACGATCGCGATCGTTACCTGTATTTCGTCCCGTATAAAAACGACAATGGTCCGCAAGGCGTCGTATGGCGCTATGACACGCGCGCGGCTTTGAACTCTCAACCTTCCTGGGGGTCGTTCGATCCCTCCGCCAACGGACTCGGGGCGAGCGCGAAGGGATTCGCAGGCGGAGCATTCGATGGGAAATACGTGTACTTCGCGCCGAATGAGAATGCGTCGGGTCCCAGCGGAGCGGTGATGCGTTACGACACGACGAAGAATATGGCGGCGGTCGCGTCGTGGGAATTGTACGACCCGTCCGCGAACGGGTTGGGTGCCAACGCGAAGGGCTTCCATGGCGCCGTCTTCGATGGCAGCTACGTGTATTTCGTGCCTCATTCCAACGCGTCGGGCGGCCACAACAATGTGTTGCGGTACAACGTTAAAAAGCCCTTCAACAGCGCCTCTTCTTGGGAGCTGTTCAACCCCAAATCCGCCGCGTCCACGAAGAAGGGATATGCCGGCGCGATCTATGACGGACGCTACGTCTATTTCGTTCCCAGCGGAAAGCCGGATGTCGGTGCCGCTTCGGCGAGCCCGAGTACAAGCAGCGTGACGACGGGGGGCAGTTGCGGGAACGGCATCTGCGATAGCAACGAAACCGGGGCGGCTGTCGATTGTATGCTGGGCTCGCAGAGCCAGGTTTGCAAGGCACTGTTCTGTCCGCAGGATTGTCTTCAGGCCCAGGTTCCGTCCGCACCGACGACCGCCAGCATCCTTGTCGGCCAAGTGACCGGTAAGCCCGCCGGCTCCTCGAACATGCACGGCGATGTCCTGCGGTATGACACACGTGCGCCGTTTGCTTCGGCGAATTCCTGGACCACGTTCGATCCGTCCGCGAACGGCGTGGGCAGCAATGCGCGCGGGTACAACGGAGCGGCTTTCGACGGCACGTACATTTACTTCGCGCCGTACATCAACAGTTCCGGGCCGCACGGGGAGGTGTTGCGCTACAACACGAAGCAGTCCTTCGCCACTGCCTCTTCTTGGACCACCTTCAACGTGAATACCGGAGGCGTCGATCCAGATGCGAAGGGGTATATCGGTGCGGCGTTCGACGGCCAGTTCGTGTATTTCTCGCCGTACTACAACGGCAAGGCATTCCACGGAAAAATCTTGCGCTATAACACGAAAGGCGCGTACACCGACAAGCTCTCATGGACGGTGTATGACATCGCGACGGCGAAACCGTCCAGCAGTTCCGCAGCGGCGGCTTCCTCCGCGGCAAGCCTGGGCAACGGAGGATCGTTCTCCATCAGCGGCACCGATGTGACGGTCAATGCGGACGGCTCCATCACGATGAAGAGTGGAGGATCCGCCACCGTCCAGCACAATTGCTTGGCGACGATCAGCGTCCCGCCTGGGTACACGACGAATGGAATCACGTGCGAATTGAAAAACGGAGCCGGGACAAGCCTGTTCCCGCCGGGCAGCGATGCGCGCTATCGCAACGTAGGGGCATTCACGATCTCCAGCACGACGGCGCAGACATTCAGCTTCACGTGCGATTACACGTTGTACAACTCCATCAGTTCGTATCCGCATAATGTCTGTTCGATTTCGATTCCCGTAAAAATCGCGCCGTGATCCGAATGTTACTTTCCTTGCCGGCCCATGCGTAACCGCTCGACGCGCGCCATCGTCGGCTTGCTGGTGCTTACGGGTCTTGCAACTTCGCAAATGAAGCAGGCCGGGTTTTTGACGGGGCAGGTGGTACCCACGTTGTCCTGTTCGAACCTGTCGACGACGCTGACCTTCTCCGAAGGAAGCCCGAACCTTGTTCCCGCGACGATGGAATCTTTTCCGCGGTACGGCATCAATAACAATCCCCCGCATTACGCCCCTTTTCCGTATTCCAATCCCCCGAGTTACCAATCCGCGGGAGTGAGAATCAGCGTGGATCCCGTGGTATCCCGTTGGGTCTACGTCGCGGCAGGTCTTCCCCCTTTGGCGGCGGGTGCGACAGCTCCCTCCTCACCCGGGGGTACGTTGCTCTCCACCATCATGCAATCGGGAACGCCGACCGGGACCCCGACGGAACTTCCTCCCCTGACTACCACGATTACATTCGTGGATCCGTCGAGCGGTGCGACGACGACCGCGGTTGGTTCCAGCATACGTATGTGGGTGTACAGCCAGGCGGGTACCGTGAATCTGAAAAGCTATGACACAGCCGGAAACGTGTTGGAACAGAAGTCCGCGCCCGCTTCCACGAACGTTCAGTTTTCCACGGGAAACGTCGCGCGTATCGAACTGGTGAGTAACTATCCGGCGGGGGGTGTTGCCATAGACAATCTCCAATACACGCTGAATCTTTCCTGCAGTTCCGCGTCGTCCGCGACATCGTGTACTTCCACTCATAGGGCGGTTGCTTTCGATGCTCTCACTCCCGGTTCCACGATTGCCACGACGCAATTCCAGTCTGCGGGTCTCAAATTCTCCGGCAGTCCCAACTCGACCCTGACTGTTCAAAACTACGGCGTGCTTCCGCCCAACGGGATGGGGTCGTCCAATTTTCCATCCGCATTCCTCTATGTGAATACGGCAGGCCAAACAATCACGATCCAGGCCGTCGATCCCGTGACGGGCCAGCCCATCGAGGCGCAGCCGAACACTTTCCAGGTAAATGCTAGGGCTCTTGGTAATTTTAATAGCGGAACTTTGCCGTATGCGGGCATAGAGATCAAAGCGTATGATCTGGCTGGCAATCTTCTTGCGACGCTCACGAGGGAAACTACGTCAGGATTTTCAAACGTCGTTCCGACTACTACCCAAAAAATCAGCAAGATCACCATCGTCGGATTGGCAGCAAGAAACACCTATGAAACCAATAGTGCGGGGTTTGCTGTTTCTTATGC
>CAZSMX010000036.1:0-1162 GCA_964608325.1 uncultured Candidatus Peribacteria bacterium
ACGTCGTTGTTGCGGATCTGGATATCCGGGATGGTGTCGGTGCGGCTGATCTCGTCGAGCAGCAGGGCATCGCACTCCACGTTCGCCGTGCAGTCATGCGCGTGCGGCGCGATCTTCAGCTGCCCGCGATACACCGCGACGCCTCCTCCCTTGCTGATCGATTTTGATGTGACCTTACTGGAGGTATGAGGAGCAAGATGAAAGACTTTCGCGCCCGTGTCCTGCCATTGTCCGGCGTTCGCGAACGCGATGGCCATGTGGTCGCAGCGAGCGCCCTCTCCCACGAGCACGGAGCAGGGGTAGAGCATCGTGACGCCGCTCCCCATGTTCCCGCCGATCCACTCCATGGTCGCGTCTTTCTGCACGATGGCGCGCTTGGTATTCAGGTTGTAGGTATCGCGGCTCCAGTTCTCCACCGAGCTGTAGCGACACTTCGCCCCGTCCTTCACGAAGACCTCCACCAGCCCTGCGTGGAGGGCGTGGGATCCGTACTTCGGAGCGCTGCATCCTTCGATGTAGTGCACGTCGGCTCCGTCCTCCACGATAATGAGGGTGTGTTCGAACTGTCCCATGTTCTTCGCATTCATGCGGAAATAGGCCTGCAAGGGGTCGCGGACCTTCACACCCCTCGGGACATACAGGAACGTTCCCCCGCTCCACACGGCCCCGTGGAGGGCCGAGAATTTGTGGTCCGTGGCAGGGACGCACTTCATGAAATACTCCTTCACCAATTCCGGGTGCTGCTGCACCGCGACGTCCATGTCCAAAAAGATCACACCCAGGTCTTCCCACTCTTTCTTCAGCGAGTGATACACCACCTCGCTCTCGTACTGCGCGCCGACGCCCGCCAGCATCTTGCGCTCCGCTTCGGGAATGCCGAGCCGGTCGTACACCTTGCGGATCTCGGGTGGAACTTCGTCCCACTTGTCCGTTTCCACGGCTCCGGCGGAGGCATAGTAGATGATGTCGTCCAAATCGAGTTTGGAGAGATCCGCGCCCCATGCCGGCAGCTCCTTCTCGCGGTATATCTGGAGCGACTTCAAACGGTGCTCCAGCATCCAGGCGGGCTCGTTCTTATCCGCGCTGATCTTGCGGACCAGCTCTTCGTCGACGCCCTTCTTGATGCCGTCGGCGTACGGCGACGGGTTCGCGGTATCGAAGA
>CAZSMX010000036.1:1262-3815 GCA_964608325.1 uncultured Candidatus Peribacteria bacterium
GATGGATCAGCAGTATAGCACTTCCATATCATCCGTTTTTGCGATTTCCGATGGAAATGACAATTGCGTCCTCCTCGCAGAACCCCCAAAATGAACCGTATGGGCGACAAATCATTGTTCTACCGGGAAGGCTGGAAACATCCGATACAAACGGGTGCGTTGTACGAGAGTACGCCGGCGACCGTGGCGGAAATCGTGAAACGCACGACCAGTACGGTGCGACAGGTGGTCGTGGAATTCGGTTCGGGCACGGGCGTGATACCGGCAGGCTTGATGGCCGAGGGCGTCCTGACGCCGGATTCGGTTCTCATTCTCATCGAAAAGAATAAGAAATTCGTCGATGAATTGCGCAAGACCATTACCGATTCGCGCGTACGGATATTCCATGATTCCGCCGCGAACATCAGGGCGATTCTTTCGGCATGCGGAGAGGACGCGATGGACGTCGCCATTTCCAGCATTCCCTACTCCGTCATGTTGCCTTGGAATCGGAAAAAAATCGTGAGCAAAACGGCGGAAAACCTACGCCGGCCGCACGGGAAGCATCTCGTCATCAACATCAATCCCGCCGTTGAAAAGCCGCTGAAGAAATTCTTTCCGTACGTAACCTCCATGCGATTGCCGCATGATATCGAAGGGCACGACCTCACCTTTTACGAAGCGCTGGTCACCCCTCCACAAAACGGCAACGCACATTGATCCGCCGGGAACGATTTGCGTTTTCAATTGGAAGCGAGGATGTCGCGGTAACGGCCGTGAGCCCCCTGGCACATGACGCAGATGAAGATGCTGCGCCATTCTTCGATCGTCTTGGAGACCCTCTTGCGGCCTCCGATGGAAGCCTCCACCGCATCGGCGGCGGCGGAGAGTTCGCGCAAGCGCACACCCGTCATATCGGGTATTTGCACGTGCACCAGATCCAGGATCCGATCGGCAAGGAGCGAGCCCGTCTCGCGCAAATTGGCGAAATTCCCGCGCAGATCTTCGGAACCGAATACCACGTCCGCTTCGGGTAAAACGCCGTCCGTTTCACGCAGGAATTGCTCCAGCCATTGGGGCACTCGCACGGCGCGGCGAAGGGCAAGCAATTCCCCGCGCAACGATAATGTCTCATCGATGTCGAACTCGTCCTTGCCCCGGCAAAAATCAAACACGATATCGGCGGAATCCCCCTGCCTGATCGCCGCCAAGTGGTACGCGCACTGTTCGGGCACGGCACGACGATACTACCCCTTCCGAGTGCGCGTAAAGGATTTCGGGCTTACTTCACTTCGTACGTCAGCGTCACGTTCATCGTGACCTCCTGCTCGCCCGAAGGCAACGGAACGGAACCGGCGTCCGCGGCTGCTCCGACACCGCCGCGCATATAGATGGGCGTGGGAACCGAACCTCCCGGAGTTTCCGTATAACTCTTCAGGCTTCCGAGCACCACGCCGAGCTGCGTTGCCATTTCCTGCGCCTTCTTCTGCGCCTCCACTACAGCGATTTTGCGAGCCTCGTCCTTTTTGCCATCAGGATTCTCCACGATGAATTGGACGTCGCCGGCCTGGTTTGCACCAGCGTCCGTGGCTGCGTTCAAGATGTCGCCCAGCTTGTCCAATGCCTTCGTCTTCACGGTCACCATTTGGCTCGCGGTGTATCCCTCCAGTCTCTGCTGACCGTTCGAATAATCATAGGAAGGCCCGAGGGACAATCCGGAAACGCGGATGTCTTTGTCAGTCACTCCAAGTTGTTTCATCGCTGCCAATACCTGCGTCATGCGATCCTTCAGCTGCGTCATTGCATCGGCGGCGGAATCCTGCCGGTCGATCTGCACCCCTACCATGATTTGACCCAGGTTCGGCGTCGCATACGTTTTGGCATCACCGGTTATCGTCAGCGTACCGGGGGTATTGATCTTGCCCGCTTCGATATTCTTTCCCGCCATATAGAACACTCCTCCGAGCGCGACGAGCGCGAGCAAGCTCAGGAAAGATAACTTCGAAAAAACGGACGGGGTCGGTGTTGTTTCAGGTGCCATAGCGGAGGATATCCTACCACTAGATGTCGGATCTTTCCCCATTCGAAAGCCAAAAAACGCTGCGCTCTCTCAAATTTCATTGTGTAATGTACGGATTTCTAGACATCCAATCCGATCGATTGCACGATGCCGTAGGAAGCATAGCCCTCTTTCTCGAGCTTCTTGGCGAAGTCAGCCCCGCCGCTCTCGACGATCGTTCCGCGCACCATCACATGCACGCGATCTGGCGTGATGTAATCGAGAATGCGGGCATAGTGCGTGACGATAAGGGCGGAGAAAGATGGGGCGTGGGGGGTAGGGCGTGGGGAGAGTACTTCGTCATCCGACGCCCGACGCCCGACGCCCTCGTTACTTCGCAACGCATTCACGCCGTCGCTAACGATCTTCAACGCATCCACGTCCAATCCGGAATCCGTCTCATCCATGAGCGCGAGGTTCGGCTGCAAGATCGCCATCTGCAAAATCTCCGCTTTCTTTTTTTCACCTCCGGAGAATCCTTGGTTGATGAAGCGGTCCGCGAACGCGGGATCCAT
>CAZSMX010000037.1:0-3568 GCA_964608325.1 uncultured Candidatus Peribacteria bacterium
AACTTCACGCGCACTCCACTGGCCCCATTTGCTCGCTCCGAAGGAAGAACGAATCATGTTCCCCTTTCTCTGGACGGGAACAATCGCCCTGATGCTGACGACGCTGGCAATCTACGCCTACGCCGCCGTCACGGGATTCTGAAGCGATCGATTGTCTCGCGTATCGCCGGGCGCTAGCCTGTGTACATGACACACGCACGTATCTTTCTCGCATCCTTATTCGCGCTCGCTTTGTTACCGGCGGCGCATGCCCAAGTGGAGGATCCGACGAGCGATGATTTTTTCAAGGCGACGGTCGATGCGATCCTATCCGAACAGACGGATGATGATCCGTCTTTCCCGCGCACGGTGCAAACGGTGCGCTTCCGCTTGGAAAACGGCGAAACCTTCGTGTTGGAGTACGACGTGCAAGGCAAACATGCGCCAAAACTGTCGACCGGAGAGACGGTCGTGGCGGAACGGCTGACGAAATCCGACGGATCCGTGGAATATTTCGTGAAGGAAAAATACCGCCTCACCGGCATCCTGTGGCTACTCGCGATCTTCGCAGTCGCTGTCGTCGCGTTGGGCGGCAGGACGGGACTTAGTTCGATCGCCGGGCTCCTCGTGAGTATCGGCATCCTCGTCTTCTTCGTCATGCCGCGCATCATCGCGGGGGGCGACCCCCTCCTCGCCTGTTTCCTGGGATCCGTCGCCATCGCGTGCACATCCCTGTACCTCGCCCACGGTTTCCGCAGGAGAACATCCGTGGCATTGGCATCGACGCTCATCACGTTGACGGCGAGCCTGGCACTGTCCGTCATTTTCGTGACTGTCGCGAAATTATTCGGAATGGGAACGGAGGAAGCGATGTTCCTGCAATCCGGCCAACTGCAAGGAATTGACCTGAAAGGACTGCTGCTTGGAGGCATCATCATCGGATGTCTCGGCGTGCTCGACGACATCACGACGGCCCAGACCGCCGCCGTGGACGAAATCCGCAAGGCGAACCCCTCGCTGACGAAATCCAAACTCCGCGCCGCAGGCCTGTCGGTGGGCAAGGAACATATCGCATCCCTCATCAATACGCTCGCACTCGCCTACATCGGCACATCACTCCCCCTTTTGCTACTCTTGCATTCGCAATCGAACCAAGCCTTTCCCGTCTGGGTGACGTTGAACGGCGAATTCCTGGCGGAGGAAATCGTGCGCACGCTGGTGGGAAGCATGACGCTGCTCATCGCGGTTCCCGTCTCGACCTGGATGGCTTCCTTATTGCTGACCAAAGACACGCCCGATGACGGACGCGGACACCACCATGTCCATTCTCACTGAGAAGCAGACGTTCTCCTGCGCCTCCAGTGCGATTCGTAGGCCAGCAGCGCCAACGAGGACGCGGCCAAGGGAATGACGTAGAACAGGATGCGGAACGCCAGCACCGCGGCGAACACCGTTTCGGGAGCGTAGAAGTTGCCGAGTAACAGGAGGACCATCGCGTCGAACACGCCGATGCCTCCGGGGATCTGCGCGGCGAACGTCACCACCTGCATGATGATGTACAAACCCAGGAACGCGGGCAGGGACAATGCATCGGAAGGCGGCAGGAGGAAATACAGGACCGACCCCGTCAGGATCACTTCCCCGCCGGACAGGAGGATTTGGGAAAAGGAAATCTTGAACGAAGGGACGTGCACCCCCCTTCCGAACACGCGGACATCCTGTCCGGCATGCAGCAACGACGTGGCCAGGTACGCCACTACCGGGATCAGAAGCAACACACCGATCAGTTGGATCGTAGGCACGGGCAAGAAGATGAGGTGCGCCAACGTATCGGGCGCGATCAGCATCGTCACTCCCGAGATAAGGAAGAGGCAGAGGGTGAACGTCGTGAAACCGAATGCGATGATCTTCGCGATTTCCCCCGTATTCAACCCTGCGTCGGAATAGATGCGGTAGCGCACCGCCCCTCCGGTGACGAGCGCGAGGCCGACGGCGTAGCTGAAAATGCTGGCGATAAGGGATGCGAAGAAGACCCGGGGGAAACTGACATCATGCTTGAAATACAACACGGCAAGCATGTCGTACGTGCCCATGATCGCGTAGATGCCCGCCGTGGAAAGAGCGGCATACAAGACGCGGCGAGGCGCGATGCCCTGGAACGACGCCCACACCTCGTTCATATCGTAGGTGCGCACCATGTCGAACAGGACCCATGCCGCCACGGCGAAAATGGCGATACTGACGAACGACCCGATGAGGTGTTTGCGGGAAAGCATGGGGATTACCGACGGTGGTCAGCATACTCCTTCGTCACGGTTTTCTCGAAATACGCCTGCGTGAAGTAATTGATGGCGTACTTCGTGCCAGCGCGGACGAATCCTTCCGCCTTGAGCCTGCGTGCGGATGAATAGTTGAAGAAGCGCGTGCTCCATTTCACCTTGCCCACCTTGTGCAGGCGTCGCGCGATGTTCGTATCGTCGCCGTAGAACGGGATGCTCGTGTCGAATCCCCCGATCTGCACCAATGCGTCGCGCTTCACCACGTGGTTCGCGCCGAGCGCGGCGAATTTCTTGTGCCAGTAGGCAGGCAGGGCACCGGCCATCCACCATGCGTAGACCATCGCGCTCTGGACCTTCGGGAGATCGTAGTATTTGAACGGCCCGCTGAGCGACACGATCTCCGGGTCCTTGGCGAATTCATCCTTGATCATGGGAATCCATTCGTCGTGGATGCGGCTGTCGGCGTCGATGTAGGCGATGAGATGCCCCTTGGCTTCCTCGAATCCGCGGTGACGGGCGAAACCCGTTCCCTTGCGATGTTCGTGCACGACCTTCACGCCGGGATACGACGCGGCGACCTCCGCGGTTTTATCCTGGGAGGCATTATTCACCACTATGATTTCGATGACGTCGTCCGTCTTATGCCGAAGGACACTTTCGAGGCAGGCCCCGATGAATTGTTCCTCGTTATAAGCGGGAATGACGATACTGATGGTCATAGGGTTGGGACCCAATCATTTTACTTGTCTTGTGTTCGGCGGGCAATCAGAATAGGCTTGATCTGGATAGGCTCACTTTCGCCAATAAAGCCTTTTTATGCGTTCCATTGCCCACATTTCCGATCTGCACTTCGGCCGCGAGGATCCGGAGATCGCCGAAGCGTTGTTGAAGGATCTGCAATCGTTCCAGCCGTCGCTCGTAATCGTGAGCGGGGACCTGACGCAGCGCGCGAGCAAGGTGCAATTCAAGGCGGCCGCATCGTATCTGAAACTCATCCCCTTCCCTCTGTTCATCGTACCGGGAAACCATGATATCCCCCTGTACAACGTCCTCAGGAGATTCATCAGTCCCCTGCGCCAATACAAAAAGCATATTTCGCCGGACGTCGGCCCCGTGTTCAATGACGGGAAGATCGCTGTCGTGGGAATCAACACCGCCAAATCGCTCGCGATCAAGAACGGGCGTATTTCCAAAAAACAGATCGGTCTCCTGACCGAGAGCATTTCGACGATTGAAAAATCGATCTTCACCATCGTCGTCACGCATCATCCGCTCATCACGCCGCACGCGAAGCGCATGCAAAAATTCGT
>CAZSMX010000038.1:0-3488 GCA_964608325.1 uncultured Candidatus Peribacteria bacterium
GGATCAGGCGGACTTTCCTCAACGATCGTTGGCATGGTGTTCTCGGGAACGGCCAAATCCATCTTCGGAGCATTCCTCGCGCTGTATTTCTTCATCTACGGCGCACGACTGATCCTACTGGGAGAGAAAGGCGACATCATCGACGAAACCAAAAACGCCTACGCGTACGGCATTACGGGATCGGCGATTTACATCTTCGCGAACGCCCTCATCGCGTCCGCGGTGCGCGGCCCGAACGTCGCACCGGTACAAGGTGCCTTGGAAGGCATCATCGGGTTCGCGAACATGATCATCGGATCGCTCATCCTGGTCACGATCACCTACCAGGCATTCAGGGTCATCCTGAAGCGCGGTGACGAGGGCGCGTTCGACGACCTGCGCAAGCGCATCGTCTTCCTCATGACCGGTATCGTGGTTTGGGCATTGGCCAACGTCATCGTGGCGGCCGCGATGCCCGGCAGCGGTACGACCCGCTTCATCGTGGAAATCGCGGGACTGACGCGCTACCTGCTCCAGATCATCGGGGCGCTGGCGGTGCTGACGTTCATCTTCGCCGGATTCCTGTACATCATCTCGGTGGACGAAGGACAAAAGGACCGCGCGAAGAAAGCGATGAAAAACACCGTCATCGCATTGGTCGTAGTGGTGTTTGCCTACGTCATCGTCCAGTTCGCCGCGAACGCATTCGTCTTATGATCACAAACGCACTCATCTCCGGCATCTCATGGATGCTCAACGCCGAGACGGCCCACGCGCAGGTATCCAACATCATCACCGGTCTCGCTGGTGAGAACGGCGGCGGCGCCGCAGTGGACATCATCAACACCATCCATTCGGCAGGCCGCTCGCTGGTGGTTGTCGTGTCGGTGCTTATGCTTATCCGTGCGGCGGCGAAAATGGTAGGAAGCGTATCCGAAGACAAAATGGAGGAAGGACGCAGGTCCGTCAGCACGACGGTCGCCGGCATCATCCTCATCAACCTGACGTACGCCCTTGTGGCCGCGTTCTGGGGTGGCGGAGATCAGAACATCCTATCCGGAGCCAACGACGTAAACCAACAGATCGTCGGGCTTATCCGTTGGGCACAGGTGCTCGTGGGCATCCTGGCCGTCGCGATGATCGTCGTGAGCGCATTCAAGGTGATGGCGTCGTTCGGAAAGGAAGACGCGGGTGAGGAAATGAAACGCGCGGTCTTCGGAGTCATCGTCGGCGTATTCATGATCGCCTTCGACACGGTCATCGTCAATGCGCTCGGCGGAGGCGGCCCCGGCTCCAACGCGACGCCGGAACCGCTCATCACGATCGTGATGAACTCGGTGCGCAACCTCATGATGTACTTGGCATTGCTCGCGGTGGTCATGATCATCTACGCGGGCATCATGATGATCGTCAACATCGGAAGCGACGAGCAGTACGAGAAATCCAAGGGCCTCATCGTACGCGTGCTGATCGGACTCACCATCATCCTCTTCAGCTACTTCATCGTGGACTTCATCCTCGGGGCGATCCTCTGACGGGACGCCCGCTCCATTGACAGGACAAGCCGGACACGGAACCATGACGGCGTATTTTCCGTTCCCCTTTTCCCAATGCAGCAGTCCATCGACCCACGCATCTTCCGAGCTTACGACATCCGCGGCCGCGCCGACACGCAGCTGAGCGATTACACGTACAGGATGATCGGGCAGGCGTTCGGATCGGAAGTGCGCAAAAGGACGGGAAAGGACTCCCCCAGGATCTGCATCGGACGCGATGCGCGCACCCACAGCCCCTCGTTCGAACAGGCCGCCATCGAGGGATTGCTGGCTTCCGGCTGCACCGTCTTGCAGATAGGAGCGGTCCCGAGCCCGGTGAACTACTTCACCATCTGCGAGTTCGGATTGGACGCGGGCACGCACGTGACGGCCAGCCACAACCCGGGCCACGACAACGGCATCAAGTTCTGCCTGGCGGGAGCGGAGTCCTTCGCGGGCGACGATATCCAGATCCTCCGGAAGAGAATCGAGGAGAACGACCTGATGGAAGGAAAGGGAACCCTGGAGACGCTGGATGCCACGACAACGTACATCAACAAGGTGACGGGCATCTTCCAGGGCGTCGGTGCAGGCCTGAAGGTCGCGGTGGACAGCGGTAACGGCATCGCAGGACCCATCAACACGGAAATCCTGCGCAAGGTGGGAGCCGAGGTGATCGGGCTGTACATCGAACCCATGGGTGATTTCCCGAACCATCTCGCGGACCCGAGCAAGCACGAGACGCTGAAGGACCTGCAGAAAGCCGTCATCGACAACAAAGCCGATATCGGCATCGCGTACGACGGCGACGGCGACCGTGCCGGCTTCGTGGACGAGACGGGCACGGTACGCAATTCAGACCAGACATTGCTCCTGCTCGCAGTGGATCATTTGAGCCGGCACCCGGGCGCATCGGTGGTCCACACCGTCAGCGCATCCGGCATTTTGCAAAGCGAAATCAAGCGCCTCGGCGGCAAGCCCGTGATGTGCAAAGTCGGGCATTCCAACGTGGAACACGCGATGCACGACAGTCACTCGCTGCTGGGAGGCGAAACATCGGGACACCTGTTCTGCGGAGAGGATTACTATCACTTCGACGATGCCTGCGTCGCGTCGCTGCGCGTCCTCACCATTTTGAAGAACGGCGGCAAGCCCTTCTCCGTACACTTCGCGGACTTCCCGAAAACGTACCAGATGCCGCCGCTCCGGCCCTACACGCCGGATGACGTGAAAGGAAAGATCGTCGCGGACAGTATCGAACACTTCAGCAAGAAGTACCCGACGGAAACGATGGACGGCGCGCGCATTGACTTCGGTGACAATGCCTGGGCAGGCATCCGCCAGAGTAATACGTCACCGTGCATCGATTTGTGCGTCGAAGCGCGTACGCCGGAGAAGATGGAAGCGGTGAAAGCGGAGGTGATGGAGTTTTTGAAGAACTATCCGGAGATTGATTGGGAGAGGCATTAAGTACGAAGGGTTAGGGTTAGGGTTAGGGTTAGGGTTAGGGATAGGGATAGAGCAAAATCCTAACCCTACTCCCAACCCTTATTTATGCGTTATTTAGCCTGCGCCTCCATCCATTCCATGCTATACTGAAAGCCTATGTGGCCCTTCAAGAAAAAGCCCAAGGAGAAGAAGAACATCGCGAAGCGCGTCATCGTGGGTATGGTGATCGGCGGTGCCATTACGACGATCGTCGGAAAAAAGCTCATGGAAAAGCATGAAGCCGAAGAGGAAGAGGAAAAATCCGAATAAATTTTTTATTCATCCTCACCCCGACCCTCTCCTAGAAGGAGAGGGAGGCTAGGCATATTTCAGAGTTGTCTTTCATGCAGTATCAAAAAGGGTCCCGCAACGTTGTGTGCGAGACCCTTATCTCTTCAAAGCGATGCGATGAAGAGAGATGCAGTGACCGGATCTGCGACTCCCTACCACGGTTCGAAAGTTATAGGACTTCGAGGCCGTGTGTGT
>CAZSMX010000039.1:0-3456 GCA_964608325.1 uncultured Candidatus Peribacteria bacterium
CAGCATTTCCCGTCCCTGGAAGAAGGAATCCTGAAATACTGGAAGGAGCAGGACATGTTCCGCCGCAGCATCCAGCTGCGCGAAGGATGCGACGTATTCAGCTTTTACGACGGGCCGCCTTTTGCGACAGGCCTGCCCCATTACGGCCACATGGTGGGAGGAACGATCAAGGACGTCATCCCCCGCTACCAAACGATGAAGGGGAAGCAAGTACAGCGCCGTTTCGGGTGGGACTGCCACGGACTTCCGGTGGAATACGAGATCGAGAAGGAATTTGACCTGAAAAGCCGCAAAGATATAGAGGCGATGGGCATCGCGACGTTCAACGAACACTGCCGCTCCATCGTCCAACGCTACACGGGCGAATGGGAAAAGACCGTGATGCGCATGGGCCGCTGGGTCGACATGAAGCACGACTACAGGACGATGGACAGCGACTACATGGAAAGCATCTGGGGGGTGTTCCGCGCGCTGTTTCTCAAAGGACTCATCTACGAAGGCTACAAGCCGATGCAGATCTGCCCCCGCTGCGTCACCCCCCTCTCCAACTTCGAAGTCACCCAGGGCTACAAGGACATCACCGACATCAGCGCCTTCGTGAAGTTCCCCGTGAAGGGAAAGAAGGACACGTTCATCCTTGCCTGGACGACCACCCCGTGGACCTTGCCGGGTAACCTGTTCCTCGCCATCCATCCGGAGACGGAATACGTGACGGTGTCCTGCGACGGAGCCGAGTACATCATGGCAAAGGCACTCGTGGAGAAGGTATTTGCCGATAAGGAATTCGCGATCGGCCCTGTCGTAAGCCAAAAAGAACTGCTCTCCATGAGCTACGAACCCCTCTTCCCGTACTTCAAGGAAGGATTCGAAGGAACGGCGTACAAAGTCGTGGCGGGGGACTTCGTCACAACCGAAGACGGCACGGGCATCGTGCACATCGCCCCCGGATTCGGCGACGACGACTTCAAGGTAGGCAAGCGCGAAAAGGTCCCGATGCTCCAGCACGTCGGCATGGACGGACACTTCGTGGCGGCCGTGACGGACTTCGCGGGCATGGAAGTGAAGCCTAAGGACGACCCGACCAAGACGGACCAAAAGGTGATCGCGTGGCTGGAGGGCAAAGGCCTTCTGTTCAAGAAGGAGTCCTACAGGCACAGCTACCCGCACTGCTGGCGTTGCGACTCCCCGCTCCTCAATTACGCGACGTCGTCGTGGTTCGTGAAGGTGGAAGAGTTCAAGGATGACCTTTTGAAAGTGAACGGACAGACGGAATGGCTGCCTTCCCATTTGCGTGACGGACGCTTCGGCAAATGGCTGGAAGGCGCGCGTGATTGGGCGATTTCCCGCAGCCGTTTCTGGGGAACGCCCCTCCCCATCTGGAGAACATCCGACGGAAAGTATGTCGAAGTCCTCGGCGGACGCGACACGCTCATGGAAAAGAAACCGATGCGCTTCACGAAGGTAAGCGTCGTGCGCCACGGCGAGAGCGAGGGAAACCTGCGGCACTTGCACCAGGGAGTGGCTCCCGGGACCGACCTGACGAAGAACGGGGTCAAACAGGCGAAGGAAGCGGCGGCGATCCTGAAGCATGAGAAGGTCTCTGTCATCTATTGCTCCCCCCTTGCCCGCGCCATCCAGACCGCGCAGCAGATAGCGAAGGAAACGGGCGCCGAGATCATCATCGCGGAGGATTTGGCGGAAACGAAATTCGGACCCCACGAAGGCACGACCTTCGACCGTTCGGACCGGGCCATGACCGAAGCCCGACGCATCCATTTCATCGGACAGGAAGAAGTGGATACCAACGAACGCTTCGACGGCATGGAGCGGTGGCCCGAGATGTACGAACGCCTGTCGACGTTCATGAAAAAGACGTTGCCCAGGCATCGCAGCGAGCACGTGGTCTTCGTGACGCACGGGGATCCCTCCATGGTGATCCGCCATTTATTCACGAAGGAAGATCCCGTGAAGCTCTGCTACCAGCCCAATCCCCCGTACGCCACGCCCGTCGCCTACTTCTGGGACCACAACCGCGAGGGGGAGATCGACCTGCATAAACACGTCATCGACGACGTGGAATGGCCGGCGGAGGACGAAGCTCCGGTCGTCGAGCTCACACTCGTGCGCCACGGCGAGACCGATAACAACAAATTGAAGTTGTTGCAGGGCGGCAACATCGATGCCGAATTGAATGACACCGGCCGCGTGCAAGCTCGTGAACAAGCACAGAAACTCAAGAACAGGTCTTTCGACGCGATCATTGCCTCTCCTTTGAAGCGCAGCATGGAAACGGCGCAAATCATCGCGAAGGAGCTGGGAATCGAAGAAGTCATTCCCATGGAAGAATTGAAGGAGCGCGATGCGGGCAGCTGGAGCGGGAATACGATAGACAGCCTGTGGGAAAAATTCCCGGAGGAACCGAAGGGTTTGTGCCCGTCATTCCATTATGCGACGCCGGAAGGAGGGGAATCTCTGTCCTCTTTCAATACCCGGCTGGAAAAAGCATGCGCCATCCTTCGCGAGCGCTACAAGGGAAAGAAAGTACTTGTCGTCTCCCATCGCGGTACCATGTTGGGGCTCAAGGGTATCGCCGAGAACCTGGCGTTCAAGGATGTGGCAGCGCTGCCCGTGAACAACGGCGACTCGATGGAAATCTCGCTGAAGCCGGTTTTGAAGCGCATCCCGGACGTCTTGGATTGCTGGTTCGAAAGCGGATCGATGCCGTACGCCCAGCAACACTTCCCGTATGACGCGCAGCATCTGAAGCTGGCACCGCGCGGATCGAAGAAGCAGTTGGAACCGACGAATTTCCCCGCGGACTTCATCGCGGAGGGAATCGACCAGACGCGCGGATGGTTCTACACGCTCACCGTGCTCAGCGCGGCGCTCTTCCGGCAGCCCGCGTTCAAGAATGTCGTCGTGAACGGCACCATCCTCGCCGAGGACGGCCGCAAGATGAGCAAGCGCCTGAAGAACTATCCGGAGTTGAACATCGTCATCGACAAATACGGCGCCGACGCGCTGCGCTTTACCCTGATGAACTCCCCCGCGGTCCGCGCCGAGGACATGCGCTTCTCCGAGAAAGTCGTGGAAGAAACGCTTCGCAGCGTCCTGCTGCCGCTGTGGAACTCGTATTCGTTCTTCGTAACGTACGCCGAGATGGCCGGTTTCGAACCCGTTGCCGCGCCGCATGCATCCAACCATCCGCTGGACCGTTGGATCAAGGCGGAGACGCAGGACCTGGTGAACCGCGTGACGAAGAAAATGGACGCGTACGACATCTCCGGCACCTGCATGGAAATCGTCGACACGCTCGACGCCCTCACGAACTGGTACATCCGCCTCTCCCGCCGCCGTTTCGCCGGCAAGGCGGGCATGGAAGACGCGGAGGCGGGCGGCAGCACCGACGAACAGCGCGAAGCGCTCACCACCCTGTACGAGGTACTCCTTACGGTG
>CAZSMX010000040.1:0-3361 GCA_964608325.1 uncultured Candidatus Peribacteria bacterium
GGAAGAGCGCGCCACGATCCAGAAGGACGAAGTGGTCGCGGTCGAACTCCAGAGCCGCGTGGAGGCCGAGGAAGAGACGGAAGAGACGGTCCCCGTCGCGGATAAGATCGCCGAACTCAACGTTGTCGGAACCGAATCGGATGCCACGCTGGTGGCCGCCGTGGAGGAAGGCAACATCGAGGCCACGGACGCCGTGGGAGAGGATGCCGCATCCGAAATGAAGGATGCCGTGAGCGAGGAGTCGATGAACGACGCATAATCAATATAGCATCGAACAAAGAGGGCCCCGGAAGGGGTCCTTTTTTGATGTTCCGTGCATCTATGGAATCGCCTCGATGGCTTTTTGCAGAGGAAAAACATACGAAGGTTTGTTGGAGGCTTTCGTCGGATCCTTCCCGCGAATCCGGCTCCCTTTACGCTGAAGGCATATCTCTTTCCCTTTCTTTTCTATGTTCAATATCAATCGCGTGACGCTGCTTGGCAACGTGACGCAGGATCCGGAACTCCGCGCCACGAAAGCCGGCAAGCCGGTGGCGTCCATCGGCTTTGCCACCACGTCCCGCAAGAAGGATGCCGACGGCAAGTACGTGGACGAACCCGAGTATCATAACCTGGTGTGCTTCGGGTCCATGGCGGATGTCTCCGCCAAGAACGTCCAGAAGGGCGCGCCGCTCTACGTGGAAGGCAGGCTTCATACGAGCCGGTACAAAAACAAGGATGGCGCGGACGCCAGCCGTACCGAGATCATCGTGGATCAGCTCGTGTTGCTTGCAGGTAAGGCGAAAGCCAAGGCGTGAGCCGTTTTTCATCGGGCCATAGAAGCGCTTCCGGGCGTTTTTATGGTATCCTCGGTTCCATGCTCGTACAGGCGATCCGTACTCGGCTATTCCTCGAATCCGAAGACCTCGTCGCGTTCATCGCCGAACATCTTCCCTCGGTGGAAAACGGATCGGTGGTCGTGGTGACCTCGAAGATCGTCGCGCTGGCGGAGGGTAGGGTGGTCATCCCTGAAAATGAAGACGCCAAGGATCGCCTCATCCAATCCGAGAGCGACAAGGCGGTGAAAACCAAGTACGTATGGCTGACGGTGAAGGACGGGATGGTGATGGCGTCCGCCGGTATCGACGAATCCAACGCGGACGGAAAGATGATCCTGCTGCCGAAGGACAGTTTCGATGCCGCAGAGATGATCCGCGCAGCTTTGAAAAAGCACTACGGCATCACCGACCTGGGCGTCATCGTGACCGACAGCCATACCCAGCCGTTGCGCGCGGGGGTGACGGGTGTCGCCCTGGGGTACGCGGGTTTCAAAGGTATCAAGGACTATCGCGGCACGAAGGATATTTTCGGCCGCACCTTTCACTTCTCCCAGGTCAACGTTGCCGACAGCCTCGCCGCCGCCGCCGTGCTGGCGATGGGGGAGGGGGATGAGAAGAAGCCCCTCGCGGTCATCACGGATGCACCTGTCGCATTCACCGATGCCGTCGATCGCAACGAAGTGCGCATCCCGCTGGAAGACGATATGTACCTGCCGTTTTTCAGCGATTTGCCCAAGGATTTCCTGTGAGCCAGCGGTATTGACTGCATTGAAGAATATGCAAGAATGCGGCATCCCATCGATTCCCAGTCATGTGAAGATAAAGGGCGTTCTGATGCAGCAATTTGTCATTGGTCTCGGTACGTGTTCCGTTCTTCTCCTGGTCGACCTTCTCACGTGTCAAAATTGCACGCTGAGAAAAGTCCGATGGTTCTAGCGGGTGGGCGCTCTGCCTACCCGTCCCCCGGTTCCTCTCTTACCCCCGCCCCCGATTGGAACCGGGGTTTTTCTAAGCAATCTATTTGCCAATGCATCGAGGATTCGTATCCTTATAGGAAGATTTAGCATCTTCCTTCATCCGTATGAAGTCCGTGAACAAGGTCATGCTTCTGGGCAACGTCACCAGGGATCCGGAACTGAAGGCCACCGCCAACGGACAGAGCGTGTGCACGTTCGGACTCGCTACCAACCGCGTGTGGAAGGATCAGAACGGCGAGAAGCAGAGCCTCGCCGAATACCACAACCTCGTCGCGTGGGGAGGGCTCGCGGATTTCGCCGCGCAGAACGTGAAGAAGGGGAAGCCGCTGTTCATCGAGGGGTATTTGAAGACGAGGAGCTGGGACAGTGCGGAGGGCGCGAAGATTTTCCGCACGGAGATCGTGATCGAGAATCTTGTTCTGATCGGCCCGCGCGACGGCGTTGGCGAGCACGGGGAACACCACGGTCCGGACCAGCATCATCCGCACATGGATATGAACCAGGACGTTCCACCGATGGAGGGAGAAGGGGCGGCGATGTAATTGAATAAATCATTACCACTTGTTAATTTGAACTGAAAATATAGATTTTAATTATGGTCGAGATTAATTTTTTAATTTTGTCTGATTCTGCATTCTTCTCGGATGCAAATAAATTAAATATTATTGGCGCATTTACCTATATCAAGTCAGGTAAGGTACCTGCTGCCCACCCACAATTCTCTGTAGTTGCTCGTGTCTATGCACCTTCTGGAGAGCATGGGATATCTTTAAAAATAAAGCATCAGTCAGAAAATGATGAAGTAGCTAATTTAAATGATAGATTTAAAATTCCGGAAAAAAGTGAATACACCGACATTGTCATGAACTTTGTTGGAGTAGTTTTTCCTAAGTGGGGCAGGTACATACTTGCAGCTGAGGTAGATGTGAATGGTAGTAAAATTTCTAAAAATACATTTTTAGATTTCAATAATGTCGCCGAATAACACGTCAAATGCGGGTGGGAAAATCAATATTGCTGCAGTGAATTCAGATCCTATTACCGTTGGTTCTAAGAATACACAAACAAAATTAGGTTCAATTTTGGATAGGCATGATAAGTCCATTGATGAGCTTCATCAGAAATTTTCTGCAGTTGATACTATAATTGATCAGAAATTAAATAATGTTTCTGAAAAAATAGATAAACAGTTATTGGCGTTTGAGAATAATATTAGTAAGACAGAACAGAGGATTAATGAGTCTTTTGACCAACTTGAAGCACGTACAGATAAGCAGGGTAATTTTATGATGATTGTTACATTGGGCATTGGTGTTGCCGCGCTCACCTTAATGGTGACCGTTGGATACGATTACTTATCTAGTGAAAAACCCGAAGAACAAGCAAAGATAGATATTAATATTAATAATGACAGCTTCAATAATGTCGATGAAAATGAATTAAATGGGCTGAAATTTCGTTTAAATGGCTTAGAAACACGTATTCAGAGGCTTGAACAGTAATTGATATTTATTGTGCAAAGAATGTGACATTTCACGGTATTTTCTTCTTGACCTGTGGTTTTTC
>CAZSMX010000041.1:0-3289 GCA_964608325.1 uncultured Candidatus Peribacteria bacterium
TCGTCACGCATCATCCGCTCATCACGCCGCACGCGAAGCGCATGCAAAAATTCGTCATTCGATCGAATATGGCGCTGAACGCCTTGGATGAAAGCGGAGTGGATCTGCTGCTTTCGGGCCACAAGCACAAAACGTACCACGGCGACATCCGCGAACTGCGGCCCACCACCAAGTGTTCGATGATCCTGGCACAGGCGGGCACGGCGATATCGGAGCGCAGGAGGAACGAACCCAACGCCTACAACATCATCAAGGTGAAGAAGGCGACGGTACAGGTGGTCGTCAGATCATTCCAAAACGGCGCGTTCACCACGATCACGGAAACGATCTACGAGAGAAAAGATAATAAATGGGTAGTAGCGAAGTGAATAACCGATCACCAATACCCAATAATCAATG
This sequence comes from uncultured Candidatus Peribacteria bacterium, assembly GCA_964608325.1. GTDB lineage: Bacteria > Patescibacteriota > Gracilibacteria > Peribacterales > Peribacteraceae > CAZRVH01. Next base: position 400 of record CAZSMX010000041.1, read on the forward strand.
ATGGAACATGTTCTTTTGTTTTACGGAACAAACTTTACCAAGTGCTTGTCACCAAAACCGACTGATACCTCCGATAAAGAATCCATGACAACTAATGAGAACAACACGAGGCAATAGAGTCTTACTATGCATCGTTTTGATCTGGAAACGAGAACGGCGACGTTCGCACGAAACGTAAGGCAATTTTTGAGAGTACATATGAATCATCCATTGTGTCGGATTGACGCACGGCAATTACTACGTGCTTCTGGATCCGTAGCAGCAAATTATATTGAAGCAAATGAAAGCATCAGCTCGAAAGATTTTATTCACCGCTTGAAAATATGCAGGAAAGAATCAAAAGAATGTTCATTATGGCTAGAGCTAATTGATTGCCTGAATACAGACCAAAACTTGAAGAAATTATTATCAAATGAATCACATCAGTTATTATTAATTTTCAACACTATTATTAAAAAAATGGAATCAAAAAGAAATTCCACCATTGGTGATTGATTATTGATCATTGATGATTATCTGTATTCATCTATGCAAAGTAACGACAAATTAGTGAAATATTTTAAACACCCGCGTACAATCCTTACCAATGGACGCGATTCTTTCCTATCTTCCGGATTTCCAAACGATCGCGTCCCTCGGGTACTGGCTCGTATTCATCGCGGTCCTCGGCGAATCGATCGCATTCCTCGGTTTTTTCGTCCCAGGATCCGTCATCGTCGTCATTGCCGGTGGCATGGCCGCCCAAGGAATCTACGATCTGCGTACACTATTTTACGTGGTCATGGCCGCGGCGTTCACCGGAAATACGATCGGTTATTTTTTAGGAAGGCATGGGAAAAAAATCATGAAAAAATATCCATCGCTCTGGAAACACCTGGAAAGAGGGCAATCCTTTTTCAGGCGCCATGGGGGTAAAAGCATTTTTCTCGGCCACTTCCTTGGTCCGTTGCGTCATTTGATTTCGATGGTCGCCGGACTCGCGGACATGCCGTTCCTGCCGTTCCAACTTGTGAATATCGTCAGCATCCTCGCATGGAGCGCGGCGCATATCGCGGTGGGATTCGTATTCGGAGGATTGTGGGACCTCGCGCTGCTGTGGCTGTCCCGCTTCGGCATCGCGATCGTCCTGATCATTGCCGTGGGTGCGCTGTTCGTCTGGACGTGGGAATGGGTACTGAAAAAAGGAAGGGACGCGATCAAAATGCTCCGTTCGCTCTTCTCCTCGGTCATGGAGATCATCGGCAGACAGCCGAATGTGAAGAAATTCCTCGAAACGCACGAGAAACCCGTCTCATTCGTGGCGGCAAGATTCTCGACACAGAGTTTCTTCGGACTTCCCTTCACGCTGCTAACCGTCATCTTCCTTTATACGGTCGCATTACTCACCAACGTCGTGCAGGAAATCGCATTCCCCTCTTCTTTCTCTGCACTCGACGAACGGATCGCCCACCTCCTGTATGACTTCCGCCATCCGATCATCGCGAATCTATTCTACTTCATCACGCTTTTCGCGCAGACGGGCGTGATCATCGCGGCGATGTTCCTGCTGACGCTGCTCTTGTGGCAGAGGCGGCACGCGATCTTCGCGTTCGGTCTCTGGCTCACCCTTTTCCTGAGCGAACTTTTGACGCAGGGCGGAAAGCTGCTGTTCCAACGCATCCGCCCGGAGGAATTCCTCCGCGCCATCAGCGAGGATTCCTTCTCTTTCCCGAGCATGCACGCGGCAACCGCCGCCGCGTTCACCGGATACATCGCCTACATGGTCCTGCGCACGTCGCGCTCCTGGACGCTCAAGGTGGGCGCCGTCTTCACGTCGATCATCGCCATCTTCCTCATCGATCTCAGCCGCATGTACCTGGGCCTGCACTACCTCAGCGACGTTGTCGCAGGGGATCTGGTCGGCCTTCTGTGCGTGGCGATCGTCATCAGCATCACCGAGTGGCTCTTCGCGCGCGAACGGCAAGGCATCCCGTCGCTTCCGATGGATATTTTGAGGAACACGGCCGTCTTCCAGGTACTCACCGTGGTCTGCCTGTTCCTCCTCATCCCATCGCCGCTGTTGCATCAAACGCCGCCGCCGCCGGAGCGCATCACAGTCTCGGCCGCGCTGAACCTGTTCAAGGACGGAACCCTTCCCCGCTCCACCCAAACGCTTGCAGGAGCGGATCGCCAGCCGCTCAACGTCCTTTTCCTGGGTTCGCGCAAGTGTTTGCAGGCGGGCTTGGAGCGGGCGGGATGGGCGCGGTCCGACAACATCTCCATGTCGGCGACGTTCCGTCTCCTGCGATCGGTGATGCTGCGCGAGGAATACGCATCCGCGCCGTTCGCGCCGGCGTTCTACAACTCCGCACCGCACGCCTACGGGTACGCCCGCATGGTGAACGAGCGCGAACTGCGGCCGCACCTTCATCTGCGCGTCTGGGAAACTGATTACGACACGTACGCAGGCCGCCTGTTCACGGCCTCGGTCAGCTACGACACCCGGACGAGATGGGGCATCAGCCATTCGATCGATCCCGCGGTGGACACACAGCGCAACAACCTATTGCGCGACCTGTTGCGCGTGGGGGCGGTTTCGTCGTACCAGTTACTCCCCTTCACGCCGCGCATACCGGACGAAAACGAAGCGGGAACGGCGTACCGCACGGACGGCAAGAACGCATTCATTATCCTGAATCCCTGTTCCTAGCAAGTAAAGGCGTTTGCACATCGATTTCAACGGCGATAGTCTGACGGTATTCCTTTCCCCTTTTTCCCATGAAGAACAAAATCATTTCCCTGGCACTCGCCGCATCGCTGCTGGCACCGATGGCCGCCTTGGCCGATTCCGACGACGGTGAAACAAAGGCGCTGCTCAAGGCAAAGCGCGAGGAAATCCGCATGATCCTCC
>CAZSMX010000042.1:0-3191 GCA_964608325.1 uncultured Candidatus Peribacteria bacterium
CCCCCGTGACTTTCGATCCGACCATCCTGCTGTTCACCGTCCTTGCGTCGCTCTCGCCGCTTGCGACGTTTTTGCGACTCTTCCAAATGAAGGAGTGGAGAATGGATCGTCTTACCGAGCATCTCCGCAGGGAAGGCATCGCCCCCCAGTTGTTCGGCTCCATGCGCCTGCCACTCCTGGCGCTCTCGGTGATCGGACTCCTCTTCTATCCGCACGTCGCGGTTTCCCTCTACATCACCAGCATCCTTACGGTCCTGTCGCTGTTGCAAATCGGGCTAGGCAAGCAGCCGACGCCCGTCTGGACATCGAAAACCATCCTGACCGGCGCAGTATCCCTCGCACTCTCCACATGCGCGGCCTGGTTCGGGAGACACATTCCCCTGGTTCCGGTGTTCGTGGCCACTTTCCAGCCGCTCATGGTGTTCGCGGCGTGGCTGCTGCTGCTTCCGGTGGATCGCATCCTGAAGCGCCAGATTTTCGACAAGGCCCGGGCAGTGCGCTCCGGCATGGCGAAGGAAGCGGTGGTGATCGGCATTGCGGGAAGCGTGGGGAAAACGACGACGAAGGAATTGCTGAAACACGTTTTACAGGACCTATCGCCGATTGCCACGCCGGCGCACGTGAATACGGAGATGGGCGTTGCGCAATGGCTTCTGCAAAACGAAAAATGGCTTGGCAGCAACAAGCCGGTGATCGTGGAAATGGGAGCGTACGCGAAGGGCGAGATCGCACTCCTCTGCTCCGTCGTGAAGCCGACCATCGGGGTCGTGACGGCAGTCGGTTCGGATCACCTAGCGCTCTTCGGATCCGAGGAAGCGATCCTGGACGCGAACGCGGAGCTGGTGGAATCATTGCCGCCCGACGGACACGCGTTTCTGAACGGCGACAACGAAGCGACCCGAAGCATGGAAAGCAGGGCGCATTGCCCTACCGCACTCGTCGGTACGCACGAAGGATTGCACTCGGTTGCATTGGACGTGGAGGAACGCACCGACGGACTGCATTTCCGCCTGGATAACGAGAGCTATTCGGTCCCGCTGCACGGCCGGCACCATGTCACGAACATACTGCTCGCCATAGCGGTCGCGAAATTTTTGGGAGTCACGCATGCGCGCATCCGCGAACTGCTCACTACGTTCCGCCCGATGCAACATACGTTTAACGTCCTGGAAGAAAACAGCATCACGATCCTGGACGATACGTACAACATCAGCCCCCTCAGCATGAAAGCGGCGATGGACTGGGCCGCTGAGCGCAAGGAGAAGCCAAAAATTCTGCTTACGAGCGGGCTTTTGGAGCTCGGGGACGAGGAGGAAAGGCACTTGGCGGAGCTGGGTAAAAAAGCATCGTTCTTCGAACGCATCGTCTTCACCACCGACAGCGGCCGCGCGTCGTTCTCGAAGGCCGCGGGAAAAGAAGTGGAATTGCTCAACGACGAAACGGTAAAAATCAGCGACGGAGGGCTTCTTGTTTGCGTAGGACGCATGCCCGTGTCCGCCATCCGCCGCCTTCTCCCCTGACATGCGCCCCATCCACCACACCTTCGCGCCCCTGGCCGACGGACCGCAAGTCCGACGTTCCCTGGCACTCGCGTTCCAGCCGTGGCGCTGGAAGGAAGGCCCGGAGAAGAAACAACTGGAGGAATTGCTAGAGAATACATTCGACGGCGAAGCGCATTTGTTCGGATCGGGACGCGAAGCATTGCTAGCGATTTTGCGCAGCCTGACACTGAAAAAGGATGAGGAAGTGATCGTCCAGGGCTACACCTGCGTCGTCGTTCCCAACGCCGTCATCGCCGCGGGCATGACGCCAATCTACGCGGATATCGAGCAAGACACCCTGAACCTGGACCTGAACGAAGTGGAACGCCTTATCACGCCGCAAACGCGAGCGATCATCTGCCAGCACACCTTCGGCATCCCCGCATATGCCAAACGACTCCGAGACCTGTGCGACAGGCATTCGCTGATCCTCATAGAGGATTGTGCGCACGTCATGCCGGATGCGAAGGGGCCGGGCGAGGTCGGGAAATTCGGGGACGTCCTCTTCTTCAGCTTCGGACGCGACAAGGCAGTCTCGGGCGTATCGGGCGGCGCCGTCCTCTGTCGAAACAGGGAAATATGCCGCGATATCAAGAAAATGCAGGACGATGCGGAAGCACTGAGCATGTGGAAGATCAAACGGCTGCTGCAGTACCCCGTGCTCTACGCGATCGCGAAGCCGTTCTACGGCATCGGCTTTGGGAAAGGCTTCCTCTCGCTCTGTGCGAAGGTGCGCCTGCTTGTACCGATCGTGACGAAGGCGGAAAAACACGGGCAGATGGATGCGACGTTACACCGCATGCCCAACGCCTGCGCCATCCTTGCCCTGCAACAGTTCAAGAACCTGCAGGCAATCAATGACCACCGCAGGACGCTGACCTCGTTCTATTTTGAAGAAGGGACGAGGCGCGGATGGAAGCTACTGCTTGGCGTGAAACCGGATCTCCCCCTGCAGAAATTCCCGCTCTTCACCGAGGGGGCGGAGAAAATCCGGCAAGCACTGAAGAAAAGGAACATCCATCTGCACGACGGATGGACGGGCTGCGTCATTTGCCCGCCCGGAACGGACATGGATACGACCGGATACAAGGACGGCGAAGATCCGGACGCGGAGTTTGTCGGGCAATCGATCCTGAACCTTCCGACGCATCCCGATACATCGCTTGAACAAGCCAAGAAACTTATCGATGCACTCGACCCCCTTCTTCCTTGAACATGGTTCACGAGTCCGACAAAACATTGGCGCAGCGTCTCGGCTTCAAGCCGGGCATGCTGGCGGTCATCATCGGCGCGCCGGAAAACGTGATGAAAGAGTTGCTGATGCTGCCGCAGGTGCAGATCCAAAAGACCCTTGCGCCCGATGCCGACTATATTCAGTACTTCGCGCCGGATAGCGCGGCGTTGGAACAAATCTTTCCGGAACTGAAACGACACGTACATGCCACCGGCTGCATCTGGATTTGCTGGCCGAAGAAATGGTCGGAGCTCGGCAAAGACCTGACGGATGAGATGGTACGGAAGATCGGACGGAAGAACGGCCTCTTCGAAGTAAAGATGACCGCGATCGACGATACCTGGTCCGGCATGAAGTTCGTGTATCGTGTCCAGGACCGCAAACTATGATCACCGTCCGCCCCGCCACCGACAAAG
>CAZSMX010000043.1:0-3109 GCA_964608325.1 uncultured Candidatus Peribacteria bacterium
TGTATTCCGTATGCCACATCCCCTCCGTGCACGGGCATCATGTCCTGCTCCACTGTGACGCGTGCGGAAAAGTCGAAGAGAAGCACGATCATTCCCTTTGCGAACAAGAAGACGCCGTCGCGCGTTCCGCCGGGTTCCGTCCCGACCGGCACGTGAGCGAGATCCTCGGTACTTGCCATTCCTGCCAATAATTTTTTACAAGCTTTCTTAGTTGCGTCATGAAAAAGTTTTTCCTTTCATTCATCCCGCTTTTTGCATTGGGTGCCTGCGCCCCGTCCCAGCCGGCCGATGACGGACGTCTTCAGGTTTCCACGACCTTTTACCCGCTCACGTATATTGCCGGACAGGTCGGCGGGGAACTCGTGCATGTGCGTCAGATCACCCCTGCCGGCGTCGAGCCGCACGACTACGAACCGTCCCCGATGGAGCTGGCATACGTGCATGCATCGGACGTATTCCTCATGAACGGCGCGGGGCTTGATCCCTGGGGGGAAGCTATCATCGGCGAACTCGGTGCGAAGGGCGTCGTTGCCCTGCGCATGACGGATGAATTGACGCTTCTGGAAGGAGTCCATGAGGATCATGACGGACACGACGACGGCGATGTCCACGCGGAGGATGCGCATGATCAGGATGATCATTCGGAGCATGCCGATGAAACCCAGTATGACCCGCATGTCTGGCTGGATCCCGTGCGCGCGCAGGCGATCGTCGAGAGGGTGCGCGATGCGTTCGTGAAGGCCGATGCGCAGCATGCAGACGCGTACAATGCGAATACAACCCGTACTATTGCGGCATTGCAAAAACTTGATCAGGAATTTGCGGCCGGCCTTGGGCAATGCGGCAAGCGGACCATCGTCACCTCCCATAGCGCCTTCCGGTATCTCGCCGATCGCTATCGCTTCGAAACGCTCGCTATCGCCGGACTTTCCCCCGAACAGGAACCTTCCCCGGGTCGCATGGCCGAACTATCGGATCTCGCCCGAGACAACGGCATCAAGTATATTTTCTTCGAAACCCTCGCAAGTCCCCAGATCGCCGATACGATTTCGCGCGAAATAGGCGCGCAGACCCTGGTGCTCAATCCTCTCGAGGGACTCACGCCCGATGACAGCGCGGAAGGAAAGGACTATGTTTCCATCATGAAGGATAACCTCCAGAATCTCCGTACCGCCATGGAATGCCAGTGACACCTTTTGCAATCGAGGCCGATCACGTCAGTTTTTCGTACGGGCAGCAGGCGGTTCTGGATGCCGTAAGCTTTGCCATTCCGGAGGGAAGTTACGTTGGCATCATCGGGCCGAACGGCGGCGGAAAGACTACGATCATCAAGATCATCCTCGGATTGCTTAAGCCCTCGAGCGGATCGGTATCGTTGTTCGGGAAAGAGCCGGCGGAAGCCCGTCTTCACGGCCGCGTCGGCTATGTTCCCCAGCGCGTCGCGCAGGCGGACTTCTCCTTTCCCGCGACCGTCAGGGAAATCGTGCGCAGCGGCAGGGTGCCGAAGATCGGCCTGGGAAGGGCGTTTGGCAAAGAAGACGAAGCCGCGGTGCAACGCGCCATGGATATAGCGGGGGTTGCGCATCTCGCAGGCCGCCTCATCGGGACGCTGTCCGGCGGGGAGCGGCAGAAGGCGTTTATCGCGCGGTCCCTCGCATCGGAGCCGAAGCTTCTGGTGTTGGATGAACCGACGACCGGCGTCGACGTGTCCGCGCGCGAGCAGTTCTATGCGCTCCTGAAAAAACTCAATGCGGAGCACAAGCTGACGATCCTGCTCGTATCGCATGACATAGAAGCGATCACCCAGGAGGTGAGTTTCGTATTGGCGCTTAGCCAAAAATTGATCTGTCATTGTTCCTCGCACGATTTCCTGACCGATGAGACGCTGAAAAAGCTCTATGGCAGGGACGTCGAACTCCTTCATCAGCATACGCACTGACCATGGAATTTCTCTCCGTCTTCCAATACGACTTCATGATCCGCGCCTTCGCGGCGGGCATCGTCACGGCGGTTATCGCCCCCATGATGGGTGTCTTTCTCGTCACGAGGCGCTATTCCTTCATGGCGGACACGCTCGCGCACGTTTCGCTTGCGGGCGTGGCGGTCGGGTTCCTTGCGGGAATACAGCCGATCATCACCGCAATCATCGCATCCGTGCTTACCGCGCTCTCCGTGGAAAAGTTGCGCAGCAAAAGAAAAGTCCTGGGAGAATCATCGCTGGCATTGTTTTTGTCCGGAGGACTTGCCTTGGCCGCGGTTCTCCTGAGTGTTTCAAAGGGCCGCAACATCAACATAGGAAGCGTTCTTTTCGGCAGTATCGCCACGGTGGATACGAGTGACGTCTTGATTATTTCCACCCTGGGAATCGTCGTCTTTGCTTCCGTCATCCTCCTCTACAAAGAACTCGCCGCGGTATCGTTCGACGAAGAGCTTGCGGAGGCAAGCGGCATTCCCGTCGTGCGCATCAACAGGTACTTCATCGTTCTTGCAGCAGTCACCGTGGCCCTTTCCATGCGTATCGTCGGAGTCTTGCTCATCGGCGCACTCATGGTCATTCCGTCCATCGCCGCCATGCAGCTTGCCCGCAGTTTCCGCCAGACGCTGATTTTCGCGGTGGGTATCTCCCTCTTTTCCGTCATCTCGGGTTTATATCTTTCCTATTATCTCGATCTCTCGAGTGGAGGAACCATCGTTTTGGTGGCGATTGCCGTATTCCTTGTGTGTATGGCAGGAAATGGCGTGCGGAGGCCTTGAATCAAAATCGGCGTAAAAATTGCTGCGCGCATCCGTGAAATGATGTATCATCTTTCCCCTATGACAACTTTTCGCACCCTCTTCTCCGGTTTCGCCCTCGCGGGTCTTCTCGTCGCTTGCACGCCGTCCGAGTCCAAAGGCGTCCAACTCTACTACTACAGCCTCAGGGATCTGAATAACGCAACGTACGACCAGCCGGTCATCGTCGCGCGCACCATCTCCTACGGCGAGAACATGCTGTATGACGCAGCTGTTCGCGAGCTCCTGAAAGGTCCGTCCAAGGACGAGGCCCGTCGCCTGAACGCCCGCATGTCCGACGACCTGCGTTCGCTTGCCGACGATTTGATCGACGTGA
>CAZSMX010000044.1:0-3039 GCA_964608325.1 uncultured Candidatus Peribacteria bacterium
CATCTCGCTGTTAACGAGAGGGTTCTTGGTTCGAATCCAAGTCGGGGAGCCATTTTAAAATGCGTACCGCGACAGCAATCCTCTGCGCCGTTTTTTTTTACCTTTTTTTTCCCATGTCTTGACTGCATACGGTAGGGGGTATACTATTTTTGCACATTTCCTCACCAATACCCATGGCCGCATCTCCCAACTGTGAAAAAATCATCCATCATCTCAGCCGCATCCAGGGTCAAATCGACAGTCTGAAACGCGCGGTGGAAGATGGCAATTCCTGCGATGATGTCGCGATGCTGACCAATTCCATTCTCCGTTCGTTCGACTCCGCACGGGCAAGCATCGTCGAGACATATATCCTGGAAGACATCCTGGGCGGCAAAAAAGTATCGGCGGACAAAGCGGCGAAACTTTCCCGCGTCATATCTCTTTACAAATCCTGACGATGAAAACCATTTCCCCAAGCCAAGCCAAAGAAGCGATTGCCTCGCACCCCGCAGGCAGCTATGCAATCGTAGACGTCCGATCGCCGGATGAATTCAAGCACGAGCACATAGAAGGCAGCATCAACATGCCGCTGGATACCGTCCTTGAACACGCGGAAACACTGCGCACCTATCAGCATGTGTATCTCTACTGCAGAAGCGGCAATCGCAGCGGACAAGCGTGCGTTCGCCTTCACGATGCGCAGATTGCCCATGCGTTCAGTATCGAAGGCGGCATAGACGACTTGAAGAGGGCGGGATTCGCGACGATCAAAAGATCAGGAGTTCTCCCTCTGCAGCAACAGGTATTGCTGGGCGCCGGAAGCATCATCGCGAGCGGCCTCGTTTTATCCGCGCTTGTCTCGCCATGGTTTCAACTCATCTCGCTTTTTGCATCGATGGGCCTGATCTACGCCGGAGTGTCCGGCAATTGCATGCTCGCGCTTTTCCTTGCGCGAATGCCGTGGAATAGAATCTCGTGATTTTGCCCGTTTCTTCATTTTCCCCAGTGCAACCATGAACAACTACATCGTTCACCAATTCACCGACCCAAATCTCGCGCAATACGGATACCTGATCGAAAGCGGCAAAGAAGCGGCTGTGATCGATCCCGCGCGCGACATCCGTCCAATCCTCACGATGCTCGAGGAAAAGGGGCTGTCGTTGAGGGCGATCATCGAAACGCATCCGCATGCGGATTTTGTCAGCGGGCATTTGGAACTACATACGTTGACGGGTGCGCCCATTCGCATCAGCACGTTGCTCGGCGCCGACTATGACCATATCGGATTTGATAACGGCGATATCATCTCATTGGGAACCGTCACGCTGGAATCACTGCATACCCCAGGGCATTCCCCCGACAGCATCAGTATTCTCGTGCGTGATCAAAAAGGAAAAGAACAGGTACTCTTCTCGGGCGACACGCTGTTTGTCGGCGATGTCGGCAGGCCGGACCTGCGGGAAAAGGCCGGCAATATCCAGGCAAAGCGCGAAGAACTGGCGGGCATGATGTATGGCACCATACAGAACGTGCTGAAGCCCCTTCCGGATGACGTCATCGTCTATCCCGCGCATGGCGCCGGAACGCTCTGCGGCAAAGCGCTGCGCGATGCGCCCTCGACCACCATCGGCGAAGAACGCACGGCCAATCCCGCCTTCCGTGAGATGTCGAAAGACGAATTCGTGGCGTTTTTGACGGAAGGGCAGCCGATGATTCCTCAGTACTTCGGCTATGACGTGGCGCTGAACAGACAGGGCGCACCTTCCCTGGAAGAGTGCTTGGCGGATATTCCCGTTATCACCGCTATCCCCGCCGACACATTAGTCGTAGATACGCGCGATGCGACGCATTACGGCAAAGGACATGTACACGGAGCCCTGCATATTGCGGAAAACGGACGATCGTTCGAAACATGGCTGGGCACGATCATTCGGCCTGACGAACGGTTTGTTCTTGTCGTACAGAATGAAGATTCGCGCAGCAGCGTCCTGCGACGCATTGCAAAAATCGGTTACGAACTGAACATCGACGGCGTGATGGTCGGCGATGCAGGAGATGTGAAATCGCATGAAGTGGAGATCAATATATTCCTTGCGCATGCGGCCGATTACACAGTCATCGACGTGCGCCAACCATACGAGGCAGAGAACACTCCCATTTTCGCCCATGCGAAAAATATTCCACTCAGCGAATTGCGTGGACGCGTTTCGGAAATCCCAGCAGACAAACCGATCGCTGTACACTGCGCAGGCGGATACCGCAGCATGGTAGCCGAAAGCATTGTCGCATCCGCCCTCACCGTCCCAGTGTTCGACATCGCGGAGAATATACGAGCTGTCCGATAGAGCTACCGAAGCAAGTTAAATCGCGTCTAACCATGTAGTTATTGTTTAATTAAAGCCACAAACACGGTTCGGACAATACACAGCGAGACATATTCAGCAATACATGCTCTTAATTTTTGGAAGTGCCTGCGAATGGCTTTATACTACGCAAGCATGAATAAGCCATTGCTCGTCGCTATAGGATTCATGATCAATGCACTTTTCGGTCCGCTGTGCATGGCATCCATGATGCAGGCAATGCAATCGGATCCCGCAATGGAAACCGCGCAACACCACCATCACGGATCATCAGATTGTGCAGATTGTGACGATACGGATGCCCAAGCCTCGGACTGTGCCGGCCACTGCATGTCACAGGCCAAAAATGTCTCGCCCTCCCCCGCAGCGGCGCCTTCTTTTTCAAAGGGAAACGCCGCGTTTGCATCGCGTGCGGAAGATTTCAATATCGCCGTCCATGAATCTATCGTTCAATCCCCTGTCTTCTCGCCGCCATTCCTGATAGCCATGGCATCAACGGTATTGAGGTTGTAACAAGAAATACATTTTCATTTCTATTTCTTTTTACACTTATTTTTATGATGCATTCGATGACAATGAACAACACCGGCTCGGCATTCGGCTTTTTCGCACTCTGGGGAGTACATGTCCTGTCCGTCATCCTCTTTTTCGTAGGCGTTGCCCTGCTCGTTCTGTGGGCGGCACGGACACTCAA
>CAZSMX010000045.1:0-3035 GCA_964608325.1 uncultured Candidatus Peribacteria bacterium
CTGCCATTGACAGAATTAGTATTTGGAGGAAAATATTTTTATGTCATTGAATCGCAAAAATGAAGGTGAAATCGATATCCCGGGATTCATCGATGACCTTGTCGGCATGCATCCCTCCGGGGAAAATCCCCATGAGATAGATACAAGTTTCCGTCGCAAGATCATCCGCTCGATGAGTGAGCGCGGATTGGTGCCGGACGACGATTTGCTTTTCGGGTTGGAATCGGACACACCGTCTCCCGATGAAAATGCATTGGTTGGTTCCGCATTTTCACAGGAGGAATTGGATGTATATGATGCGTATTTGGACGAGGAATTCTTTATGGGGATTGGAGGTAGGGGGGACATCCTCGGTGAGGAAGATCGTCTTGATGCAACTTGTTTGCAGCATGTCGCCCATAATTTGGGTTATACCAAAAAAGAAATATACGACATGGTTATCAAGGTGAAAACGGCACTGGGTTACTGTCCCGCGAAAGAGTAGGGAATCTTTTCTTCGCTAAGAATTCTTTCTCCTCACGCGCGGCATTTGATAAAATTGGCGTATGGATCCCACGCTCGCAGCTGGCGCTTCTTGCAAAGTCATCAACGGCAGGCATAAGGGAAAATCCGGCATCGTGGGGGATATCCATATGAGCAAGGCGGGACACATGACGATCACTGTGACCCAGGCAGATGGCGTGCGGTTCAAGACACTCGCGAAAAGCGTCGAGGTACTATGAGAAAAGCAGCCTTCTGATACAATTCGCATATGAATACCACTCTTCTGCGCATCGCGTACATCGTCGCGGCCGTCGTGCTCGCATTCGCTGTGTATCTGCTTCCGGACATCGTCGCAAATCTCGGTGAAACGGCCAGTTTTCGTCTGAAGGGGGTTATTGCCATCCTGTTCTTCGTGGCGAGCATCGTCTTCGAGCAGCAAAAGAAGGCCACGGTTGCCACGTTCACGCTCACCACGGGCGTCGTACTCACGCTGCTGCTGTTCTTCGGCGGAGCGATCCGAATCGCGGAGCTGGGCTAAGAGGGGATCAGGCCTTCTCGCCCATGAACACGCCCATGCTCTTCGCCGCCACGTAGACCGGGTCTTCTTTCGTGACGCGCTTAATGTCTCCCACGGCTTCCGCAATGGATACGACGGATATTTTTCCTTCGCGCATGGATACCATGCAGCCGAATTTTTCGTCATGCATTGCTTGCATTGCCGCGACGCCGTATATGTGCGATAAAAGACGGTCTTCGCCGTTCGGGCTGCCTCCGCGCTGGGTGTGGCCGAGCACGACGTTGCGCATTTCGAATTCGCCGGGGGCCGCAGCTTCCACCGCGGCCATCACGCGCTCCGCTGCTCCTCCAAGCTGCGTTTCGGCTCCTCCTCCGTTCTTGGTGGACAGCTTGCCTCCTATTTTCACTCCTTCCGTCACAACGACCGAGGCGAAATCCACGCTCTCGTCGCGCTTGCGGAGGAATGCCACCAGGTCCTGGATGTCAAAGTCGAACTCGGGCATGAGGATCGCGTGCGCGCCTCCGGCAACGCCGCCATAGAGGCCGATCCATCCCGTGTGGCGCCCCATCGTTTCCACGAAAATGACGCGGTCATGGCTTGCCGCGGTCGTATGGATGCGGTCCAGTGCTTCCTTCACGATTTCCACGGCCGAAGAGAACCCGAACGTGCGGTCCGTTCCCTGCAGGTCGTTATCGATGGTCTTCGGCACGCCGACGACCTTGATGCCTGTGAGCTCCTGCAGCTGCAACGCGCCGGTGAGCGTACCGTCGCCGCCGATGACGATGAGTGCGTCCATGTCGTTCGCCTTCATGTTTTTCTCCACCATGCGCAGGATGTTCTCGGGGATTTTCGAAACCCCGCCTTCGCCTACCTTCGCCGCGAAGCGGCCCTTGTTCGTGGTGCGCAAAATCGTTCCGCCTATGCTGCTGATGCCCTTCACGTCTTCCAGTCCCAGCGGGCGCAGCATCACCGGGTCCAGGATTCCCTCCCATCCCTTGATGATTCCCGTGAATTTGTATCCCAAAGGGATGCCGGTCTTCACGATTGACGCGATGACGGTATTGAGTCCGGCGCAGTCGCCTCCGCCGGTAAGGATGCCAATGTGTTTCACGGGGTTGCTTGTCATAAAAAAGGGGTGAAGCCCGGAGTATATCCGTCCCGTCGATTCCATTCCAGCGTCTAAGACCTTACTTTGCCCGGCGACTCATGCCTTGGTTCTCCATTGGCAAGGTTCTTTGCACTCCGCGCAGTACTGCGATCCGTACTCGTGCTTCTCGCCCTGCACGCACCCTGCTTGGCAGCACAGGGAGAACATCGTCAGGCGCGCAGCGTTGGTGATGGGCGCTGCCTTGCGGTCTTTCAGGTGTTTCGTGCAGTAATCCCTTCCGCGCGTTTGGCTGGTGCAACCCTCGGTCGCGCATTGTTTTCTGGTGATGATATGCATACATGGGGGAGAAAGGTTCCGGAGATCAACGGCCTATTGTACCTCTTTCGCATGTTTTACCCTAACGTATCCGTTCTTCATTTTTCGCATAAATATGCGATAAATAGTGGCTATTCCCGGAAATAGGAGTAAGGTCGCCTTTCTGAAGGCGGAAAAAATCAGATCTGCCCAGTGTTCTTATTTTTTCTCCTTCTACCAGTATGGCTACAGGAATTATCAAAACGAAGACCGACAAGGGATTCGGTTTCATCAAAGTCGAGGGTTCGGCTGACGTTTTCTTTCACAACAGTGAATGCAACGGTCAGTTCGACAACCTGAACGTCGGCCAGGCAGTGTCGTTCGACATGGGCCAGGGCGACAAGGGTCCGAAGGCCACGAACGTGGTCGCAGCCTGATCGCGTCTTACGGAAAGCCCGCTCTTCTTCTTCGGACGGAGGCGGGTTTTTTGCATTATGAAAAGAGACGTTGCACGATGGCAACGCCCCTTGTTCTTTCTTTTCTCTTTCCGTAAGAGAAGGGGAATCAGGTTTTGGCGCTCAATTCTGTTTCCGCCGAGATATCGCTTTCTTCGAAGCGCAGTTGCGCGATGCG
>CAZSMX010000046.1:0-3021 GCA_964608325.1 uncultured Candidatus Peribacteria bacterium
GAAGGAGAGTGGAAGGATCGAATTTTGAAGGCGGTGGAGGAGAAGTATTCGGTGGCCTGACCGGCTTCGATACAGGGCGTCGGTTTTCGACGGGCTTTTCGCCTGCCCACTGGCTGCACGAACCGAGTGCCACTGCTGCCGCGAGCGCGGTGCCTGCGATCAGCAGTCCAATCCTCCTTCTCTTGGGTACTTCCGGATCCGGGCGCAGGTGATGCAAAAACTCCGCTTCGGCATTTTCTTCGTCGTGACGCGATGCCGCAGTGGGTTTCGGATGCAGAGGCACGTATGGCATCGAAGGCATGGGGTCCCAGGACATGACGATCGTCAGCGTATGGCTCACCTTATACGGCGAGATCTCGTCCCTCCGTTTTTCAAGTTCATACTTGCTCAGCGATCCCCAGAACCACATGCTCACGGTAACGTGCCATTCTCTGTTCCTTTCATCGTACTTCTTGCCCGTCACCCTGCAGTTTTCCAGTAATACGTCCTCAGGAGGGAGGTAGCAGATAACGTGTCGCCCGCGAAAGTCGCCGCCCAGGTACTGTACGACTTTTTCGTTCCCCATGAACACGGTGTTCCGCAGGGCATCCTGCATCGCACGTCCCCAGCGTTCGTCGATCTGTTCGCGATGATGGTACTCCCTGTCGAAGGAGCTCATAGATTGGAAAATTCTCCTCCTTCCCCAGCACTTTGCAAGGGATCCGCGCTCTGGCAAGCCAAATAGCCGAAAGAGCGCTCTATAATTGGCTCATCCCTTTTCCGTATGCCCAAAAAAGCCCCGAGACACCTCTTCATGCGCTTCGCGAAAGCCACCTCGTGGGCGACCGGGCATCCCGTCGCCTTCATCCTCGCGGTATTCGTCATTGCTGCATGGCTTCTTACCGGACCCATGTTCGGATACAGCGATACATGGCAGCTCGTGATCAACACGGGTACCACCATCATCACGTTCCTCATGGTGTTCCTCATCCAGAATACGCAAAACCGGGACAGCATGGCGATGCAAATCAAGATGGACGAGCTTATCCGTGCAGACAAGGACGCGCACAACGCGCTGCTGGATTTGGAAGAGTTGACGGACAAAGAATTGGAAATGATGCGCAGGCAGTACGAGGATCTCGCGGAGCGCGCACGCGTTCTCATCCGCAAAGGCAAGAAGGATACCGGCGTCATCGATCTCCAGAAGATGCCGAAGAAAGGCTGAAAAACCGCCCTGCTATGCAGCAGGACGGTGGGATTCGGTCTTGTTCTTTTTCCTTTGCAGCATCCTGCGATGCCGTTCGTGAACGAGGTTGCGCCAACGTACGTATTTTTCGTAACGGATACGAGTCGCGCGTAATTCCAGGGGAATCCATACTACGACTCCGAGAATAAGGCAGCCGTAGGCAACCCAGAACCCGACGGGGCCGTATGTCCATTGGCAAAGGAACAATATTGTTAAGACCGAAGCTGTGAGAAGGAACTGCAGACCCCAACGCAGGGCAATCCTCCATCTCCTGTATCGGAGTACTCGTTTCGAACCTTTCATTGGTACTCCTTTCGGGTTCGGGAAGGGGAGGTGGGATACAAGGAGCATAGCACCATTATTTCGCCGTTTGTTTCAAAATTATCGCCGTATTGGGCATTTCTCATTATTTTTAATATTTGACAATAATAAAATAAGTTTTATAATATAAAACCTGATTCTTCACACCATTGCCATCCACGACAGTTCCGGCGTCTTTTCCGGACCTCGGAAGAGTCGTGGATTACTTTTTTCTTTCGGAGGATACGATCGTGAGCAAGCAGTACGTGTACGCAGCGTTAGGGTTGGTCGCCGTGGCGGGCGCCCTCGTTGGATTTCTTTTTTTGGTGGGAGCGTTCTCGGACCACGGTCCGAAGCCCGTTCCCCTGCAGGCAATCCCTGTCGCGGTGCCGCAATCGCAGCAGCCGGCCCAGGTTTCTCCCCCCGCGGCGCAGTCAACCGTCACTCCGCCGCAACCGCCGACGCCGGCCATTCAGGTCCAGCAGGCATCGAAGGTCACCGTGATCGAAGCACAGACCGATGCCGATCTGGAAGCCGAAGCCGCGGAGTATTTCCGCCAGGCGACGCAGTTTGAAACGGTTTCGCAACAGACGCCTGTGCAGGCGTCCGAACCGGAGTCCGATGACCAATCGTCCGCACAGGAGGAATCGCCCGAAAAAGCGGATGATGCACCCGCAGAAACCGCAAGCACGCTGAAGTCAGGCTATGTGAATCTTCCCATCGAGACCGTACGCGAGCACATCGCCCGGCCGGACCTTACCCTCGTGCGCGTCAGTGCGTCTTGGTGCGGGCCGTGCAATCAGTCCCATGGGCCGTTGTACGAGTACGCCGGCAACGGAGGGCTTGCCTTCCATGTCGACGCCGATGCGAACCCCGCGTTCGTGAAGGAGTACCAAGTCAGCGGCATGCCGACCTATCTGCTCTTCCGCGGCGGCACGCTCGTCGGACGTCATTCCGGCGCGTTGTTCTCCTTGGGTGATCTGAATGCCATGATCGCCCGTAAAGATGCTTCCTTTGCACAGAACTAATGACCAACGACTCACTTTCCTAGCGGGCCTTTCACTTCGGTGAAGGGTCCGTGCTTTTTTGTGCGTGGAATTTTTCCATACAAAAACGCCCCCGGAAGGGGAGCGTGATTGCGGCTGTTCATCACTGTCGTTCGCGAACGACGTGATTCACCACATTGTGTAGTAGAGAGATCTTCCGGGACCAGTACTCTGGTTCCTTGCGAAGCAAGAAACAGGGCACTGGGGCGTTCCCCGGGCAATCATTCCGTATGATGCGTTTGAACGCACGCAGAGCATACAGTTAGAGAGAAAACTCCCTGGTAAGGAGATGTTCCATCCGCAGGTTCTCCTACGGATACCTTGTTACGACTTAGTCCCAATCAGTAGTTTCACCGTGGTACCCCCCCTTGCGGGTAAAGGTGCTTCGGGTGCCCCTACCTTTCATGACTTGACGGGCGGTGAGTACAAGACCCAGGAACATATTCACCG
>CAZSMX010000047.1:0-1206 GCA_964608325.1 uncultured Candidatus Peribacteria bacterium
CTCTCCGCCATCGCGTCGGTGATGTTCTTCATCGCGGGAGGAAACATCCTCCACCTGTTCGCGGGAGGCGCACTGGCGGCCGTGGTGGGATTGCCGGTCATCCTCAGCAAGGAGTACGTGCAGAACCGCTTCAAGGCGTTCCTGTCACCGGACGATCCCGCCATCTCGGAGACGATCGGATTCCAGATCAAGCAGGCGCTCATCGCCATCGGCAGCGGCGGACTCTTCGGCGTCGGGTACGGCAAGTCCATCCAGAAGTTCGGATACCTCCCCGAAGTGCAGGCCGACATGATCTTCGCCGCCATGGCCGAGGAACTCGGATTCTTCCGCATGCTCATCATCCTCACGATGTACGGGCTCCTGATCGTCCGCGGGTACAAGATCGCACGCGAGGCTCCTGACCGCTTCGGATTCCTGGTCGCATCGGGCATCACGACGTGGATCGCATTCCAGAGCATCATCAACATGGCCATCAACCTGTCGCTCTTCCCGCTCACGGGACTCACGCTGCCATTCATCAGCTATGGCGGCTCGTCGCTCGTCACCATGCTGGGCGCCATCGGGATTTTGCTGAATATCTCGATGCATTCCACGGAAGGCGTATTGGCGGAGCGTCGTCCGCGCCATAAAACGATGCGCCTGAGGACGGCCTAAAAGGACGGGGTTTGGGCGTAGGGCGTCGGATTTTTCTGTATACTGCTTTCACATGGCCGAACCCACGCCCACCCCCCCACGCCCCACGCCCCGCAAATACCTCTTCGTCGGCGGAGGATCGGGCGGCCACACCGTTCCGCTTCTGGCGGTGCGACAGGCTTTACTGAGGAAAGAACCGACCGCGGAAATCCGTTTCCTATCGTCCGAGAAGCAACTCGACCGCGAATTTCTCGAGCGTGAAAAGGTTGCGTATGACTCCGTTCCTTACCCGCGCCTAGACGCGTCTTTCCTTCCTTCGTTCTGGAAAAACTACATGACGGCCGCACGCATCATCCGCAATTGGAAGCCTGACGTCGTGTTCAGCAAAGGCGGTGCGCTTAGCATCCCTGCGTGCATCGTCGCGCGCATGAAAGGAATCCCCGTCGTACTGCACGAGTCCGACGCCGTGATGGGAAACGCGAACCGGTTCGTGTCCACACTCGCGACCAGGATTTGCCTCGGTTTTCCTACCCCCTACGCCCTACCCCCTACCACCTCGTTCACCGGCAATCC
>CAZSMX010000047.1:1306-3005 GCA_964608325.1 uncultured Candidatus Peribacteria bacterium
GTCCTCGTGTTACAGGAGGAGATCGGCAAAAAACTGATTTCCGAGATTTCCCGAATACTCGCGGATGATGGGCTTCGCAGCCAGATGCGCAAAAAGATCTCCGCGATGCACCATCCCGAAGCCGCTGTACGCATAGCAAAAATTATTGCGGAATGTGTTGCGAAAGGGAAAAACCTTCCCTAACGTTTCCGCAACCCTATGTGGAAATTCCTCATCCCCCTGTTCGCGTTGGTGATCCTTGTCGGATGCACCCCGCAAACGACTACCCAGACTGATTCCTACGCCACGTCATCCGCAACGATGATGGACGGCTCCTCCGCTTCGACGGACGCCATGGCCGTTTCCTCCTCCTCTATGACCGCAGCGCAGACTTCCTCCGAAGGCACCCTTTCCGGCAAGCACACGGTGGTCCTCAAGACCACGAAGGGCGACATCACCCTCGAACTCGACGCCGACGCCGCGCCGAAGACGGTGACGAACTTCATCACGCTGGCGAAGCGCGGCTACTACGATAACCTCACGTTCCACCGCGTCATCCCCGACTTCATGATCCAGGGAGGCGATCCGCTGGGCAACGGTACGGGCGGCGAGAGCATCTACGGCGAGAGCTTTGAGGACGAACCGAACAACCTGAAGATGGAACGCGGCGTGATCGCCATGGCCAACCGCGGACCGGACACGAACGGCAGCCAGTTCTTCATCACGGTCATCGCCACCGACTGGCTCCAGGGACGCCACACGATCTTCGGGCATGTGACAAAGGGCATGGACGTCGTCGACGCCATTTCCAAGGTGCAGCGCGACGCTCGCGACATGCCGACGACGAAGGTGACGTATACGGTGGAGGTGAAGTAACTCTTAAGGAAAACCCAGGTTTTCCTTAAGGAATCCTTTCCTGCAGAGAGTCGCTTTGGCGCGGGGCCCACAAGACCCACGCCACGCGACGATTTTTTGATTTGCATGCATTGGAGGAACCGCAAATGCGGAGGGTGAAGGGGAAGCCCCGCTGCGCCATAGCGCACATCGCGAATGTTTTGCGAAGGAAGCCTTGGACTGAGCATAAACATTCGCCGCGGGGCGGGCGGAGCGGGCAATCATTTGCGGAGCGTTTCTTTGGTTCTTTCTTGTCGCCCTGACAAGAAAGAACAAATACCCTACTATGTCGGCCAATGAGAACCCGTTTCGCCCCGTCCCCCACCGGCATGTTCCACATCGGAGGACTCCGCACGGCGCTGTACGCCTGGCTCGTCGCGAAGCAGACGGATGGAAAGTTCCTGCTGCGCATCGAAGACACGGACCAAGCGCGCGAGGTGGAAGGATCGGTGGAAGCGCACCTCAACGGATTGGCATGGGCCGGCATTCCGCCGGATGAAGGGGTGGTGATGGAACATGGGAAGGTGGTCCAAAGCGGCGACAAAGGGCCGTACTTCCAGAGCGAACGCCTGGAATTGTACCGCAAGCATCTCGATACGCTGATCGAACAGGGCAACGCCTACCCGTGCTTCTGCACGCCGGAACGCCTGGAGAAAATGCGCAACGACCAGCAGGCGAAGAAGCAGGCGCCGATGTACGACCGCCTCTGCTGCAAGCTGACGAAGGAGGAATCCGCCGCTCGCATCGCCGCCGGCGAGAAGCACGTCTTCCGCATGAAGGTACCGCACAACGAAACGATCACCTTTACCGATGACATCCGCGGAAA
>CAZSMX010000048.1:0-2932 GCA_964608325.1 uncultured Candidatus Peribacteria bacterium
ACGAACATCATCAGCGGAAAAGAGGGCGTGGAGATCGTGATGCTGGGCGACGATGATTTCCTGTGGATCGGCCGCACGGTGGGTGCCCAGGACCCCGATGCGTACACGAAGCGCGATATGACCAAGCCCGTGCGCGACACGCGCGTGGGACTCCTGCCACCCAAGCTGGCGCAGATCCTGCTGAACTTCGGGGAGTACCTGGCGAACGACGGCAAGGAAAAGAAGCTGAAGAAGCTGACGGTGTTCGACCCCTTCTGCGGAACGGGCGTGATCCCCATGGAAGCGCTGCTGCGCGGATGGGACGTGCTTGGTTCCGACGCGTCGCTGAAGGCCGTGAACGGATGCGAGAAGAACCTGGACTGGATGCGCAAGGAGTACGGCATCCTGAAGAAGGACGTGGCGAGCACGCTGTGGAAGCAGGACGCCACCAAAGCGTTCGACCTGAAGGAATTGCCCGACGTGATCGTGACGGAAACAACGCTCGGCACCGCGTTCTCGGACAGGCCCGCGGCGAAGGACGCCATGAAGGCACGCACGGAAGTGGAAGAGATCGAAACCGGATTCTTGGAGAACGTCGCGGCCACGCTTCCCGGCGTGCCGGTGGTCTGCACCCTGCCCGTATGGTTCCCGAAGGCAGGGCCGCTGTTCATCGAAAAAACCTGGAAAAAAATCCATGACATCGGCTTCCGCCCCATCCTTCCCGCCGGCGTGAACCCGCACCATCCCGAACGACTCAGCATGCTGTATCACCGACCGGACCAGAGCGTCGGACGCGAGATCGTGCTGTTGAAGCCCATCAAAAAATAAGGAACCCATCCCATGGACAGTCTACGGACCGTGCTTCGCCGGCATCGCAAAGACCTGAAAGAGTACTTCGTGCTCTTCGGGAAAACGGCCGTGGCCGTATCCGTGGTCCTTCACATGGCCGCCGTGCTCGCCTTCTCCGTCCCGTCAGCCGCCTCGGGATGGCCGGCCTCGTTCCTGCGCGACACGGTGAATCCACAGCTTGGGCCGTACCTTCTTATGACAAGCCAGTGGCAGGAGTGGAATCTCTTCGCCCCGGACCCACAGCGTCAGGTCCGCACCTTCGCGGTGGACGCCGAAGACGGCGTGCGATGGAAGACGGTCGCGTCGTTCGGACCGGGCGCCTTCCCTTGGTGGCGCCACGCGACGTACGCGAAATTGCTGCCGGCCGCCCTTATGAAGGAACGCCTGGACTACGACGTGTTCCGCGAACGCTTCCTGCAGATCCTGTGCAACGACCTTGGCCTGGCCCCGAACGTCATGGTACGCCTGCGTGAGAACATGAAGATGATCCCGTACACCGACACGCACCAGACGGACACATGGTGGGACGCGCAGGATACGAACGCCGACACCACCGTGATCCACATCACCAACTGCAACGCTTCCTTCCGATGAATTTCCTGCAACGCATCAACGGCTTTTTCTTCGCCCGGTCATCTGCCTCGGGACTCGGCGCCATGCGCATCGCCTGGGCGGGGGTCGCACTGCTCTTCTTCCTGTTTCAATGGAAAGACGTCGCCATGTTCTACAGCGACCAGGGCATCATGCCGCGTGCGTTCCTAGACATCGTCGCGCGAGACTCATGGTATTTCACGGTCCTCGGCTTCACGGGAGATCCGTCCGCGGTGTTTGCCATCTACCTGCTCCTTCTCCTGAGCTTGCTTCTTAGCATGCTGGGGGTATTGCCCC
Organism: uncultured Candidatus Peribacteria bacterium; assembly: GCA_964608325.1. GTDB lineage: Bacteria > Patescibacteriota > Gracilibacteria > Peribacterales > Peribacteraceae > CAZRVH01. The sequence goes on from CAZSMX010000048.1 coordinate 1,717, forward strand.
GCCTCACGACGATCGTCAGCTTCCTTCTCATGGCATCGTTCCATGAGCGAGACATGTACGTGCTCGGCGGCGGCGACACGGTGTTGCGCGCGATCGGATTCATCCTGTGCGTCAGTCCGGGCATCCGAGCTCTTTCCTTGTCGAGGGCGTGGGAACAATGGAAACATTGGAAGGCGACGCGCTCGTACCTGAAGCCCGTGACTGCCTACGCGTGGACGTACCGATTGGTCCTGTGGCAGGCGCTGGTGATTTACCTCATGTCGTTGTGGTGGAAACTCCTCGGAACCACGTGGAACGCCGGCACCGCGACGGAGATCGCATTGCACCACCCCCTTTTCTCGCGATGGCCGGAATTTTCGGAGAAGCTGCTGCCCATCCTTCCGTTCGTCACGCACGCGACGCTGCTCTTCGAAGTCCTGTGGATCGTCATGCTGTTCCCCCGGCGGTGGCGCGCGATCCCCGTGAAACTGTCGCTGCTCGCGGCGGGCGCGGCCTTCCACCTTTCCATCCTCGTCCTCATGGATGCCGGCAGCTTCTCGCTGGCGATGCTGGCGCTGTACTGCGGGCTCCTGCGCGAGGAAGACATCGCGTGGATGAAGAAGGTGATCAACCGACGCAAGGTGCGCGTCGTGACTCTGTACGACGGACAATGCGGGCTGTGCCTGCGCAGTATGTTTGTACTGTCGCTTTTCGATTGGCTGAAGCGTATCTCCTGGAAGGATTTGAACGACAAGGCCGTACAGAAAAAAGAAGCCGCCGAGCTGAAACCCGGGGCCCTGAAAAGGGAAATCCATGTCCTTATCGGCAAAGACGTCTACCGCGGCTTCTTCGCCTTCCGCGCCCTCACGTGGCACCTCCCCGGCCTTTGGCCCCTGGCGCTTTTGCTGTACGTACCGGGCGTGCCTTGGATTGGAAAGCGCGTTTACGCCGTAATTTCGGCGCGAAGGGCGGTTTGCAGGCACGGACAATGCCAGTTGTGAGGAGGATCTTTTCTTGCGTATAATCGACCAGCCGTTTAGGATAGCGCGGCTTTAGACAGTATCCGATCGTTCGTCATCACTACGTATTCCCCGATAGCTCAATGCCGCCGAGCGCTTGCGCGAGGCAAAAGAAAACAATCGAGCTCGGCGAAATTCCCGTTCCTTCATCAATCGTCATTTATTCCCCGATAGCTCAATGGTAGAGCATCTCGCTGTTAACGAGAGGGTTCTTGGTT
>CAZSMX010000049.1:0-2917 GCA_964608325.1 uncultured Candidatus Peribacteria bacterium
GCCGGGGTTCGAATGCTTCCTCTAAGAGGAAGGTGTCGGACACCCGTTTCATCGTAGTGACGGGAGGGGTGTGTTCGAGCCTGGGAAAGGGCATCGCGGCGGCAAGCATCGGGGCCATTCTCAAGGCATCCGGTTTGAAGGTGTTCGTCCAAAAGCTGGACCCGTACCTGAACGTGGACCCGGGCACGATGAGTCCGTTCCAGCACGGCGAGGTGTTCGTCACAGACGACGGGGCGGAGACCGATCTTGATTTGGGCCACTACGAGCGTTTCATCGACGAACCGATGAGCAAGCTCAGTACGGTGACGACGGGACGCATCTACACCGACGTTCTCGCCAAGGAGCGCAAGGGCGATTTCCTGGGCGGAACCATCCAGGTGGTGCCGCACATCACGGATGCCATTAAGAACAGCATCAAGAACGGTGCCCGCCAGAGCGGCGCGGACGTGGTGATGGTGGAGATCGGCGGCACGGTAGGGGATATCGAAGGAGAGCCGTTCCTGGAGGCGCTGAGGCAGCTGAAGAACGAATTGGGCGGCAGCCGCCTCTTCCATGTGCACCTCACGCTTCTGCCGTACCTGAAGGCATCCAAGGAGCTGAAGACGAAACCGACGCAGCTGTCGGTGCGCGAACTCAGGCGCATCGGCCTGCAGCCGGACATGATCCTCGCCCGCGCGGACTACAAGATCGCCCCAGAGCTCTTGGACAAGATCGCCGTGTTCTGCGACGTGCCGCGCGAGGCGGTCATTCCCGCGCCGACCCTGCCGTCCATCTACGACGTGCCGCTCAATTTGCAGCAGTACCGCATCGGCGAGATCATCGGGAAGAAGCTGGAACTCGGCCGCATCAAGCCGGACATGAGCGAGTGGGAGGAGGGGGAGAAGCGCCACGAGAAAGCGACGAAGCCCGTGACGGTGGCGATGGTAGGCAAGTACACGAACCTGGAAGACGCGTACCTGAGCGTGAACGAAGCGCTGAAGACCGCCGCCGTGTTCAACGGGGCGAAGGTGCATATCGAGTGGGTGGATAGCGAGAAGCTGGAGCGCAAGGACAAGGAGGCGTGGGATATCCTGAAGAAGGCGGATGGAATCCTGGTCCCGGGAGGCTTCGGCAAGCGCGGCATCGAAGGGAAGATCGCCGCGGCGGAGTACGCGCGCACGAAAAACGTGCCGTACCTCGGCCTGTGCCTCGGCGGACAGATCCTCGCCATCGAGTTCGCGCGCCACGTGACCAAGGACAAGGCGCTGACCAGCGAGGAGTTCGACGAGAAGCAGAAGCTCACGCGCGACAAGTACGTCGTCCACTTCCTGCCCGGCCAGAGCAACAGCAAGGAGAAGGGGGGAACGCTGCGCCTGGGATCCTTCGTCTGCCGCCTGGTTCCCGGCTCGCACGCCGCGAAGGCCTACGGCGAGAAGGAGATCGAAGAGCGTCACCGCCATCGTTACGAATTCAACAATATTTTCAAGGAGAAGCTGGAGAAGAACGGCCTGCTGTTTTCGGGTATTTGGCCGGAAACCGGACTCGCTGAAATCGTCGAGGTGAAGGACCATCCGTTCATGGTCGGGTGTCAGTTTCATCCTGAATTCAAGAGCCGTCCGCACAGGCCGCATCCGCTATTCAATGCCTTTCTGAAGGCTATAACGCGGAATTGACGAAACAAACAAACAGGCTGTTGACTTGGTTTGAAGCAGGGGTAGGATGCCCGCATTCGTGGTCAGTTAACCCCCACCCATGGAAGAAAGGAGGTTCGCTTATTCCGATCTCGATCTTTGTTGTTTTTGATCTCGCGTCGGTTCTTGGTTTCTCGACATCCGTCACGGCTTACCGATTCATCCCGCTTCATGCATATGCCATGCATCAGGCCGCTGCAATCCGTTCGTCGGACCACGATTTGTCTTCTCAGAAATCATCCCCTCGCGAATCAGCGCTTCCCATCCCCGCCGGGGATGCGTACAAGCGTCCGGACAACCTGATCGGATCTGCCCCGCCGTTCGAAGGCATGACCGCAAGCAATTCGCTTCGACCCCACCCGCTTGCGGAATGTCCTAACTACGAGCCGCGGCAGCCGGTCACCTGATTCACCTCCTCGGAGGTAAATCAGAACTACCCGACGGGGGAGCAGCACATCTGTGTCGCTCCTCCGTTTTTTTATGCTTTTTCAAATTATCACTCGTCAAGCCCGAGTGATAGACAGGCGTCCTATTTTGAATAGAATGAGTACGTTATTTTCTTCTCCACATTTTTATGATCGGTGGACACGATGGTTGCAACTGCTAATCGCGGTTCTTCCCAAAGCGGCCTTCGGGCCGCTTTTTAAATCTTCATCTCGATCCAGTACCAGTTCGGCGTTTTCCTGTCGCTCTTTTTCTCCGTCACGCGTACGCGGCGCTCACCCTTGTGTGACACCCATAGTACGTGCAGGAAGAACCCGAGGACGACGAACAGGATGCTTGTGATGAGCTGGCTTGTGATCAGCATGCTCCATCCCGTTTCTGCCGCATGGTGGAGTGAATCCGCGGCCTTGATGACCGATTCGGTGGGGAGCTTCTCGGTCGTAACCGCGGCAACGGGGGCAAGGATTTCATTATCGTGGATCACGGATGCCGACATCATCGCTATATCGGTTTCCATCAGCAGCAGAATGCCTGCATGGATCGCGAGGAACTTGGCGAGATGTTGCATCTTCTGTCTCTTATTCGTTGGTTTTTGTATGTTTGACATATTTCTTATATATTATACAGTAATAATACTGGAAAAACAAGGAGGAATGGCTATAATCCCCGCACGGATTGGCAGACGGATTTGTCCAAATTCGCCAATAAGTACGTTCCGTTCACATCACGGCTCCATCGTCTAACGGTTAGGACGCAGGATTTTCATTCCTGTAATCGGGGTTCGATTCCCCGTGGAGCTGCCA
>CAZSMX010000050.1:0-2894 GCA_964608325.1 uncultured Candidatus Peribacteria bacterium
GATTCGTTCTTCCTTCGGAGCGAGCAAATGGGGCCAGTGGAGTGCGCGTGAAGTTTTCATACGCCATAGATGACGCAAAGATACGTTCGGACTTACGCGTTTTTCATCCTTTCATCACGCATCTTCCGAATCCCTCGGGAAAACAAGCCGCAGCTTGTTGCGCAACGTTCCTCGAGTGATATCCAATTTTTCAGCGGCTGCGCTCTGGTTGCCTCCCATCTGTTCCACGACTCCTTTGCAGAGAATTACGTTGATCGCTTCCACGATATCCTGCGAATTCTGATCGATGTTCGGGAGACTGATCTGGGCGTGCAGGAGCATTCCATCTTGAGAATGGCGGATGCTCAGCGCTTTGTTGAAGTACGTTTCGCTCCTCCTTCCGGATTGTTCACTCGCTTCCGCATCCGGATCGGTTTTCGGAATCGTTTGTTCGATATGCTCCAATTCGATATCAACCTCCCTGCCTGCGTAGAGGCAAGCCACATTGCACGCGCGCTCAAGATGATTGCGCAATCCGCGCACGTTGTCCCTGTACTGCATGTCTTCTTGCAGCAAGCGCGCGAGCGCCGATTCCGTCATGCCGATTTTCCTTTCCAGGCTCTTGCCCAACATCCTCAGGAAATGTTCGATGAGGTCGATCCTGTGCTGCATTGATCTTTCCTCCAATTTCGGGAGTTGTATCTCATGCGCCGTCAGGCGGCTGTACAAGTCTGCGCGGAAAAGCCCCATGCGTATCAGTTTTTCCAAAGGCCTGTTGGTCGAGGCGATGATTTTGACGTTCGTCAGCGTACGGACTTTTTCGGATCCGACCCTGATGAATTCCCTGTTTTCGATCGCGCGCAGCAATTTCGCCTGCTGGGACATCGGCATGTCGCCGATTTCGTCTAGCACGATAGTCCCTCCGCCGTCGACCAATTCGAACGCTCCTTTTTTCTCCTTATCCGCGCCGGTAAACGATCCTTTCTCATGGCCGAACAGCTCGCTTTCGGCAAGCGTCTCGGTGATTCCCGATGAGTTGATGCTGCGGTATCCCACCGAGTCGTTTTTCTTATGCAACTCGTGGATGGCGCGTGCGAAAGGCTCTTTCCCGACTCCGGGCTGTCCTCTCAAAAGGACGGGCGCGTCTCCTTGCGCCGAAATGCGGATCTTATGCCATACGGCCTGCATCGTCGGATCGTCGGAGATGACGATACCGACCCGCTCCAGAACGCCCCGTGACATCGCATCCGCTCTCTCCTTTTGCTCGTTGACGGCGCCGTTCGTAATGGAAGTGGCATGGACCCAAGAAGGGCGTTTGAAGCCGGGGGGAAGCCCGTAGGCGCGCGGGGTTACTACGATCCTTCTCACGGGTGATCGGGGGGCGACGGGTTCCGGGGTCGCTTTCGCAACCGTATGACCGGAAGAGGCATCGCCATTCTGAGTAGTCAAAGGATGGTAACCCTTTGAAGATGAGGGAGGACGCGGGCTGTTGTTCGAATGGGGATCGCGGGACGATTCGACTGCAGGGGATGTCTCCGTCGGCGCTTCGGACGAATGTACTTCCTCTGCACCATCAGATGCGTCGCCCTGTCCGAGTATCGGAGATTGCATGCCTGTCTCATCGATTACGGCAGCGTCGTTTTCACGGTTACCTCCTTTGTCTGCTGCCGCCTCTTGGGAAAGCGCAGAGATACTTTCGGGCAAAGAGTTGGAATCCGCTTCGGCGAGTTTTTCCGATCTGGCATTCTCCGCGATTTCATTGCCGGGAACCTCCGTATTCTTGAACGGACGGATCATGCGGTAGTAGTCAGGCGAAACGATATCCACGGTCTTCAAAAATCTATTCAATTCGCCGCGTCCCTTTTTCTGAAGCAATTCGCCTATGCGGGCGAGTTGGATTTTCTGATCCCTGGTGATGTGCCTTATGACTCCTGCGATCTTCGGGGCAAGTCCGAGGTTGGTAATCAATGTTTGCAATTCTGCTTCTTCGGCTTCATTCAAGCCGATCCCCTTGGATTCCTCCGGGGAAACCATCCTCTGCGTGGGTACAGCAGCCTGCTCTCGTTCAGTACACGTTTCGGATTCGTCTGCTCTGCCCAATGCCAGCGGTGTGCTGCCGTCGTATCCCAGATCCCTTTTCCATGTAACGATTTGGGGATCGTGGAAATTGTTGGAAGTCATGAAATGTTCCCTGTTCGAGGGGCTGATCAACCCGCGGAGGTACCGGATACGGATGATTTTCTTCTTTTCGGTGTCATTGAAATGACGCCTTCTTCCTTCTTCCATCTTCGGAATGACGAAGGAAGAAGCGAGTTCCTTAAGTTCGGCATTTAGTTCGGGTGATAACGTGGCGTCGGGTTTGGACTGGCGTCCGCGCGCGACGGGTTCCCTCTCTGCAGGCGTGATTTTTTCGCCATGCCCGAATTCGAATATGTGCCTCGTTTCCTTCGCTGTTTGGATCGCAACCGCTGAGACCGCCACATCGGGTTTCTTTGCTATCAATCCTGTTCGCTCGCGCATGTCTTCCAGCGACCCTAACCATCCGTCGAAACGCCGTTCATCAACCGAGAAGCGGATCAGCATGGCTGAACGCGCGGGACCTTTTTTGGGCGCTTGCTCTATGACCGCCTCAATAAAGCCAACGATTTGTGCTTCGGTCGGATTTTGGCGGATATTGAACCCTGATAATCTGGGATCCGGACCGGATGGCTGCGAGGAGGGGGCGAGATGCATAGATTAAGAAAGCGACGCATGCTATTCCTTTCGTATTTTCCCCGCAATAGCCCCGTTTTCGCATGGCGAAACGGCCCTTTTTTGGCTTCTTTCCGCGGTGGTTTACTTCCCGTGCGCCGGCATCGTAATCATCGGGGACATGCTGTGGTCCGGGATGTTCGGCAGCTTGCACTTGCCGTGCC
>CAZSMX010000051.1:0-2868 GCA_964608325.1 uncultured Candidatus Peribacteria bacterium
TTTCACCTCCGGAGAATCCTTGGTTGATGAAGCGGTCCGCGAACGCGGGATCCATGTGCAGCGTCTTCATTTTTTCTTCCAGGTGCGACTTGAACTTCAGCGGCGACATCCTCTCTCCCCCGTTCTTTTCCGCGTGCGCGCGGTGCGCGGCGAGCAGGAAACTGCGCAAGGTGACGCCCGCGATTTCCTTCGGATACTGGAATGCCAAAAACAAACCGGACTGCGCGCGTTCGTGCGGCTCCATCGCGAGGAGGTCCTGCCCCTTGAAGAGCACCGACCCGCTTGCGATGTCGTACTTCGGATGTCCCATCAGCGCGTTGACGAGCGTGGATTTGCCAGAGCCGTTGGGGCCCATGATCGCATGTACCTCGCCTTCGTTGATCGTAAGGCTCAAGCCCTTCACGATCTCCGTCCCTTCGACGGATATGCGCAAATCCTTGATGGAGAGCAATTGTTGCATGGACACGCAGGGTAGCAGAAAACCCGGCAAACCCCTATACTCCGTATCCGATGCCCAAAGTAACGTTTGTCATGAGCAACGGCCAGGTCCAGACCGTGGAAGCCGCCGACGGCGCGACGATCCTCAGTATCGCGCTGGACAACGGGATCCCCATGGAACACGCGTGCGGAGGAAACGGTTTCTGCACGACCTGCATGTGCAAGGTGAAGGAGGGCATGGCCAATTTGTCCCCGCGCAACGACCGCGAGGAAAACATGGGCGTCGTGAACGATCCGGACCGATTAAGTTGTCAGAGTGAAGTGCATGGAGATGTAACCGTTGAAGTGATTGAGTATTAAGGGACAAGTATTACGGGATAAGGAAAAGCAGAAAAACCCTTTCCCCTTAATACCTATCCCTCAATACCTCATCACGCTCCCGTCGCCGCCTCCATTTCCCGAATCGAATTCATCTTCGCCTTCACTTCCTCGTTGTACGGCTCCAGTTTGTTGATGCGCTGGTACGCCTCCTCCGCCTTGTCGCGCTGGTTGAGTTGCAGGTAACTCTCCGCAAGCATGTGCAACAGTTCGGTATTGCGCGGAAGGAACGCGGTGGCTTTCTCCAGCAACGGAACTGCTTCTTCGAAGCGGTGCGCGGCGATGCACGCGCGTCCAAGCGCTGCGGAACGTTCCGGATTCTTCGGATCGCGGTTCAACGCTTCCTGGTACGCATAGCAAGCGTCGACGTATTTCTCCTGCTTGTAGTACGCAAGCCCCAGGTTCGCGTGGAATGACACGTCGTCGACATGCTGCAGGAGCTCCTTGTACATCGCCTCGGCTTTGGATTCGCGGCCGGTCGTGAGGTACAACTTCGCGAGTTGGGCGCTCACGTCGTACGCATGCGGGTGGATGGTAAGGGCCTGGATGAAGAGACGTTCCGCCTCTTCCATCTTGTTCTGCGACAAAGCCTTCTCGGCGCTGCGCGTGAAGGTGCGCACCTGCTGGAGTTCGATGGCGGAAGTGCGGGGATTCTTGCGCGGCCGATGCATCTGCGTTTCCTCCACCAGCATGGCGCCGCGCTCCTCGGCGGAGTCGAAACGCTGGCGTACCGAACGGACGAAGCGGCGGATAGTGCGCTGTTTCATGAGAATGCGTGCGCCTACGAGGGCGACGATTCCGAGGAACGAGCCGATGAGGATGATGGCGTACAGCACGGGCCTAAAAGGCAGAGAAATAGGTTACCCGTTCTCCCTGGAAAGACAAGAAATCTTAACCACATCTTCCGGTCCCACAAGAGATTTTACAGGTTTATCGTTTACTCCGAACCATTCCGAATGCATCCGCAAGAAGAAAGAGGACGCCGATCGTGATGAAGCTGTCGGCAACATTGAAAATGGGAAACGTACCGACTTGGAAGTAATCCGTCACGACGCCGTCGATGAAACGATCGATGAGATTGCCCAATGCCCCGCCGACGATGCATCCGAATCCGACGCGATGCAGGAAAGACGTGGCCGAACGCATGCCGAGCGTCGTCATCCAACCGAGTGCGCCGATGATAAGAAGTTCCTGGAGGACCGGCGGAAGGCGGATGCCGAACGCGATGCCGGGATTATGCGACAGGGTGAGTCTCGCGAAAGAACCAATGAAGGCAACCCTCTCGCCCAGGAACGTTTCCCCCAACCACATGGATAGGAGACTGAGCAAGCAAGCGGTCAGGGCAGTCATGATGAACAAACGCATGAAACCATTGTAGGGTTAGGAGTAGGGGTAGGACCAGAACATATAGTTTTTAAGAGCAATCCCTAGCCCAAACCCCAACCCTAACCCTATACTCTCCCCCGATGTTCCGCCGAGTCGACCTCCTCCTTTTAGGCGTTGTTATCGGACTGACGCTCTTCGGCCTCGCGATGATCGCCTCGGTGAGCGTTTTCAAGAGTTACCAGCTGACGCAGAAACTGGTGGCCCAGGGATTGCTCGACGTTCCCAGCAACAGCCTCTTCCTGTGGCGCAGCGCGTTACACGTCTGCGCCGGGTTCTGCGCGATGTTCGTCACGATGATGATCCCCTATCGTCTGTGGGAACGTTATGCGCGCACGTTGTTCCTGGTTACGATCGGACTACTCATCCTCGTCTTCCTCCCGTGGTTCCAGAATGATTACGGAACGGCGCAAAGCTGGCTCGTGCTCGGGGGATGGTCCGTGCAGCCGTCTGAGTTTTTGAAAATCACGCTCGTGTTCTACCTCGCCGTGTGGCTGCAAAAACGCGAGCAGCTGATCGGAACCTTCAAGGAAGGATTCCTCCCGTTCGTCATCCTGCTCATCCTCTCCACGTTCCTCGTCGCCATCCAGCCGGACCTCGGGTCGTTCCTCGTCCTCTCCGCCATCGCGTCGGTGATGTTCTTCATCGCGGGAGGAAACATCCTCCACC
>CAZSMX010000052.1:0-2603 GCA_964608325.1 uncultured Candidatus Peribacteria bacterium
AGCGGCTCGGCGCGGATACCGGCGGGACTCCAGCGTTCGATGGACAGCCCCGCGGGCGAACGCACGCGGCTGAGCGCGACGTACGCCTGGCCCGGTTCCCACAGCGCGGAGAGATCGACGGTCATGCGGTCCAGCGACGCCCCCTGTGCCTTGTGGATCGTCGTCGCCCACGCGAGCGACACGGGGAAGTTCCACGCAGCCACGATTTCGTTTCCGTCTCCGCTGAGGTACGAAAATTTCTCGCGCTTCACCTCGATGAGATCGCCCGTGAGCAAACGGATTTCCAATTCTTCCTCGTCGATGCGGGTGACATGGCCCAGGCTGCCGTTGACGTAGAGGCGGCTGTAGGAAGGGTCATTCTTACGCATCATGACGAGCGCGTTGCGCTTCAGGTGCAACTCCTCGGGAATCGGCATCGCCTTCTGCGCGTTCTCGAAGTACCGCTCATCGCCTTCGTACACCGTGCGGAACGAATGAAGGACGGTATCGAGTCCGTTGAGGCGGCGGATGTTGTATTCGTCGGCCTTCGCGCGGTGGGCGTAGAGACGCGTCCCTTCCTCCTGATCCTCCGTCGCATCCATGTGCCGGTTGAGGAAATCGCGCACCAGGTCGTTCACTTCCCCCTTACGCACGTGGTTCAGTACGGTGAGGAACTCGCTCTCCTTCGTGCGCATCACGGTGGACAGGAGCGCGGGTTGGAATTCGCTCATGCGCCACACGTCGTGCAGGAACGCCCAATCCTTCTGCTGGCCCGCGGGCGCGATGGGCGGCAACTGCGCGAAGTCTCCCACCGCGATGATACGCAGTCCGCCCCACGGCTCGTCCCTGCCCCGCACCTTGCGCGCGATCTGTTCCGCCGCGAAGAGCGTCATGCCGGACAGCATGGACACTTCGTCGATGACCACGCACTGCGCCGTGAGCAACCGCGTCACGAGGCCGCGGTTCTTGGTCGCGCGCGCGATGACGGCGTGCAATCCCCCTTCCATGATGCCGAGCCCGAAAAAACTGTGGAACGTCCTTCCGCCCACGAGCACCGCGGCGGCGCCGGTACTGGCGACCACGGGAAACGCGTCGGCGGATTTCTCGCGCAGGTACCGCTCCAGCAAAAAGCTCTTCCCGGTACCGGCCGCGCCGGTGAGGAACACGTTTCCTTCCCGCTCCAATTTATCCAGCGCGGATGTTTGGCAGGTCGTGAGTTCGCCGGCGGAGGGAACGCCCTGGGCCATGGCCAGGAGTGTAACAGGAAACCCCGCGTCGGACCCCAGAGAAATCGTGTAAATTACCTGCTTTTACGCCAATCCATGCCATTATAGGATATTCCTAAATATGCCAATTTGTGTTATAATAAAAGAAACAAATAAACCATGTCATTCGCATCTCACATCCTTCTCTTCGGCCTCTCCGCAGCGGTCATTTGGGGCCTGTCGGGCATGCTGGTCGGGGCGACGGACCGCGTGGCGAAACGATACCACCGTCCGGGATTCGGCGTGGCCTTCTTCGTACTGGGCATCCTCACGTCCATCAGCGAAATCTCCGTCGCGGTGAACGCGAGCATCCAGGGCGTGCCGCAGATTTCCGCGGGAAACCTCATCGGGGGATCCATGGTGATCTTCCTTTTGATTATCCCGCTGCTTGCCACGCTGGGGAACGGCATACCGTTGGGCAAAATCCTTTCCACGCGCACGATGGTCCTGGTATTGGCGTTCGTGCTGTTGCCGGCCCTCCTCATCCTGGATCACTCCATGAGCAGGAGCGAGGGCGCGATCATGATCATCATGTACGTCGCGCTGATGTACGGCATGGAAAAGAAGAAACCCACGGAACAAACGGCGGGAAAGGCCGTAGAGGAAGTGAAGGAAGAACTGCTGCAGAAGCGCAAGGCCACGCTGCTCGATGTCGCGAAGATCTCCTTTGCCGCGCTGCTTATTTTCGCGGCGGGAAAGATACTCGTGGACGAGGCATTGTTCTTCTCGCGATCGCTCTCGGTTCCCCCCTCGTTGGTGGGACTCATCCTTCTTTCCATCGGAACCAACGTTCCCGAACTGACCATCGCCGCGCGTTGCATACTGAAAAAGAAAACCGATATCGCGTTTGGCGACTACCTGGGATCCGCCGCGGCCAACACGCTCATCATGGGATTCCTGCCGCTCTTCAACGGGGCATTCCGGGTGGAGCGCAGCGAATTCATCGCGACGTTCGCATTGCTCTGCGTGGGACTCGTCCTCTTCTTCGCGTTCTCGCGCTCGCACAAAGACCTCTCGCGCAAGGAAGGTGGCGTCCTGCTTGGCATCTACGGCGTATTCATGCTCATTCAGATATTCAGTGCCACTCGTTTTGCATTGAACTGAAGCTGAAATATCCGAACATAAATTGTATTCAGGTTAACGCCTTCGACGGAATGTCGGAACCGGAATAGGAAGATTCCTCCATACCGCCCGGGCGGTCCCCTTCGCAATGGAACCGACGATCGCCGCCGATCCCTTGAGCGTCTCCGACGCGACCACGCCCGTGATGCGGAAGGGCAACGTGAAGATATCCGCGGCCGCCTTGCGGGTCGCGTCTTGAATGGAGGGAAGGGGACTCTTCCCGAGAATCAGGGTGTT
>CAZSMX010000053.1:0-2577 GCA_964608325.1 uncultured Candidatus Peribacteria bacterium
TTCCTACGGCCCAGAGCCGCGGAAAGGCCAACGTGCACCTGGGAGGCATCGGCATCGGCATCGACATCGCCACGGGCAAGACGACGCATGCCGTGCAATCCGGAAAGATCATCCGCGAGCTTCCGCACGGCGGTTCTCCGGCGGGCATCACGATTCCGCAGTGGGAGGACATGCTTCTTATCTCCTCGCGCATCCAGTACATCACGAATATCGGGTACCTGGCGGTGGACCTCACCATCGACGAGGAAATGGGCCCCGCCCTGCTGGAAGTGAACGCGCGCGCGGGACTCTCGGTACAGATCGCGAACCTCGCGCCGTTGCGTTCCCGGTTGGAACGCGTGGGGGGCGTGAGCGTGGCGACACCGGAGAAAGGCGTGCGCCTGGCTCAGGAGCTATTCGGTAAGAAGCATAAGCGCGAGACCGATGAAGAAGGGGATGACCGCCCGATTCTGGGCGTGATGGAGACTGTGTCCGTATCCGGTGCCGGGACGGCCATGGAAGTGCCCGTCGCCATCCAGCCCAACGCGGACAGAAGCGTGTTCCGACAGGATCTGGTCGATGAATTGCTGCGTGGCAGGTTGATTGAAAAAGAAGAGGGGAAAGAGGATCTCTACCGCATCCGGTTCACGCTCGGCGGCCGCAAGCTCCAGTCCGTCATCCGGGCCGGGGAAGTCGCGCTCCCCGACGTGCGCGCGGTCATCGGCAAGCGCGACTTATCGGGCTTCCTCATCGATCCCTCCAAGGGCGCCGCCTCCTCGCGTATCGCATCCAAAAAGGCGGACCTGCGTGCCATAGACAAGATGCTCGCGCAGTTCGACCAGGAGTTGCTTCTGCTGCGCCCCTTGAAGCCCACCAACCTCTCCGAGGAACGCGCGCGCCTCACGGAGGACCGCGGCTATAATCCGACGTTCCAGTACGCCCCGTTGACCGAGGAAGCCGGGGAGATCCGCGAACGGTTGCAATCGGTCCAAACCGATGACTCTCCGCTGGGCATCCTGCTGCGCAAAAAGGCGATCGAACTCCTGGCGCGTCTCGACCTGTTGCAGGCCCGGGGCGACGCACAGCGTTTCACGCGTTCATCGTCCATGCTCTTCGGGTTGCCGCAGTCAGACCTGCTCACCGCGGCGTCATCCATCCTGAAGTCCCAGGTCGCATGCGACCTGCCGCCGCATCCCGACGCATTGATCACCTCCGAAAAGGCGGTCCCGGTGTTCGCCGAGGCCTTGGAACGGTACGGCCTGCACGATTGGCAGGTGAGCGTGCGCCGCAAGCTGGTCGCGGATTGCACCGTCGGCGGCAACAGCGTGTACCTGCGCGAGGGGGCGCTGTTCTCGCGCATGCACATCGACGCGCTCATCGCGCATGAGATCGAAACGCACGTCATCACCGCCGAGAACGGCGAGCACCAACCCTATCAACTCCTGCGCCGCGGATGCGCAGGGTACATGGATACCCAGGAGGGACTTGCGATCTTCAATCAGAACCGCGTCCTGTCGGAATACCACGACAAGCGCTACGGTCCCGCGCGCAGCGTCCTCGCCGTGGCGTACGCATTGGAACATTCCTTCGCCGAAACCCGTGCTTATCTGGAAAACGAGCTCGGGTACCGTCCCGAAAAAGCCCTCAGCAAAGCCATCGATGTGAAACGCGGCCTCACCGATACGTCGCAACCAGGCGCTTTTACCAAGGGATTGGTATATCTCAGGGGTCTGCGTGCCATTGAGCAGTTCGTGACCGGAGGAGGAAGTCTCGGGGACCTGTACGTCGGCAAGGTCGCTTTGGAAGATATGGATTTGATACGGCAGATTCCGGACCTGCGTCCTGCGATCATCCTTCCATCCTTCCTGAGGGCATCCGAAAAAAAGGGTACGGCGAAAAAGAAAACGAAGTAAACGACCGTCCCGCGTTTTAGTTCTCCGGGTTTCCCGGGATCTTGCGATCCGCGGCCGGGGCTGCTTCTCCCTCCGCGCCAGCTGCTGCTTCTCCCTCCGCTGCGGCCGGGGCCTCCTGGACTTCCTCCGCGCGCGGTTCCTGGACGACGGCGATCACCGCATCCTTTTCCGTAAGGATTTCCACTCCCTCCGGAATGGAGAGGTCTGCGACCGTGATGCTGTCTCCGAATGCCTTGAGCTTGCTGAGTTCCACCTTGAAGTCGTGCGGCAGGTTGGCCGGCAGACAGCGTACTTCGACGTGATCGAGGGCCGTGACGAGGATTCCTCCTTCCTTCACCGCGTCGGATTCGCCTTCGAAGTGGATCTGCACTTCCGCCTCCACTTCCTTCTTCATGTCCACGGCGTAGAAATCGACGTGATCCATGCGGTCCGTCACCGGATCGAAGGATACTTCATGGAACAGGACCGGCATCTTGTTGCCTCCGATATCAAGATCGACGAGGGTGCTTTCCCCGGCCTTCACGTAGGCCTTCATCAATGCGACCTCTTCCAGCTGGATGGTGGTGTTCTCCGTCTTGTTTCCGTACACGACGCCCGGGATCTGACCCTGCTTGCGCAGGTTCTTCACGGAGACATCTTTGGAACGGGCCGATGCGGAAAGGGCTACCTTGTCCATTGGTGGGCG
>CAZSMX010000054.1:0-2526 GCA_964608325.1 uncultured Candidatus Peribacteria bacterium
TCACGTCGATCAAATCGTCGGCAAGCGAACGCAGGTCGTCGGACATGCGGGCGTTGAGACGGCGCGCCTCGTCCTTGGACGGACCCTTCAAAAGTTCACGAACGGCCGCGTCGTACAGCATGTTCTCCTTGTAGGAGATCGTGCGGGCAACGATGACCGGCTGGTCGTACGTGGCGTTATTCAAGTCTCTCAGGCTGTAGTAGTACAGCTGAACGCCCTTGGATTCGGACGGGGCGCAAGCAACGAGGAGGCCCGCGAGGGCGAAACCGGAGAGAAGGGTGCGGAAGTTTTTCATAGGAAGGGGATAATACATCGATCGGATGGCGGAATCCAGTGTTTCAACCGCTTTATTCCAGGAACGTGAGTGCGAACATGAGGACGATACCGGCGATCAGCGCGACGATCTGGAAGAAGGAATGCAGCGGTTTCGTGTGCTTGTGCAGCTCCGGAAGAAGGTCCCCGACGGCGATATAGAGGAAGTTTCCGGCAACGAACGGGAACAGGTACTGCTCCAAGTCCGGCAGGCTGCCCCGGAGTCCCAGCACCAATGCCGCTCCGACGACGGAAGCAAGCGCCGTGAGGAGGTTCAGGAGGATCGCGCGCATCTTGCTGTACCCGCTGTAGAGCAGGACGCCGATGTCGCCGAACTCCTGGGGAATCTCGTGGAGGATGACGGCGACGGTGGTAGCGATTCCCGCGTTGATATCGACGAGATAGCTGCTCGCGATGATGAGTCCGTCGATGAAGTTGTGGGCCGCGTCGCCGACGAGGCTCATGGTGCCGACTGGATGCATCGCGTAGTCCTCGTGGTGGCAGTGCCTCCAATGGATGAATTTCTCCAGCACGAACGACAGCAGGATGCCGCCGATGATGAACAGCGAGGCAGTGCCGAAGAAGTCGGGGTTTTCCTCCGCCATCTCGGGAAGGATGTGGATGAATACGTCGCCCATGAGCGCGCCGGCGGCGAAGCTGATGAGGAACGTGAGGACCTCATGCATCCACTTATCCTTCAGGAGGAACAGAGAGATGCCGAGCAGGGAAATCGCGCTGACAAGCAGGACGCTTCCGAAGATGTAGAGGGAAACCATAAAAGAAGGGAGAAGTTATTGGCAGGAATGGCAGGTACCGAGGATTTCACTCACGTGGCGTGCAGGGCGGAATCCCGCGGAGCGCGCGACGGCGTCTTCCTGTTCGCACAGCGAGTGATCGTGTTTTTCTTCGATCTTGCCGCATACATCGCAGTGGAGCAGGACATGATGCCCGTGCACGGAGGGGATGTGGCATACGGAATACAGACCATCGTTGGAATGACGATGCACGGCGCCGATCTTTTCCAACAAATCCAGGATGCGATACACGGTAACAATCCCGACGGAGCGCGAGCGTTCGCGCGCGATCCATTCGTGCAAATCCTTGGCGGACGCAGGTGCGTCGATACCGCACAAGGCTTCGGCGACGAGCCGGCGGGGCGCCGTATCTTTCAGGCCAATGGCGCGGAACGCGTCGAGGATGGAGACGGATTGCATGGCTCCGTATGATAGGGCGATTTCCCTCCAAACGCAACTTTTTTCATTTAGATTAAAGAGCCCTGATTGAAGCCATTTCATCAATGATAAAAAAACATGAATTTGCTGGATTGCCCGCTTTGAGGAGCAGGTATGAAATAGGCCATATCCCCTCTTTAAAACGCCAAACCAGGGTGAAATAAAGAGTGACTTATGCTATAATAAAGACAACCCACACAAACACATGTATATAACCGACCCTCTCCACTTCGTCCCGACGTTCCTCTTCATTTTCGTGCTGTCCGTCGTGACGGCGCTGTTTGAGATCCAGATCGAAGGAGCCAACGGATGGGCCGAGAAACTGCCGACGTGGCGCTACGCCCCCGCATGGATCCACCGCTACTTCAACCTGACGGAACTCACCGGATACCACGTGTACCTCACCTGCGTCCTCCTGTTGCTATTCCATTTCCCGATCATCCTGACGGGATGGTCTCTGTACGCCGAGCTGACGGCGTTGTCCGGCTACTTCGCGTTCAACGTCATTTGGGATTTCCTCTGGTTCGTTTTGAACCCGGCGTACGGTTGGTGCCGTTATGAGAAAAACTCGATTTGGTGGTTCCAGAAATGGGTCGGAAGTTTCCCGTTAAATTATTACAGCGCCATGACCGTGAGCCTTCTGTTCGCGGTGATGCGCGGCCTCACGCCCGAGGCGGCCGGAAACGAACTCTTCGGATCCATGGCTATTCCTTTGCAGCACGCAATGGGCTGGCTGATCGGCATCTCTTTCAACATCGGGTTCATCACGTACATCATCCGCAGGCACGGCAAGTGCAAGCTGCCGAACATCCCGGACCACAGCATGTCCCCGATGATCACGATGCCGGCTCACGGAAAGTAAGGATTGATTCAGGGAAGGAAGCCTGTAAGTCCTGGCGTTTTCATGCGTCTTCTATGGCGTATGAGAACTTCACGCGCACTCCACTGGCCCCATTTGCTCGCTCCGAAGGAAGAACGAATC
>CAZSMX010000055.1:0-2359 GCA_964608325.1 uncultured Candidatus Peribacteria bacterium
CTGACGTCGGCGGGCGTGTCGCCCCGGCCTGGTAACAACAACTCTATCGATTGCCCGTGGTAGAACACCTTGGCGCGCAGATTCCAGTTATCAACGGTGTCGTCGAAAAACGTCGGAGTCAGAAAGAGGAAGGTGATTCCCAACGTGGCGACTTTCACAATCGTCCATACGCCGAGTATGCCGATCAGGATTTTCTGCGTCGTCGACCATCGTTCATCGCCAAGAGGTTCCAGTGCTGCCATGCAGGGGATTTTTTTCCAGAGCATGATCCCGGAAAGCAGGATTCCTATCGCCACCTGCATTCCGAATAACGGCAAGAAGGAGAGGGAAAGTCCGAACAAAATATGTGTACAGAAAATCAAAAACATCGTCAGAGTCGCACCGATGAGGAATCCCAGCGAAACCCGCTCGCCGCGGAAGAGGACGGGCGTGTCATTCTGCAGGAGTCCCAAGAGGAGCCATCCGTTGGCCGTCGGCACCAGGAGGCCGATGAGGATAAGAAGGAGGACCATTATTGTTCCAGGAAAAGGAAGGAATCGTTCCCGAAGCGTTCCAGTACCGTGCCGGCGGAAGACAGAATGCGTCCTGCGTCCGTCGTCACCGCGCCGTTTTCAACTTTGATATCCGGCCGATGCAGGACCAGCCATGCCCGCTTCGGTTGGATTTTCAATGCTTCCGAATAGGATGCGACATCCAGGGGATAGAGTTTCAAACGGGTGTGGGCGATATAGGTGTTGCCTGCCGGTTCCAGGAGGACCACCGAAGACGCAGTCTTGTCCTCAAGCAGTCCGTGCGTTTTCTCCGTTATGCTCGGAACGTCCGAGAGCGTGCGGAATTCGGGGGAACGGATATCCGTGATCGCATAGGAAAGAAGTTCCGCTCCCATGCGCGCATCCAGCAGCAACCACAAGCCCGCGACCGTCGTGACGACCGTCAGGACAGCGCGTCCCTTGCGATCCATCAGGAGAAAGATCCCTGCCGCGATCAACGCTGCGATGATCACGCCATAGACGACGCGCATGCCGGACACGCCCTTCGGCGGGAGTCCGTCGTAGATCGTTTCCAGGGTCGCGGGATTCGTCGTGAACAGCGGTCCCCACAGGAAGTTGATCCCGTACTGGCTCAGGACATCGAACGTCCACATGCTCTTCATCGCCGTCACGAGCTTTTCCCGTGCGCTCCATGATTTCCATTCCACTTTTTGAATGACGATGTCCGTGCCGGCCGGGAATCCGAAGGCGACAACGGGGGTCTTCTCGCTCCACTGGTCATAGTCCGAGGGGACGATCACGACGCGCTCGAACGTCTCGGTCTTGGGCGAGGTGAAGAACAGCTGCAGCAGGTCGCCGGGCGCCGCGTTTTTCGGCTGCCACATGAAGGCCGCTTCCGCGGGCAGCGCATTTTTCACGTACAGGTACACGGCGTCGGTTTTTGGCAGCGGGGGATTCTGCCATCCGATCAATCCGTCTTGGAACGTCTTGATGTGCAATCCCTCCGATGTCTTCTCCACCGTCGTGAGTCCGTTCACCACGGGCATCACGGCTTCCGGCTTTTGGAAATCCCATGTCATCGTGGTTTCCGCATGGGAAAGCGAAGGCGTGAGGGCCAGGACGAAGCCGATCATGGAAACGAACCTCTTCACGGAGGCAGTGTACCCGTATCAGGCGCTTGCTTCCATTGCGTTCTCCACCTCCGCGGGTCCGCCACTCACCACTGCCTTGATGCGGCGTACGCCGGCCGACGAACTTTCCTCTTTCTGGATCTTGAAGCTGCCGAGCATGCCGGTGCGCGCCACGTGTGGTCCTCCGCAGATCTCTTTGCTGAAGACGGGCCCGTCGCCGACCTTTCCCGTGCCCGCGACTTTCGCCGAGGGGTCTCCCATCACGTACACCTTCACGTCGGATCCATAGCGGTCGTCGAACACGCCGATCGCCCCCTCTTCCTTCGCGCCCTCGACGGTGCTCAGGTGATAACTCACGGGCAGGTCCGCCTTGATCGCCTCGTTCACCAGGTCTTCCACTTCCTTGATCTGATCGGGCGTCATCTTGTCCGGGTGGTTGAAGTCGAAGCGCAGGCGCTCGGACGTGATGTTGCTTCCTTTCTGTCCGATGTGGTTGCCCAGCACGCGGTGCAACGCGGCGTTGAGCAAGTGGGTCGCGGTATGGAGTTTCGTCGTCTCCGCGGAATTATCGGCGAGTCCGCCCTTGAACTTCTGCTCTGCGCCGGCGCGGCTCTTCGCCTGATGTTCTTCGAATGCTTTCTTGAATCCCTCTTCGTCGATCGTGAATCCCTGGTCGGTCGCGAGTTCGCGCGTCAGTTCGATCGGGAAGCCGTACGTGTCGTACAGGTGGAACGCCGT
>CAZSMX010000056.1:0-2355 GCA_964608325.1 uncultured Candidatus Peribacteria bacterium
TACGCCCGACGCCCTAATCCCCACCCCCTCATCACTGCGCCGCCGCGCTCGCGTTATTACCCGTCTGCTGCAGGTCGATGACCCACACGCGCTTCTCATCCATGACATACAGGTGCGCCTCGTCTGGATCCACGTAAAGATCCTTGAGGGTTCCGAGCTGTTCTCCTTCCAAAACGAACTGGCGCAGGTACGAGGCCTCGCCCGCGGCGCCTCCGTCACTGATCACGACGACGCGCTTCTTCTCGGAATCGAGCGCGTACATATTTCCCTCGGGTAACTTGAAGATCTTCGTCGCGCCCCCCAGCAGACCGTCCGGGGCCTTGCGGATGACGTACGGCTGGGTCTCCCCGCGGAAGAGCTTCACGATGGTGCCGTTATCCTTGAGCACGTATACGTTGCCATCGATCGCCATGTCGAGCGCGCCCTTCAGGTCGCCATTCACGTTGTATCCCACGGGCGCGCCGTAGCGGTCCGTCAGGCGCTCGTACTTGTAGATCTGGTTGTCCTCGGGCGAGAGCATGTAAAGGAATCGCAGGTAGGCGCTGATGGCTACTCCTCCTTCCCATCCCTTCGGATCATCGGTCTTCATGGTCGTGGCCTGGTTGCCGTTCCACTCGATGACGCTGTTGCCCGTCATAAGGAACGCCTGGCTCTGGAAACGCGAGAAGTTGGATCCATCGAGGATAAGCACATCGTCGGAGAGGCGGACGGGATCTTCCACCGTGTTCAGCAAGACGCGGTACAGGCTCTGGCGGTCGTGGACGATGAACTCGCCATCGCCGAGGCCCACCATGCCGGATCCCAGCACATCGGAGGATTTGGCCGAGATATTGGCCACCATGCGCGGGGACAGGCGGAGGATGTTATTGATCTCCTCGCGCTTGGAGCGAATCGTTTCCAAAAGATTCAACGCATCGACGCGGAAGAGGCCCGCCTCGTTGTCCATCACCTGCTTCGCACGCTCTTCGGCCTGGGTGAGGATGGCGTTGGCACTGTCCATGTCACCCATGAGTCGGCGGTTGTCCGCTGTCTGGAGCTGCGTGTTGATTTGCTCGATGAGCGATTGCAACTCCGCGCGCGTCTTGCTGCGCTCGCTGAACGTGAAGAGCTGCACCACCATCCAAATGACGACCAGCGCCCCGATGGCGCCGGCGAGGATGAGGAGGTGCGCCCTCTGGCGGCGGCGCGGATCTTTCAGATCTTTCAGCACTCCTTGCACGAATTCGACCGAACGCGTGACGAACGTGGCGTTGCGGAGTCCCGGCAGCGCCGCGGCTCCGGCCGTTCCTTTCTTCAGCGCCTTGCGCCCTAGCGATCCGACTTTGGACATCGTGTCGCGCGACGGCAGGAAAGAGGATAGTGATCCGATGGATGCCATGATTCCGCTTCCGCGTCGGGTATCGCGGCGGCGGTTCACGGGAGCCTCGTACTCATCCTCTTCCACGGTTTCCTTGCGGGAAGCGGCGCGGACGGATCCGTTTGGCAGCATCAATGCCAGCGCCGCGTGCTGGTCGTCGGTTTCCAGGGTACGGATGAGCGTATCGATGGACGTGCTTCCTTTGCTTGCATGCGTTGCGAGCTGCGCCGGCGTGAGCGAACGCAAAAGTCGCTGCGTGGACAGGATGACGGCGTCCCCGGGCTGCAGCGCTCCGCTGGCGATATGCACGAAGGCGGGCGTGGGCTTGCCGGAGTATTCCGTGATCTGGCTCGCCACGCCTTTACGGACGAGATACGCTTCGGCACGCCCCGCGTGGGAGACATGCAGCGTTCCTTCCCTGTCCAGAATGCCTATAAGCATGTGGACGTCATTGATGGCGCGCGCCACGAGCATTCCCTTCAAGAGACCGTTCATTTCCTTCAAGGTGTCGTCCAGGCGTTCGGAAGGATCTCCTTCCGTTTCCAAAAGGGCATGGCGAATGATCATTTCGGATTCGCGTTCGACGGTGGCCGCCTCCCGTTCATCCGAATGCACCTCGAGCACGAAACACACCGTCTCACCGTTTGCAGAGGTGAGTTCAAGGGATGTCAGAAAGAGATCCGAACCCGCTTTCGTAGAGCCTGTGCGGACCGTAACGTCCATACAGTGCAATAAGGTACGTGCGGCAGGATCAAATCGCAAGCTTGTACGGGAACCGCCGTAGCCTGAAAGCACAAAAGCTGGGCTGATCTGCATCTGATGCAAAAACATATGCCAAAACAGCCTGTTTTCCGGGCTATTGCAAATTTTCCGGCTAAAAATTCGTGATCTGTAAGCCAAAAAGAAAGATGCTCGACATTCTACCTTGCTTTCCCGAGGGGGGAGGGGTACGATGGAGTGAGTTCATTATTTTTTCCAAATACACCACACATGAAAAC
>CAZSMX010000057.1:0-1852 GCA_964608325.1 uncultured Candidatus Peribacteria bacterium
CGTCCAGCATCAATCCGTCTTTCCAGATGATGTCTTTCGCCGGGTCCGCCAGGAGCACGTTCACGCGTCGTTCTTTCAGGAGCGTGAGCATCTCGCGATAGCGCGGCAACGAGAAATCCATGCCCGTCATCAACACGTTCTTCACGGCGTAGCGTTTCAGGATTTCCGGGAACGCGAAGAGGTGGTCTTGGTGGGGATGGCTGAGGACCAGGAGGTCGATGGTCCTGTCCATGAAGGGCATCGTGTTTTCCAGGTGTTCCAAGAGGCTCAGGTTCGGTCCCCCGTCCACCACGATCTGCTGCCCGCTAGGTCCCGTGACAAGGGCCGCGTCGCCCTGGCCGACGTCGAAGAAATGCACCGCCGCCTCATGCTTCGGTGACGCGATCAACGTTTCCCGCACGCCTAAAAGCAGGAGGACAAGGACGCACGCGACGGCGATGATCAGGAGACGGCGCACCGATCCATCTTACGCCTCGACGCGCTGCGTGCGCATCTTCTTCCAACATGCGGCGGCACCGGCGAGCGTCAGGATCGCCCAAATATTCACGCCGCTCTCAGGAAGAGACCCCCCCTTCGTGTTCCCTCCCGTCACGGAACCCACGGGGGGCAACGTGCCGAGCGAGGAGCGCGAGGACGGCATGCCGGTCGTCTGGCTGCTGCCAAGCGTGATTGCCTGGAAGATTCCCTTGGAGGTCTGTCCGTCTTTGTAGAGCGTGCGGATCGAAACCCCCAATGTCCTGGCGTTGACGCGCGGGATGCTGATGCCGCGGGACGTACCCGCCACGCGCAGTGCCGGGCCGAACGTCGCGCCTCCGTCGATGCTTTGGGAGATTACGAATCCTTCCACTCCCTCGGCGTTCGGCGCGTTCCATGATGCGTCCACCGTGTAGCGTCCGGCTCCTTCCGCCGTTGCGCGCAGGCGCAGGTTCGTTACTTCCGGATGCGTTCCGGCAGGGGCCGCGGAGGATGAAGAGGCTGCTTCCTGCACGAATGTGGGGAGCTGCAGCGGATCCATGGAGACCGGCTTTCCGCCGGCGTCGATTCCCATCACCCTTCCCGTGACTTGCAGCAGGTACACCGTCCCCTTGGTGAGCGGATAGGTCTTCAGGAGCACTGTGGATCCCGATACGGTCGCGCCCGTCACCGGCAGGTTGAAGCCGCTTCCGAACTGGATGCCAAACAGCGTGTTGGCGCTGCCCGTCAGGGGGGCGATCTTGTTCGAGAACGTCAGGAGGACGCCCGTGGACGACGCCTTCTCCGCCTTCAGCAGACGGAGCGTCGCGGCCTCGGCCACCATTTGTATGGAAGAAGACGCGGAAGATTTCGGCGCGGCGCTGGATGCGACTGGTGCCGCAGCGGACGAAGACATCGCGCGCAGCTGGACCGATGCCTCTTCGGCGAAGAAGCCGCTTTCCTCCCCCTGCTTGTTCACGGCCAGGACCGACACGTACAGCATGTCCGTGCGGGGAAGGGACGGGAACACGTACGTGTTTTCCGTTCCGCTGACGAAATCGAAATCATCATACAGTCCGTTCTCCTTCAGGATGGATGCATGGCTGTAGAAGACGCGGTAGCTCGCGATGTCCTGCGTCGTCACCTTGTCCCAGGTTACGGTGACCTTCCGCCCGTCCAGGACGGCCTTGATGCCCGTCACGTTGTCCGGCGCGGCGGCGAATGCCGTCACGGGGAACGCAAGGGAGAGGAGGCCTAGCGAAAGGCGGGCTGCGAAAGTCTTCATGGGTGTTTGTGTGAATGTTTCTCCTTAGTATAGCAGAAACGGCATTTCGGGGCAAATTGTAAGAAAGGTCGACGGAATAGCTGCATTAGCTTCGTTAGCTTCTTTAAAGTGAGT
>CAZSMX010000058.1:0-1806 GCA_964608325.1 uncultured Candidatus Peribacteria bacterium
CTCTGTCACACGAAAAGGATACGCCTCTCCGCACAGGGGGGCGTTCTTTTTTAATCCTGAAAAAAATATGCCGGCTTCGCGCCGGATGTTATGATTGCGTCTATGCTCCACGCGATCATCGTCATCGTGCTCGTGCTCCTGGTCGTGGCGGGGCTGGGAGGGAAGGTGACTGCCGAAGGAATGAAGTGGTACCGCCGATTGTCGCTTCCGCCGTGGACGCCGCCGGGCGCTTTCATCGGTTCCGTATGGACGCTGATTTACATCCTCTCGGGCGCGTCCGCATTCTTCTTCTGGTACGCGGATGTTCCCGAGCCCTGGAAAGCCGTGATCGTCGTTGCGTTCCTCATCAATGGGGCCTTGAACATCCTGTGGTCCGTCATCTTTTTCGCCTGGCATTCCATCGGAGGCGCATTCGCCGAGTCGCTCGCGTTGGAGCTGTCGGTCATCGCGCTCATCTTCCTCCTGCTTCCCTTTTCCTACCTGGCCGCCATGCTGCTGGTGCCGTACGCGGCGTGGGTGCTCTTCGCGAGCTTCCTGACGTTCACGGTGTGGCAGGGCACGTCACACGCGTGAGACGTGCCAGGCGAACCGCCCCTGATCCATATGAAAAAATTCCTGCCGTTCATCGCGTTGTCCCTCGCGGCTTGCGCTCCCGACCAAGCCGCGCTCCCGCCCGCGGAGGCACAACAGCGTTCTTCGGCCGTTCCCACGATGGCCGAGTCCCGGGTTCTCGAAACGGTCCCATCCGAATTCTCGCTCGATCATTTCTCCACGATGCTGCTCTCCGGCACGGGTCTCACGCTTGAGAAGGTGCTGGCGGACAACGACGCGTACACGCGGTACTCCATCCATTACCAAAGCAACGCAACGAAGGTGTCGGGCGTCATGAATATCCCGAAGGGCGACGGCCCCTTCCCGCTGCTCATCCTCAATCACGGGTACATCGATCCCAAGGTGTACACGCAAGGCAGGGGACTGAAACGCGAGCAGGATTATCTGGCGCGCCGGGGCTTTGCCGTGTTGCACACCGATTACCGCGGGCATGGTCCGTCCGATCCCAATCCCGACCCCACGGACATCGCGGACGGCGCGATCGGCTACAGCATGGACAGTGCCAATGCCGTCCTGGCCGTGCGCGAAGCGAATCTCCCGGGCGTCGACGCATCGAAGGTGGGCATGCTGGGGCATTCCATGGGCGGCGGCGTGACGATGAACATCGCGACGTCCCGCCCGGATCTCATCGACGCGGTCGTGCTCTACGCGCCGGTGAACGGCGACGCGTGGCAGAACTTCCTGCGCTGGCGCGCGGATTCCGACGAAGCGGCCCGCGAAACGCTGGCTGCGCTCAAGACCCGTGCGGAGAATCAATCCGGATGGGATGCCATCTCGTACGCCACCAGGCTTGCGAATACGGACGATCCCATCGTGCTCTTTCATGGAACGAACGACAAAGACGTACCCATTGCCTGGTCCGACGCGCTGCATGAAAAACTCCAATCGCTCGGCAAGGAGATCGACTACACCGTGTACCGCGGCGAAGGGCATGAATTCGGAACGTATTGGAACGATTTCATGGCCAAAACAGCTGACTTCTTCGGTAGAACGCTTCGGAAGTGATGATTGACAACATACCTAAATATATTCTATAGTAATAACCGATGTCCGCCCTGAAGCGCATCGGCACGGAAGTGGAAAAGACCGCTCGCAGCAGTGCGAATGCTGTTTTCACGGTGCCCTCGTCCCTGTTCGTGAACACCCTGATTCTCGGGAAGAGTCCCCTTCCCTCCATTCAAGACGCGACCCGCA
>CAZSMX010000059.1:0-1547 GCA_964608325.1 uncultured Candidatus Peribacteria bacterium
CCACCGAATACTTCTCCTCCACCGCCTTCAAAATTCGATCCTTCCACTCTCCTTCCGCAATCCGACCGGTTATTTGGCCCAGAAACCCAAGGACATACATCTTTCGCGCTTCCTCCTGTGGAATCCCCCGAGCCCCGAAGTAGAACAGATCTTCTTCGGTGACGCGGCTCACGGTGGCGCTGTGACTGGCCTTCACGTCATTGGTCTTGATCTCCAACCCCGGCACGGCGTCCACTTTCGCGGAGGAGTCCAGCATGAGCACGTCCTGCGTGAGGTACGTGTTCGTGCCGCCGCCCTTCAACCCGATCTCGATGAGCCCGTTGGCGGCGGTGTGCGCCGTGTCCTGGGCGACGCCCTTCATGAGGATCTCCCCCGCCCCGTTGCGGCCGTCGAACACGTTGCGAGCGGAGAGCTTCTGACGCTCGTTTCCGGTGGCGTAGAACATCCAGTCGACGCTGCTCGAGGCGTCATTGCCCGCGACCGTGGAGACAAGGTCTTGGACGACATCGCGGCCCCCGATCGACACGTTCTGCATCGTCAGGGTCGCGCCGTTTCCGATCTTCGTGCGTTGGCGGATGCGCACCGTCGCGGACGAGCCGCACTCCTGGATGCACAGCAGCCGGAGGCAGGATTCGTCTTCGAGCGTTATGTCCGTCTCGTGGGTCACCTGTGCATCACCCGTGATGAGAAGGCGCAGCGAGACCTCCGAGCGTACGCCGATGCGCATGAGAAGCCTGGCGCAATCATGGGGCACGTCGATCTCCGCCGATTCGATCTCCGTCAGTCCGGCGGGCACGTCGAAGGCATAGGCATTCTTTTCCGTCGCCGATGGGAGCAGGACCGTCTTCATGGAAGACCAGAGTACGCGATCCGCGAAAAAGGCGCGAGTAGCTTATTCCTTGCCAAACAGGCGATATGGACACTATTTGTATAGTATGATATACTGTACATAATGATCAGGAAGTACAGACACGGCGAGCGGCAGACCGAATTCGATTTCGAGGAAAAACAGCCCGATGCAAATCCGGACTTTGAGCCCGTGGTGGATGAAAGCGCTTTCAAGAAATTCAGGAACTTCAGTCCCGACTCCATCTTCGAACAGCAAAACAGATCCCAGAAAAACATGGCCGCGATCATGAGCGGCGAATCGAAGGGAATCGCCGTGGACTGGAAAAACAAGGAGCAGGTGGATGCACTGATCGCCGACCTCCGTAGGTTGGAACCCAAAGAGCTGCTCAAGCGCGCACTTGCCTTGGGCATCACGAGCATTCCGGAGGAAGACTCCGCCTGGTATCACGCGCGCAACGTGCTCCTGCGCGATTCCGGAGACCCGCATAACGGCGGCACCAAATGGTCGATGGGACAAAAGGCCCACCTGGAATTCGTCGATACGAACCGCCGTTCTTACTTCATCATGATCGCCAGCGAAACGCTGGAAAGGGGTGCGGAGAATCCCATGGAGACCATCGGTCAGCTACGCGAGGAAACCCAGGAAGCCATCAGACAGGCGGGTGCATTGCTCAAGCCGCGCAAACCCCGCTGACCCA
>CAZSMX010000060.1:0-1539 GCA_964608325.1 uncultured Candidatus Peribacteria bacterium
CATCGTCGCCCAGCATCACGATCTCCACGCCCTCTTTTCCGCTGATGATGTTCGTTTTGTGCAGGAGCACCGTCGCCGCAGGTTTCTTTTCCGTTCCGATGTAGCGGCAGGGGACTCCTTTCTTCTTCAGCATATTCTTTCCGTCGCGGTAGAGTTCGCGCACCTTCGATGCCGGGATGTTGAAAGAGCGCAGCGAGAACGTCACCTTTCCTTTCACGTTGGCGGTTTGGTCGGCGATGATCTGGGGAATATCCTTGAGGGCTGACGCGTTATCCGTGATTTTCTTCGCGATGATGAACGTGCCGCCCCACGTATCCAGGTGCTTCTGCGACAGTTCCGCTTCGGAATCGAAGAAGGCCATCGACGAACCGAGCATGCGCGTCACTTTCATGTCGGGGATGCAGGCGTGGAGTTCGGCAAGGCTGATGGACGGATGATGACCGAGGTAGGCGACGTAGGAATTCATGGGATGCAAAAAAGTATACGCGCAGTATAACGAGATTCGCCGCATCGGCCACCGTATGAGGATGGAATTGTCCTTACTTCGCAAGCACATCCCCCTTGCCGCCCATCACGCCAGGGCGGGCAGGCGGCAACATCAATCCATTCGCAACCGGTCGAACGCGTCCTTCAGCAGCATGACCGTCAGGAACACCGCCACCGGCATGAGCTGGATGATTCCGCGCGCGTATCCCGT
Organism: uncultured Candidatus Peribacteria bacterium; assembly: GCA_964608325.1. Taxonomy (GTDB): domain Bacteria; phylum Patescibacteriota; class Gracilibacteria; order Peribacterales; family Peribacteraceae; genus CAZRVH01. Next base: position 698 of record CAZSMX010000060.1, read on the forward strand.
CTGCTTGATCGCTTCTATCGATATGCTCGTGAAGAGGTAGATCGCGAGCTGTCCCAGGTATACGACAAGAAAGAGCGCCGTCAGAGGCAGCAGGGTCGTGAAAGCGCTGCGCCAACGGCTTGCGATCATGGCCGCCAGCACCGGGAAGAGCAGGATCCAGTTTCCTTCGAAAAAAGTATTCACCGCAACGGCGTACGGCACCCCTTCCTGCCAGCCGAGACTGAGGTCGCCGACCGCCTTCGCGTTGCCGAACGTGAGCCCGTTCGCATATTTGTAGGCAAGCCACGGTGCCAGGATGAGCAGCGCGGAAACGGCATACCACAGGGCTATACGCGAAATATCCATCACAGTCATATTCTTCCGTTGTACGAACAGGTATCCCGCGACGATCAGGAGGATCGGCGGCAGGAAAAGAAGGAGTCCTTCGTTTTTGGTGAAGGGCAACAGCGCCGTGGCGACGGCCCCCATCCTTAGGAACGAGTCGCGTACCGTCGGGTCCGCCGACCGTGTGGCATGGAACAAGAGGATGATCGCCGCGAACACGTGCGTTCCCATGAAGATGTCCGCGTACGTGTTGGTGCCGTGCATCAGGTACAGCGGCATGCTGGTGATGACATACATGCCGAGGAGCGACCATGCGCGGGAGAGATATCTGCGAAGCGCGTAATACAGGAGCGCAAGCGCGGACAGGAACCACGCCAGGTGCACGGCGTTCACGGCGGGATCGTTCCATCCGGCCACCGTGGCCATCCATGCTTTCATCAGCGGCACCGCCGGGGGATACGAGCTGACGTCGGCGGGCGTGTCGCCCCGGCCTGGTAACAACAACTCTATCGATTGCC
>CAZSMX010000061.1:0-1538 GCA_964608325.1 uncultured Candidatus Peribacteria bacterium
GGCAATCGATAGAGTTGTTGTTACCAGGCCGGGGCGACACGCCCGCCGACGTCAGTTCGTATCCTCCGGCGGTGCCGCTGATGAAAGCATGGATGGCCACCGTGGCCGGATGGAACGATCCCGCCGTGAACGCAGTGCACCTCGCGTGGTTCCTGTCCGCATTGACGATCTTGTACTACGCCCTTCGCAGGTACCTCTCCCGCGCATGGTCGCTCACGGGGATCTACGTCATCACCAGCATGCCGCTGTACCTCATGCACGGCACCAACACCTACGCGGATGTGTTCATGGGAACGCACGTGTTCGCTGCGATCATTTTGTTTTTCCATGCCATCCGCTCCGAGAACGCAGCGGCGCGCGAAGCGCTGCTGAGGATGTCAGCGGTAGCGACGGCGCTACTCCCATTCACGAAGAACGAAGGACTCCTTCTCTATCTTCCCCCGATCCTCCTCATCGTCACCGCATACCTGTTCATGCAACGGAAGAATATGACTGCGAGGGATATTTCGAGAACAGCCCTATGGTACGCCGTTTCCACGCTTCTCGTCTTGGTGCCGTGGCTTGCCTACAAATACGCGAACGGACTCACGTTCGGCAACGCGAAAGCGGTCGGCGACCTGGCTTTTGGTTGGCAGAAGGGCGTGCTGTACGCCGTCGCAGTGAATACCTTCTTCGAGGGAAACTGGAACCTGCTCTTCCCGGTGCTTGCCGTACTGCTCGCATGGAGACGGCGCGCGGCGTTCACGTCGCTGCTTGCGCTCACCGCCCTCTTCCTCATCGTGTACCTGGGACAGATCGCGATCTACCTCTTCACGAGCATTTCGATAGAAGCGATCAAGCAGACGGGATACGCCCGCGGAATCATCCAGCTCATGCCCGTCGCCGTCTTCCTGGCCGTGATGCTGCTGAAGGATGCGTACGACCGCGTGCGAACACACTGACATTCCCTGTTGTCATCCCGAGCTCGCCGAGGGACGAGGGGATGCGCTTGCGAAGTAAGGACAATTCCATCCTCATACCGTGACCGATGCGGAGAATCGCGCTATGCTGCGCGTATACTTTTTTGCATCCCATGAATTCCTACGTCGCCTACCTCGGTCATCATCCGTCCATCAGCCTCGCCGAACTCCACGCCTGCATCCCCGACATGAAAGTGACGCGCATGCTGGGCTCCTCCATGGCGTTCTTTGATTCCGAAGCGGAGCTGTCGCAAAAGCATTTGGATACGTGGGGCGGCACGTTCATCATCGCGAAGAAAATCACGGACAACGCCTCCGCGCTCAGGGACATCCCGCAGATCATCGCCGACCAAACAGCCAACGTGAAAGGAAAGGTGACGTTCTCCCTGCGCTCCTTCAATATTCCGGCATCCAAGGTGCGCGAGCTGTATCGCGACGGAAAGAACATGTTGAAGAAGAAAGGAGTCCCCTGCCGCTACATCGGGACGGAAAAGAAGCCGGCGGCGACGGTTCTCCTGCACAAGACGAACATCATCAGCGGAAAAGAGGGCGTGGAGATCGTGATGCTGGGCGACGATG
>CAZSMX010000062.1:0-1524 GCA_964608325.1 uncultured Candidatus Peribacteria bacterium
ACGATCGGCGTGCGCGTCTCCAGCCACCCTGTCGCGAAAGCCCTCGCCACGGAGTGCGCCATGCCCATCTCCACGACCTCCGCGAACTTCCATGGCAAACCGAATCCCTACACCGTGGCGGATATCCTGATGCAACTGAAGGACAACAAGATCATGCCGGACCTTATTTTGGACAGCGGCACGCTGCCCTTCGTCCCGCCGTCGACGGTGGTGGACCTGACGGCCGATGCGGTGGAACTGCGACCTGGAAGCATCAAAATCTGGAAGTGACGGAGGCCTCCATGCCTGTATACTGGAGGCGATGATTTGTCCTAGGTGCAAATCGCCGGATACGTCTGTGATCGATTCACGCGTGAGCGACGAAGGCCGTTCCGTGCGCCGCCGCCGCGAGTGCCCAAAGTGCGAGCACCGTTTCACCACGTTCGAACGCCAGGAACTCACATCCCTCATCGTCGTGAAGCGCGACGGCACGCGCGAACCCTACGAGCGCGAGAAAATCATGCGCGGCATCTGGCTGGCGTGCACCAAGCGCCCGGTGACGCAGGAGCAGGTGGATAAACTCCTCTCGCACCTGGAAGAAATGTGGGCCGCGAAGCAGGAGGAAGTGAAGAGCAGCGAGATCGGTAACGACGTGATGAAGGAGTTGAAGAAGCTCGACCAGGTCGCCTACATCCGCTTCGCCTCCATCCACCGCGAATTCAAGGACGTGGAGGAGTTCAAGGAGGAGGTGGGAAAGCTGTTCGAGAAGGCGAAGAAGAAGTGACGTCTCAATCCGTGTATCCTTCTGCGTCGATTCCGTATTTTCTCAATAACTTCAGACCTTCCGTGAGACGTTCATTAAACGGGCGCTGCAAAGCCCCAATGGTCAATTCTTCGGGATCCCTGTTATGAGCCCCGTCAATTGCCCTCAACACTCTCTCGGAACAACGATGGTCAGTGTAGTCCCCATAAAATCGGCCCCCGCAAATAGGACAAAAATTGTATTTCTCGTCGTCCAGAGAATGCTCATTGCTATTCTTAGGCATAAGGTAATTTTATAATATAAAGCAAATAAGTCAATATACCGATCCACTAGCCCAAACCCTCATCCTAACCCTATACTCCGTTGCCTATGCTACGCACCCACACTTGCGGGGATCTCCGCGATTCAGACGACCAGAAAGCCGTCACCCTCTGCGGATGGGTGCACCGCCGCCGCGACCACGGAGGACTCATCTTCATCGACCTTCGCGATAGGTACGGATTCACGCAGATCGTCATCGATCCGGAGAACAAAGAGATGTTCACAACAGCGGAGAAGGTGCGTCCGGAATGGGTGTTGAAAGTGACGGGTAACGTCCGCAAGCGCATCAAGGGCGCCGAGCGTCCGGAGAATCCGACGGGCCTCATTGAAGTGCTCGTGGAAAAGATCGAAGTGCTCAACGAAGCCGCCACGCCTCCATTTGAAATCGACCAGGAGAAAGAAGTGAACGAGGAACTGCGCCTGGAATTCCGCTACCTGGACCTGCGCCGCGAGCGCATGCA